>NZ_JBEXUD010000031.1:0-144871 GCF_040614215.1 Dactylosporangium sp. NPDC006015
CCGGCGCGGCGGTGCCCGGCACCGGCATGCCCGGCGCCATGCCCGGCGCCATGCCCGGCATGCCCTCCGCGAACGGCAACATGCCCGTCAACGGCGCGCAGATGCCCGCGTACGGGGCCGCCTACGGCGCCGCGGCCGGCGTCCCCGCGATGCCGTCGCCGATGTCCTCCGTGCCGGCGCCCGGCTCCTACTACTCGTCCACGTCCTCCCTGACGTCGGAGGGTCACGCGTACGAGGTCCGGGCCCGCTGGCAGGAGCTGCAGCTGCGGTTCGTCGACGACCCGCAGACCGCGGCGGGCGAGGCGGAGCGCCTCGTCGACGACGCCCTCGCCGGGGTGACCGCGTCGCTGAACGCCCGCAAGGACCAGCTCAGCACCTGGCGCGCCAGCGGCCGGGACGACACCGAGCAGCTGCGCGCGGCGGTCCACGGTTACCGCGACTTCCTGACGCACCTCGTCGGTCCATAGTTACTGGTTTCGTTTGATACGCACTGTCTGGCGGGCATACCTCCTGTGAAGGAGGACCGCCATGACAACCACCCAAGTTCTCATCACGATCGTCGTGCTCCTGGTGATCGCGGCGATCGGTTACGGCATCTGGTTCGTCACCCGGCGGCGGGCGCTGCAGCACCGGTTCGGCCCCGAGTACGACCGGGCCGTCGCCGAGGGTGACAGCCGCGCCGCCGCCGAACGGGAGCTCCGCGAGCGGGAGCGCCGCCACGCCGAGCTGGAGCTGGAGCTGCGCGAGCTCACCCCGGAGGCGCGCACCCGGTACACCACCGCATGGACCGAGATCCAGGCCCGCTTCCTCGACGACCCCGCCGGCGCCGTCCGCGACGCCGACGCCCTCGTCACCGAACTGGTCGCCGAGCGCGGCTACCCGACCGGCGAGTACGAGGAGCAGGTCGCCCACCTTTCCGTCGAGCACGCGCGCACCCTCGGCCACTACCGCGACGCGCACGAGATCAGCGACCTCAGCGACCGCGGCGAGGCCACCACCGAACAACTGCGCCAGGCCGTCGTCCACTACCGCACCCTGTTCTCGGACCTGCTCGGCGTCGACGCCACCCCCGGCGCCACCCCGTCATCCGCGGCCCCCTCCGGTACTCCTATCTCCGGCGCTGCTATCTCCGGCGCTGCCGCCTCCGACGACGTCCGCGCTGCTCATGCGGTCCGCGCCGATGACGTCCGCGCCGATGACGTCCGTGCCGACGGTGTCCGTGCCGACGGTGTCCGTGCCGACGGTGTCCGTGCCGACGGTGTCCGTGCCGACGGTGTCCGTGCCGACGGTGTCCGTGCCGACGGTGCCCGCGCCGACGATGGCCGTGCTGACGGTGTCCGCGCTGACGGTGGCCGCGCCAATGCGGTCCACGCTGATGACGCCCGTGCCGACCATGTCCGTGCCGGCGCTGTCCGTGCCGACGATGCGGCTGACGCTTCCGCCGTCCGCGACACCGACGTGCCCGGGCAGCGCGACCCCGAGGACGTTCCCCGCGACACCAGCCGCCGGTCGTAGGCCGGGAAAGGAAACCCCCGATGCAGGATCAACGCGGCAACCTCGACGAGACGCACGTGCCCGGCCCCCGCCACCCCTCCGACGACGACAGCACCGACGACACCGCCGTGGGCACCGCTCACACCGACCACGAGACCGGCGTTGTCCACGACGCCGACGCCCGCACCGACGACGCGCGAGAAGGCGAGACGTACCCGGCGGGAACCTACGCCTCGGAGTCCGCCCTGACCGACGCCGACCACGACGGCATCGCCGACCGCGACGACGTCAAGCTCGTCGACCACGACCAGGCCCTGGAAGAAGAGCGCGCCGAGGACCGCGCCGACGGCGACCGCTCGGACGACACCCTGTCCGACGGCGGCTCCGACGACTGGACTGGGAACCGTGCCGGCGACGACCGCTCGGACGCCACTCAGGCCGAAGGTGGTCCCGACGACTGGGCGGGGGACCGTGCCGACGACGCGCGCTTGGACGACACCCTGGCCGACGAACGCTCCGACACCCGGGCCGACGATGGCTCCGTCGACCACTCCGACGATGGCTCCGCCGACTGGACCGGCGAGCGCTCCGACGACCGGGCTGACGACGGCTCCGGTGACCGGACAGACGATCGGAGCGGTGACTGGGCCGGCGGCGCGACGGACACCGGCAACCCCACCCGTGACGAGACGGCCGAGGAGATCGCGGCCCGTGACGAGGACGAGGCCCGGGGCGACGCCGACTTCGTCCCCGCGGACATCGAGTCGCGCGCCGACGAGCGCGGCGAGGAGGAAGCCGCCGCCGCGGAGGACGCCGAGGACCGTGCGTGGGCCGCGGACCACGCGACCCAGCTCCGGGCCGGCTCCCTGCCGGAGGACCAGTCGGACACCCGCGCGGGCGACCACACCGCAGTCCTCGCGGACGACCGCACCGACGACGAAGCTTCCGGCACGCGTTACGCCGACACCGCCGTCCTGACGGACGACCACACCGACGACAACGCCTCCGACACGCGCGACGCCCGCACCGACGGACGCATCGACGACGCGCCCACCTACGCGGGGGCCGACGACGCGTCCGCCTTCACCCACGCCGACGACGCGTCCGACTATGCGGCAACGGGCAACCGTGCCGACGACGATGCGGATGTCGATGTCGCCGACGACACTGATGCTGACACCGCGGACGACCGCCGGGACGGCACCCTCGCCGGGCCGGTCCTGACCGACGACCCAGTCGTGACCGACGAGCCCGTCACCGCCGGCGAGGACGGCGCCAGCAGCGAAGCGCTCGAAGGTGGCGAGGCGCTCGACGCCGGCGACGTCGTCGCGGTCCCCGTGCCGGCCGGAGCGGCGGACGGCGACACCACCGGCGCGGAGGGCGGGGCCGGGCAGGACCTGCGGCCCGGGGCGGTCGAGACGGTGCCGGTCGGAGCGATCTGGGCCGAAGGCGCCGCCGACGGCCTGCGCGAACGGTGGCGCGAGCTGCAGCTGCGCTTCATCGACGACCCGCGGTCCGTCGCCGGCGAGGCCGACCAGCTCGTCACCGAGGCGGTCACGGCCGTCACCGGAGCCCTCGAGTCGCAGCGGGCGCAGCTGAGCGCCTGGCAGCAGGAGGGCAGCGAGGACACGGAGCGGCTGCGGGCCGCGGTGCGCCAGTACCGCGACTTCCTGGACCGCCTGCTCGGCCTGTGACCGGATAGCTTCCCCGCGAAGATACCCGGTGGTAACCTCCCTGGTACCAGTCGGTACCAGGGAGGCTGCATGCACGTCAGGATCGCGATCGTCGGTGCGGGGTTCGGCGGCCTGGGCGCCGCGATCCGGCTCAAGCAGCGCGGCCACGACGACTTCGTCGTCTTCGAACGGGCGGCGGACCTCGGCGGCACCTGGCGCGACAACTCCTACCCGGGCTGCGCGTGCGACGTGCCCTCGCACGTCTACTCGTTCTCCTTCGCGCTGAACCCGGCCTGGAGCAACACGTACTCCCCGCAGCCCGAGATCTGGCAGTACCTGCGAAGCTGCGCGGACCGCTTCGGGCTGCGGCCCAGCATCCGCTTCGACACCGACGTGCGGCTCGCGTGCTGGGATGCCGCCGCCGGGCACTGGCGGATCGAGACGTCCCGCGGCGAGTGGACCGCCGACGTGCTGATCAGCGCCGGCGGCCCGCTCAACGAGCCGGTCGTCCCGAAGCTCGCCGGCCTGGAGACCTTCCGCGGCGAGACCTTCCACTCCTCCCGCTGGAACCACGACCTCGACCTGACCGGCCGCAGGGTCGCCGTCATCGGCACCGGGGCGTCGGCGATCCAGTTCGTGCCGGCGATCCAGCCCTCCGTCGCCCGCCTGACCCTCTTCCAGCGCACCGCCGCGTGGGTCATGCCGCGCAACGAACGCCCACTGCGTCGCTGGGAGCACACCCTGTACAAGCGGATCCCCGGCTCTCAACGCCTGATGCGCACGATCGTCTACTGGGCGATCGAGTCCACGGTCATCGGCTTCCTCCGCCCGCCCGTGATGCGGCTCGCGCAACGGATCGCGCTGCGCAACCTGCGCTCCGCCGTCACCGACCCGGCGCTGCGCGCCAAGCTGACCCCGGACTACGCGATGGGCTGCAAGCGGGTCCTCAAGTCCAACACCTACTACCCGTCGCTGACCCGGGACAACGTCGACGTGGTGACCGAGCCGATCGCGGAGGTCCGTCCACAAGGGATCGTCACCCGCGACGGCGTCGAGCACGAGGTCGACACCATCATCTTCGGTACCGGCTTCCACGTCACCGACCTCCCCATCTCCGAACGTGTCCGTGGCCGCGACGGCCGCAGCCTGGCCGAGGTGTGGCAGGGCAGCCCGCAGGCCTACCGCGGCACCACCGTCGCCGGCTTCCCCAACCTCTTCCTCCTGCTCGGCCCTAACACCGGCCTCGGCCACAACTCGGTCGTGCTGATGATCGAGGCCCAGATCGAATACGTCCTGGGCGCCCTGAAGACCCTGGATCGTGCGCGCAGCATCGAGCCGCGCGCGGAGGCGCAGCGTGCCTTCACCGCCGCCGTCGACCGCCGTATGACGAAGACGGTCTGGGCGACCGGTGGCTGCAGCAGCTGGTACATCGACACGACCGGCCGCAACTCCACCCTGTGGCCGGGGTCCACCTGGCGCTTCCGGCAGCGGATGAAGCGCTTCGACGTCACGGCATACGAGGTGACCGCATGACCGCACCGGAGCGCAGCGGAGGAGTGGGCATGACCCTGCACAGTGTCCGCAAGGGAACTGGTGAGCCGCTCGTGCTCATCCACGGCATCGGCCACCACTGGCGCGCCTGGGAGCCGGTCATCGACCTGCTCGCCGAGCACCACGACGTGATCGCGATCGACCTGCCCGGCTTCGGCCGCTCGCCCGCCCCGGCCGACAACCAGGGCATGCCGAGCGCCGTCGCGGCCCTGGCCGAGTACTTCGCCGAGACGGGCCTGGACCGGCCGCACGTCGCCGGAAACAGCCTCGGCGGTGCCATCGCCCTGGAGCTCGCCGCCGCCGGCCACGCCCGCTCGGCGACCGCCCTGTCGCCCGCCGGCTTCTGCACCCCCGCCCAGGTGCGCCGCGCGCTGAGCATCCTGCGCGGCCACCGTGTCGGCGCCTTCACCCCCACGCCGCTGCTGAAGGTCTTCTACCGCACCGGCTTCGGCAAGGCATTCTCCTTCGGCTGGCTGGTGCGCGACCCGAGCGTCCTCACCGCCGAACGCGCCCTCGCCGACACCCTGGCCCTGCGCGGCGGCAGGGGCTTCGGCGCCGTCGCCCGCCACGGCCGCGCCTACGCCTACACCGCCCGCCCCGACGTCCCGGTCACCGTCGCCTGGGGCTCCCGCGACCGCATCTTCCTGCCGGTCCAGGCAGGCGTCGCCCGCGAACGCCTCCCCGACGCCCACCACGTCGCCCTCGACGGCTGCGGCCACGTCCCCATGAGCGACAACCCCACCATGGTCGCGGAGGTCATTCTGCATACGACCACCGCCGCGACCATCCGTCCGCGCGCGCATTCATGACCGCCAGCGCCTCGCGCCGAACACCGTCTGGATCGCGGCGCAGGCGGGCGTGGGTGAACCGCACGACGGTCAGCCCCTCGGCCTGCAGCGCCGTGTCGCGGCGCAGATCCCGCTCCCGATCGGCGAGACCGGCGTGGAACTCCGTGCCGTCGAGCTCGAAGTCGACACCGGTGCGCGGGTCGAAGGCGTCCAGATACACCGTGTGCCCGCCCACCCTGACCGGTGCCTGCCATCGCAGGCCCTCGAATCCCGCACCGGCGAACACCCGCTGATACCCCCACAGCTCGAGGTGGCTCCTGCACCCCGCCTGCAGCAGCTCGACGAGCCGTGCCAGCCCGCGCCGCCCACCGATCCGTGGCGCGCGATCCAGGGCCGCCATGAGCCGATCGGGTGTCGTCATGCGGCGGTTGACCGCGACGATCGCCGCCGCCCGCCCCAGGTCCCGCTCCAGCAACGGCCAGCTGTCGACCACCGCCCGCTCGACGCGGACGACCCGCAACCCGTCGCGGACGACGACGTCGTCCAGCGGGGCCATCCGGCGATGGACACGGACGCCCGCCGCTCCGCGCAGGAAGTGCCCCGGCCCGATGGTGAGATGGATCGGGCCGGTGGCCGGCACGGGAAGCCGCCACACCTCCAGCGCACTGGTGTGTGACAGCGCGCCGCTCTCGCCGCCATACCGGGCGACGGCCCGCAGCAGTGCCCGCCTGTCGTCTGCCAGAGCCGAGTCGACGAACGTCTTCGGGCAGACCCTGACGATCTGGCCGCAGCCGGCGGCACGGTCGACAACAACCCGATCGACGACGCGGACGGCGGCGCGTCGGAGCACGACACCGTCGTTGGAGTCGGCGAACTGCTGGAGTGACCGGTGCATGCCTGAATGCTGCCCCGCCCGCGCTTTTCGCGCTTCGCGGCCTGCGCCGATCTGTGGATAACTGCCCGCTTGTGGACAACCGCGAAACGGCCACGGCCGCGCGCATGCGGATAGACGTTGCGCGATCTACCCACATTCCAGAGATCATTTTGTGGGTGGATCGCGCAGCGTCGATGGCGCAATTGGGGCAAGTTGGGGCATTGATCAGCGTATGTGTGAGAGGGGTGGCCGTGAGGTGCGGTTCGAGGTGAGGTGTGGCCGAGGTGCGGCGCTGGAGGTGGCGCCAGTGCTGCTGCGGGATGCGGTTCGAGGCTGGGTGCGACCTGAGGGGTGGGGCGGCGTTGATGGGTGCAGAGGGGGTGAATCGGGGCATTGATCAATGTCTGTGCGGATGGCGGGAGGCCGCGAGGTGTGGTTCGAGGCGAGGTGCGGCCCGAGATGCAGTGCTGGATGTGACGCCGGGTGCAGTGCGCGGTGTGGTTCGAGGGGGCGGGGCCAAGAAGTGCGCTCGCCGTGGGGCGAAATCCTGGGTGGAGCGGGCGTCAACGGCGCAACGGGCGGGCGTCGTGCCCCGCGACGGCCCCGCCGCCGGCGGGCGGCCGCACCCGCGACGGCCCCGCCGCCAGCGGCGGCCGCACCCGCGACACGTCCGCCGGCCATTGCCGGGTCGGGAGCGCGGGTGCGGGCGCCCGGAGTGACGTCAGAACCGCACGAGGGTGCGGGCGCCGACGCCGGAGCGCATGCGGTCGAAGGCGGCCGGCACCTCGGCCAGGGAGACGTGGTCGGTGACGAGGGCGGCCAGGTTCAGCGCCCCCGAGCGGTAGTGCGACAGCAGCACGGGCACGTCGACGGCGGGGTCGGTGCTGCCGTACATGCACCCGGTGAGCGTCCGGGCGAAGTACGCCACCTCCAAGGCGTTGAACGTCACCTCGTCGGTGCTGGAGCCCAGGCCGAGCACGGTGGCGCGCCCGCCGCGGCGGGTCACGGACCAGGCGGCGCGGATCGTCGCGGCGCGGCCGACGCACTCGATGGCGTGGTCGGCGCCCCGGCCGGAGGTCAGCGCGCGGACCTCCTTGGCCAGCGACGGGCCGGGGGCCAGGAAGTGGGTCGCGCCCAGCGACAGCGCCAGCGAAGACTTCGACGGGGACGCGTCGACGGCGATGACTGTGGACGCCCCGGCGATGCGGGCGCCCTGCAGGGCCGCGAGACCGACGCCGCCGAGGCCGATCACGACGACCGATTCCCCGGAACGCACCCGGGCGGAGTTGAGGACCGCCCCCACGCCGGTGAGGACCGCGCAGCCGAGCAGGGCCGCCTCCTCGAGCGGGATGTCCGCCGGCACGGGGATGCAGGCGTGCGCGCCGATGACCGTCTCGGTGGCGAACGCCCCGGTGCCGAGGCCCGCGTAGAGGTCGTCTCCGAGCGCGGTGCGCGCGTAGGGCACCCCGCGGGCGTCGTCGGCGTGCGAGCACAGATACGGCTCGCCGGCTGAACAGAACCAGCAGGAGCGGCATGGCGGCGACCAGTTCAGCACCACGTGGTCGCCGACCGAGATGTCCGAGACGGAGGACCCGACCTCCACGACGACGCCGGCGCCCTCGTGGCCGAGCACCACCGGGAACGGCTGGCGGAGGGTGCCGTTGGCCAGGGACAGGTCGGAGTGGCAGACCCCGGCCGCCGCCAGGCGCACCCGCACCTGCGACGGGCCGACGGGGTTCAGCACGACGTCCTCGACCGAGGCGGGACCGTCCACCGCTCGCAGTACCAGCGCGGACGTCACAGCTGGATCGCCTTCACCGACGTGAACTCCTCGAAGCCGTGGACGCCGAGCTCACGCCCGTATCCGGAGTCCCCGATCCCGCCGAACGGCGCGAGGGGGTTGAACGAGCCGCCGTTGACGTCGACCTGACCGGTCCGGAGGCGGCGGGCGACCGCGAGCGCACGCTCGGGGGACCCCGACCAGACGCTGCCGGCCAGGCCGTACGGCGTCCCGTTGGCGATCTGGACGGCGTCGTCCTCGTCGCGGTACCGGATGATCGACAGGACCGGCCCGAAGATCTCCTCCTGCGCGATGACGGAGGCGGGGTCCACGTCGGCGAAGACGACCGGCGCCACGTAGTAGCCGACGTCGGGCACGGAGCCGTCGCCCAGCGCCATCCGGGCACCGTCGGCGACGCCACGCGCGATGTAGGACCGCACGCGGTCGCGCTGGGCGGCGGAGGCGAGGGGTCCGAGACGGGTCGCCGGGTCGGTGGGGTCGCCGACGGTGTACTTCGAAGCGGCCGCGACGGCCAGGTCGACCACCTCGTCGTGCTGGGACTCGTGCACGAGGAGGCGGGTCCAGGCGGTGCAGGTCTGGCCGGAGTTCAGGTAGCAGTTGCCGATGCCGACCTTCACCGCGGCGGCCAGGTCGGCGTCCGGCAGGATCACGTTGGCGGACTTCCCGCCGAGCTCGAGCGAGACCCGCGCGAGATGCGACGCGGCGAGGGCGGCCACGGTACGGCCGGCGCCCGTCGACCCGGTGAACGACACGAGATCCACCCCGGCGTGCCCCGCCAGGGCCGCCCCGGTCGGGTCGCCGTAGCCGGTGACCAGGTTGTACACGCCCGACGGCAGCCCCGCCTCGCGGACCAGCTCGGCGAGCCGCAGCGCGGACAGGGGCGCGACCTCGCTCGGCTTGTGCACGACGGTGTTGCCGGCCGCGAGGGCCGGGGCGAGCTTCGCGACCGTCTGGTGCAGCGGATAGTTCCACGGGGTGATCGCCGCGACGACCCCGACCGGGTCGCGCACGACGAGGGAGTTGCCGATCCGCTCCTCGCACTCGTCGCGGTTGAGCAGGTCGACCATCGAGGACAGCACCGCGATCGGCAGGCCCACCTGCACCTTGCGGGCGATGGCCAGCGGCGCGCCCATCTCCGCGGTGATGATGCCGGCGAGCTCGTCGGCGTGCGCGACGAGCAGGTCGCGCAGCGCCGCCAGGTGCGCGGCGCGCTCGGCCCGCGGCAGCGCCGACCACGGCCCGAGGGCGGCCCGGGCGGCGGCAACGGCCGGGTCCACGGAATCGGTCTCCGGAACGGACCCGATGACCTCCTCGGTCGCCGGGTTGTAGACGTCGATGCTCATGCCGCCACCTTCCGCTGCGCTCCGCTCATTCAGGCCCCCTAGACGAACGCGTTCACGCCGGTGAGGGCGCGACCGATGATGAGTTTCTGGATCTGGCTCGTCCCCTCGTACACGGTAGTGACCCGTGCGTCGCGCAGGTACTTGCCGACGGGGTATTCGTCGATGTACCCGTAACCGCCGAAGACCTGCAGCGCCGCGTTCGCCGAGCGGACGGCGGCCTCGGAGGCGTACAGCTTCGCGGTGGACGACTCGGTGGCGAAGGGCAGCCCCCGGTCGATCAGGTCGGCGACCCGCCAGGTCAGCAGCCGCGCCGCGTCGGCCTCGACGGAGATGTCGGCGATGAGCTGCTGCACCAGCTGGAACGAGGCGATCGGCCGCCCGAACTGAGAACGCTGCTTCGCGTAGGCGACGGCGGCGTCGAGGCAGCCCTGGATGATGCCGACGCAGCCGGCCGCCAGGGACATCCGGCCTTTCGCCAGGGCCGACATCGCGATCTTGAAGCCCTGGCCCAGCTCGCCGAGCAGCGCGTCCTCGCCGACCGTGACGCCCTCGAAGGTCAGCGCCGCGGTCGCCTGCCCGCGCAGGCCGAGCTTGCCGTGGATCTCCTCGATCCGCAGGCCCGGCGTGTCCGTCGGCACCAGGAAGGCCGACACCCCCTTCGGGCCCGGTCCGCCGGTGCGGGCGAAGACCACCGCGACCTGCGCCCAGGTGCCGTTGGTGATGAACATCTTCGCGCCGTCCAGCCGCCAGCCCCCGTCCACCCGGGTCGCCCGCGTCGACAGCGCACCCGCGTCGGAGCCCGTGTCGGGCTCGGTCAGCGCGAAGCAGCCCAGGGCGTCGCCGGCGCACAGCCGCGGCAACCAGGCGGCCTTCTGTTCGGGCGTGCCGTAGCCGTTGATGCTCTTGGCGACCAGGCCGAGGGACACCGACACGATGCCGCGCACCGACGAGTCGCCCTTGCCGAGCTCCTCCAGGACCAGGCAGTACGTGGTGTGGTCGCCACCGCTGCCGCCGTGCTCCTCGGGGATCGTGATGCCGAAGATCCCCAGGTCGGCGAGCTTCTTGACGATCGCGAGGTCGACGTGCTCGGCGCGGTCCCAGGCGGCGGCGTGCGGGGTGATCTCGCGGCTGACGAAGTCGGCGGTGACCTGGCGGATCGCGCGCTGATCGTCGTTGAGCGTGAAGTCCATGCAAGCTCCAAGAAACCCGGTCCGTTAACTAACGCCGTTAGTTTCTAAGATCGTAGCCATGGTTCGCCCCAGAACGCCACTCCTCAGCCGTGACCGCATCGTCGAGGTCGCCACCGCGATCGTCGACGCCGACGGGCTCGACGCGCTGTCGACCCGGCGGCTGGCCCGCGAGCTGGGCGTCCAGGCGCCGTCGCTGTACAACCACTTCGCCACGAAGGAGCAGATCGTCGACGCGATCGGCGACGCCATCGTCGCCGGTGTCGACCTGTCCATGCTCGGCCGCGACCCGTGGCCGGAGGCGCTGAAGGCGTGGGCGCGGGCCTACCGGGCGGCGTTCCGCGCGCACCCCAACGTGGTGCCGTTCCTGGCGCGCGGCCCGGCCCGCCGGCCCGCGTCGCTGCGCCTGGCGGACGCGGTCTACGGCGCGCTCGTGGACGCCGGGTGGTCGCCGGGGCACGCGACCCGGATCGGCGCGACCATGCGGTTCTTCGTCGCCGGTTCGGCGCTGGGCTCGTTCGCGCTCGGCTTCGTCGACGACCCGGACCTGTACGCGAGGGACTACCCGCACCTGCGCGACGCCCATCGCCTGGCGGAGCGGCACACCCACGTCGACGACAGCGCGTTCGAGCTGGGCCTGGAGGCGCTGGTGGACGGCCTGGAGCGCAAGTTCGAGCGGCTTCAAGAGTCGGATTAGGACAGGGGCCAGGCCCCGCCTCCTGCGGCATGACAACCCGTGGCACGACCGGCGGTGGCGCGACCGGCAGTGGCACGACCGACAGTGGCACGACCGGCGGTGGCGCGACCGGCGGTGGCGGCGCGCCGCGCGAGCGCGGCTAGGCCGCGACCTCCTGCGGCATGACCAGCAGCAGCTGGCCGCCGGGGCGGGTGCTCATGCGGACCGGCAGGCTCATCATCCGGCCGGCGCGGATCAGGACCGTGGCGGTCTCCAGGTCGGGGACCCGCAGGCCGGGGGAGCCGGACCGGGACGGCCCCGACACCATCAGCACGCCCCGCCACGCCGACTCGGCGAGCTGGCGGGCGTGGCGGATCTGGCGCGCCGACCGGGGCAGCTCGGGCGCGCCGCACAGGTCCGCGTACCCCTGCTGCCAGGCGCGGTCGAGGAAGGAGACGGCGTCGCAGAACACGCGGAAGATCTCGTAACGGTGGCGGGTGCCGGCGGTGTAGCGGTGCACGCTCGCCGAGTGGCCGGCCGCTCCGAGCAGCTCGACCAGCCGGTCCGCGGCGACGGAGCGGTTGAACTCGGCGAGCACCCCCGCTGGCACGTGTGTGAACGCGGAACGGACCCGGGCACCCCCCAGCGCCCGGGCTCGTCCTCCTCCGCCACACACCCCTGCACATCGCACCAGCACGGCCGCCTCGAACGCGGCGACGGTCGAGGCCCGATAGCGCTCGCCGGTTGACACGATGTCCACCCGTTCACCGTGGCGGTTCGGACCGTACCGGCGGAATCGCGCACGTCGTTCCTTGAGAGAAACTTGACGCTGCGAAACCGGGCCGAAAAGGTCAGACCGCCATGAGAACCTGCGTGCAGCGGCTGGCCGCAAGCGTGGTGCCGTCGGCGTCGTACAGCTCCGCGGCGCAGAACACGACCTTCCTGGTCCGGCGCAGGACGGTGCCCACGGCGCGCAGCGTCCCGGGCCGGGTCGGCCGGAAGAACTCGACCCGCAGGTCCGCGGTCAGGAACAGCTCGTCGCGGTCCAGCGTCGTGAAGCAGGCGCCGCCCATCGCCGAGTCGAGGATCGCGGTCACCAGGCCGCCCTGGATCACCGGGCCGCCGGGGGTGGTGAAGCCGTAGTCGACGGTCGCGTCCCACTCCACGGTCGAGCCGCCGGGCTCCCAGCCGGTGCGCCGGAAGCCCAGCGTCCGCCACAGGTTGGGGCCGGCGCTTCCGTTGACGCCCCGGCTGGAGCCCCAGTCGCCGACGTCGGCGAACCGCTCGCCGGCGGTGATCGGACGGTCCGTCATGATGCGGCTCCCTCGCGAGGACTTGACAGTACCCAGGTATCGGCATAGTCAGTGTAGAAACATTGCGACTGGAGGTCGTCGATGCCCAACCTCGCCCGCCTCGCGGAGGCGTCCCTCGACCGGCACGGCGACTACCCGGCACTCTGCTTCGAGGGCGCCTGGCACACGTCGGGGGAGGGGCACGAGCGCGCGACCCGCATCGCCGGAGGGCTGCGCGCGGCCGGGGTGCGCCCCGGCGACCGGGTGGCGGTCGTCATGGCCAACTGTCCCGAGGTTTCGCAGGTGTACGAGGCGGTATGGCGCGCCGGCGCGGTGGTCACACCGGTGGTCTTCCTCGTCACCGCCGACGAGCTCCGTCACGTCCTGCGCGACTCGGGCGCCGTCGCCGTCGTCACCTCGCCGGAGCTGGTGCCCAAGTTCGGCGACCTGTGCCGCGAGCTCGGCGTGCCCGCGATCGTCGTCGGCACCCCGTCCTTCGACGCGCTGCTGGCGGCCGACCCGATCCCGGTCGTGGACCGGGACCCCGGTGAGCTCGCGGCACTGCTGTACACCGGCGGCACCACCGGACGGAGCAAGGGTGTCGCGCTCAGTCACGCCAACCTGGCGCACGCGGGGCGGGTCTCGCGGGAGGCGGCCCACACGCCCGGCCTCAACACCGGCATCACCGCACTGCCGCTGTCGCACTCCTACGGCCTGATGGTCACCGTCGGCGCGATGCAGGCCGCGGAGCCGCCGGTCGCGGTGCTGCAACGGTGGTTCGAGCCCGCCGGCTGGCTGCGGCTCGCCGCGGAGCAGCGGGCGCAGACCGCCGCCGTCGTCCCGTCGATGATCGTCATGCTGCTCGGCCAGCCCCTGGCGGAGCACGACCTGAGCGCGCTGCGGTTCGTGTTCTCCGGCGCCGCCCCGCTGCCACCCGCCGCGGCCGCGGCGTTCGAGCGGCTGGTGCCGTCCGCGCGGGTCCTCGAAGGGTACGGCTGCACCGAGACCGGCGGGATCGTCAGCGGCAGCCCCCTGGACGCGCCCCGCCGCGGCACGGTCGGCAAGCCCCTCGAAGGCATCGAGGTCCGGCTCGGCGACGACGGCGAGATCCTCGTCCGCGGCCCGAACGTGATGCGTGGCTACTGGGGCGCGCGGGACAGCGGCGCGACGGGCGGGTGGTTCGCGACCGGCGACATCGGCGCGATCGACGGCGACGGGTACCTCAGCATCATCGACCGCAAGAAGGACCTCATCATCCGGGGCGGGTTCAACGTGTACCCGCGTGACGTCGAGGACGCGTTGACGGCCCACCCCGCCGTCGCGATGGCCGCCGTGGTCGGCCGGCCCGACGAGCGGCTCGGCGAGGAGGTGGTCGCGTTCGTGTCGCTGACGGCCCCCGGCGCGGCGACCGCCGACGAGCTCGACGCCTACGCCCGCGAGCACCTCGCCCCGACGAAACGGCCGCGGGAGATCCGCGTCCTGGACCAGATCCCGCTGACCAGCGTCGGCAAACTCAACCGGAAGGCGCTGCGGACCCTCATCTGAGCACACGCGCTGTTGCCCTTGCGAATACCATGGCGCACGATGCGAGTGATGCTGGTCGAAGATGACGCCCGGGTGGCGGCCGCGCTGGCCACCGCCCTGCGCCGGCGCGGGCACGACGTCGCGCACTGCCCGACCGCGCAGACGGCCCTCGACACGTTCGCGGGCGAGCCGTTCGACCTGGTGCTGCTCGACCTCAACCTGCCCGACGGCGACGGCATCGAGGTGTGTCGCACCCTGCGCCGCAAGGACGAGTCGGTCGCGATCATCGCCGTCACCGCCCGCGGTGAGGAGCGCGACCGGGTCATCGGGCTGCAGACCGGCGCCGACGACTACGTCGTGAAGCCCTACTCGATGGCGGAGCTCAACGCGCGCATCGAGGCCGTGCTGCGCCGCGCGACGCGGGCGCAGCAGAGCGCCGTCGAGGTCCTCGCGGCCGGACCGGTCCGGGTCGACGTGGCCGCCCGCCAGGTCACCGTCGCCGGCCGGGACGTCGCGCTCACCCGCAAGGAGTTCGAGATCCTCGCCGTGCTCGTGCGCACGCCGGGCGTCGTCGTCACGTACGACCGGCTGATCCTCGCCGTGTGGCAGACCAGCTTCGTCGGCCGGCACACCCTGGACGTGCACGTCGGCTCGCTGCGGGCGAAGCTCGACGTGCCGGGCCTGGTGCAGACCGTCCGCGGCGTCGGTTACCGCCTCGTGCCGGGACTCTGACCGTGCGGGTCCGCCTCGTCGCCACGTACGTGCTGCTGCTCCTGCTGGTGCTCATCGCGCTCGAGGTGCCGTTCGCGCTCAGCATCGCGAGCCGCGACACCCAGCAGGTCGTCGCCGACCGGCTCGCCGACGCCAGCCGCTTCGCCACGATCGCCGAGCCGGCGCTGCGGGCACCCCGCGAGACCGACGAGCTCGCCGCCGAGCTGGCCCGCTACGACGCGGTCTACGGCATCGCCGCGATCGTGCTCAACCAGGACGCGGTCAACATCGTGTCGTCCCGCCCCGGTGCCAACCTGGTCGACCTCGCCGACAAGGCGGTGCTGCGGCAGGCCCACCGCGCCCTCGAAGGCCGCGAGGCCAGCGACGACGGCACGATCTGGCCGTGGCGGACGGCACCCTTCGTGGTCGCGGTCCCGGTCGGCCGTGGCGGCGAGGTCATCGGGGCCGTCGTCACCGTCTCGCCCGTCGGCGGACGCGTCACCGGCGTCCGCACCACCTGGAGCATCCTTGCCGGCGGCGGGCTGGTCGTGCTGTTCGTCGGCATCGTCGCGGCCTGGTCCTTGGCCCGCTGGACGCTGCGCCCGGTCGCCGAGCTCGACGCGGCCGCCCACGAGCTCGCCGCCGGTGACTACGCCGCCCGCGTGCCCGCCGCCGACGGCCCGCCGGAGCTGCGCCGCCTCGGCACCGCGTTCAACGAGATGGCCGCGACCGTCGCCGACTCCCTGGAGCGGCAGCGGGCGTTCGTCTCCCACGCCAGCCACCAGCTGCGCAACCCGCTGACCGCGGTGCGGCTGCGGGTCGAGGACCTCGGCGCAGACCTCACCGACCCGCAGGCCGTCGAGGGCCACCGGCTCGCCGTCGAGGAGGTCGAACGCCTCGGCGAGGTGCTCGACAGCCTCCTCGCGCTCGCCCGCGCCGAGCGGGGCCGCTTCGAGCTCGCCGACATCGACGCCGGCGAGGTCGCGTGGGCGCGGGTCGTCGCGTGGCAGCCCGTCGCCGCGAAGAAGCACATCACGCTGCGCTACGTCCGGCCGCCGCACGCCCTGAAGGCCCGCGCGCTGACGACCGCGCTGGACCAGGCGCTGGACGCGCTGATCGACAACGCCGTCAAGTTCTCGGCCGAGGGCAGCACCGTCACGGTCCGCCCCACCGCCGACAAGGGCGGCGTCGCCGTGCACGTGATCGACACCGGGCCGGGCCTCACCGAGCAACAGCGCGAGCTGGCCACCGAACGGTTCTGGCGGGCGCCCGGCACGCAGAACGTCGACGGCAGCGGTCTCGGCCTGCCGATCGTCGCGGTCCTCGTCGAGGCGTCGTCGGGCCGCCTGGACCTGCTCGCCAACGAGCCGAGCGGCCTGCACGCGCGCCTGTGGTTCCCGAGCCCCTGACCCGAGCCCCTGACCCCGGCCGGGGTGGCGACGGTCGGGGCGGCGACGGCCGGGGCGGCGACGGCCGGGGCGGCGGCAACCGCCGGGCGGTGCGGAAGAACTGGCGGATCGGCGGACCGGCGCGGACACCCGACGCATCGAGCGCTGTGACATCGTGGCTCCGTGAACCCTGAGACACGCATCGTGGTCGGCGACAGCACGGCGGACACCGAGGAGCTGTGGCGGTGGCTGCGGGAGGAGCCCGAGCTGCGCGGCCGGCTGCGGCTCGCCCAGGAGCCGCCGCCCGAGGGCACCATGGGCGGCACGACCGCGCTGGTGGTGCAGGCCGCCGCGACCGTCGCCGGGGCGGGCGCGCTGTGGGTGGCGCTCGCGAAGTCCGTCGGCGTGTGGCTGACCCAGCGGCGTGCCGACATCGCGGTCACCGTGAAGACCCCCGACGGCAGGGAGATCACCCTCGACGCGAAGCGGGTCGCTGACCCGCAGGCGTTCCTCCGCGAGGTCCTGAACCAGCCCGCGATCGAGCCCGGAGCCCAGCCCGGAGCCCAGCCCGGAGCCCAGCCCGGAGCCCAGCCCGGAGCCCAGCCGGCCGGTCAGGGCTGACGGGGTGCGGCTCCCCGACCCGGCGCGGTCCCGGGCGGTGCTCATCGGCACCGGCACGTACGCCTCCGCGGCGCTGCCCGACCTGCCCGCCGTCGCCAACAACCTCGACGCGATGCGCCGCGTTCTCACCGACCCCGACCTCGGCGGGCTGCCGCCGGAGCACTGCGTGGTCATCCAGGACCCCGCCGACGACACGTCCGTCCTCGACCAGCTGTGGAACAGCGCCGTCGAGGCCGAGGACACCCTCATCGTCTACGTCGCCGGGCACGGCCTGCCGGGCCCGCGGACCGGGGAGCTGTACCTGGCCATCGGCACCACCGACGTCGACCGGCTGCCGTTCCGCACGCTGCGCTACGACGACCTGCGCACCGTCGTCATGGACCGGGGCCGGTTCCCGGCCGCGAACCGGGTCGTCGTGCTCGACTGCTGCTTCTCCGGCCGGGCGATCCCGGCGATGTCGGGGGAGAGCATCGTCGGCCTGACCGGCATCGAGGGCGTCTACATCCTCACCGCCACCGCGGCGAACCATCTCGCGCTCGCGCCGCCCGACGCGGAGCACACCGCGTTCACCGGGGAGCTGGTGTCGCTGCTGCGCTCCGGCGTGCCGGACGGCCCGGAGCTGCTGACCCTCGGCCTCATCTACGAGCGGGTCCTGCACACGATGGTGTCCCGCGGGCTGCCCCGCCCGGAGCAGATCAACCGGGACACCGCCGCCCGGCTCGCGCTGAGCCGCAACGCCGCGTTCGCGGCCGTCCTCCCGGCACCGCGGCCGGCGCCCACCGCCGCCGTCCCGGCGTCGCCGCCCGACATCAGGGTCGTCGGCATCGGCGGCGGCGGGATCAACGCGGTGAACCGGATGATCGAGGAGCGGATCGACGGCGTCCGGTACATCAGCGTCAACACCGACGCGCAGACGCTGCTGATGTCCGACAGCGACGTGAAGGTCGACATCGGCGAGGCGGTCCGCGGCCTCGGCTCGCGCGGCGACCCCGAGACCGGCCGGCTCGCCGCCGAGGCGCACGAGGCCGACCTCAAGGCCGTCCTCACCGGGGCGGACCTCGTCTTCCTGGCGTGCGGGGAGGGCGGCGGCACCGGCTCCGGCGGCGCGCCCGTGGTCGCCCGCGTCGCCCGCTCCCTCGGCGTGCTGACGGTCGGCGTGGTGACCCGGCCGTTCGCGTTCGAGGGCCGCAAGCGGCAGGCGGTCGCCGACGAGGGCATCACCGAGCTCCGGAAGCACTGCGACACGCTGATCGTCATCGCCAACGACCGCCTGCTGAGCCTCGGCGACCGGAGCGTCAGCATGATGGACGTGTTCCGGGAGGCCGACCGGGTCCTCGACACCGCGGTCCGCGGCATCGCCGGCCTGCTCACCGCGCCCGGCATCATCCGCATCGGCTTCGACACGGTCCGGGCCGCCCTGACCGGCGGCGGCACGGCCCTGATCGGGGTCGGCCAGGCCGGCGGCGACCAGCGGGTCGTCGCCGCGGCCCGGGCGGCGGCCGGCGGGCTGGAGCACCTCCTCGACGACCGCGTCGACGGCGCCCGCACCGTGCTGGTGTCGGTGTCCGGCGACGCCGGCGTCACCTACGACGAGGTCGCCACCGCGATGGAGGAGATCGCCGGCCGCGCCCACCCGGACGCGGAGATCGTGTTCGGCGCCGCGCTCGACGGCGCCCTCGGCCCGCAGGTGCAGGTGGTGGTGGTCGCCGTTCAGGCCTTCTGAGCGCGGTAGTAGCGGACGGCGCCGGGGTGCAGCGGCAGCGGCGGGGTGCTGATCGCGGAGCGGATGTTGAGCCGGGCCGCCGCCTGGTGCGCCTTGGCGAGCTCGTCGCGGCCCTCGAAGAGCAGCCGCGTCACGCCGTAGGCGAGGGGCTCGGGCATCGACCCCCGCACGACGAGATAGTTGGCGATGCCGATCGCGACCGTCGGGTTGATGCCGTGGTACGCCGAGGCGGGCACGACCCGCTCCGCGTAGTAGTTGCCGAACGCCTTGCGCAGCGGCTGGACGAACGTGTCGAGGGCGAGGAGCCGGATCGGGAACTTCTCCGCCAGCTGCCGGATCAGGCCGACGGCCAGCCCGCCGGAGAAGAAGAACGCGTCGATCTGGCGGGCCTGCAGCGCCTTGACCGAGTCGTCGAGGTTGAGCGGGCGCTGGATGATGCTCGCCTTGAGGCCGGCCCCGGCGACGTCGAGGATGTGGTCGGCGGTGCCCGCGGTGCCGGAGCCGGCGGCGCCGACCGACACCTGCCTGCCGTGCAGGTCCGCGACGGTCTCGATCGGGCTGTCCCGGGCGACGACGAGGTGCACGTAGTCGTCGTAGATGCGGGCGAGCGCGGCGAGCTGCCCCGGCGCGGCCCGGTCGCCCTCGCCGGCGGTGTCGGCCTGGGTGAAGCCGAGCTCGGCCTGGCCGGCGAGGATCGCGCCGACGTTCTCCTTCGACGCGTTCGTGGTGAGGACGCTGGCGTGGACGTCCGGCAGGTACCGCTTCGTGAGGTCCGCGATCGCCTTGCCGTACTGGTAGTAGACGGCGCCCGTGCTACCGGTCGCGATCCGCAGGTTTCCGGTCGCCCCGGCGCCGTCCGACTCGCACGCCGAGAGCAGCAGGGCGCCGGCACCGCCGAGCAGGAGCGCCCGGCGGTTCACGAGAGCCCGCCCGTCGGGAGCGCCCGGCGGTTCACGCCGGCCCGCCCGGTAGGAGCGCGCCCGCTCATGCCGGGGCGTCCTGCAGGCACGCCGTCAGGATCTCCAGGGTCTCCTCCGGGGTGCGGTGCCGGACCGTCGTCATGCCCAGCGCCCGCGCCGGCTTGAGGTTGCCCGGCAGGTCGTCGACGTAGACGCACTCCTGCGGCGGCAGCCCGATCGCCGCCGCGCCCAGCACGTAGATCTGCGGGTCGGGCTTGCGCACCCCGACGTCGCCGGAGATCACGATCCCGTCGAACAGCTCGTCGAGCAGGATCCGGTCGTACCGCTGAGAACCCCACGAATTGGAGATCAGGCCCGTGCGGATGCCGCGGCCGCGGGCGGCCCGGACGAAGTCGAGCATCGCCACATCGGCGGTGGTGGCGCCGAGGAGCCGCTCGATGAGGCCCTCCGGCGACACCCCGAGCAGCGCCGCGAACCCGGCCTCGAACTCGGCGTCGGGCAGCGTGCCGTCCTCCAGGCCGCCGAGCAGCGACCGGGCGGCCGGGTCGTCGCGGAAGAGGTCGCGGACCGTGCCGGGCGGCAGGCCCTCCCGGGCGCAGAACGCGTCGAAGGAGGCGAACACGTCGGTGGTGAGGACCCCGCCGTAGTCGACCAGCAGCCCGCGCAGCGTCATCCGGAACCTGTCCCTTCGGCCGTCTCCTTTGCCAGGGACTGTACGACCTCGCGGTGGTCCTTGAGCGCCCGCTGCCGGGTCGCCGACGTGCCGCGCCCGCGGAGGTCCTCCAGGAGGTCGACGGCGATCTCCCACTCGCCGCGGGCCTCGAGGGCCGGGCGGACGTGCTCCATCAGCGCGTCGACGCGGGCGATCGCCGGCAGCGCGGACCGGGTCGACGGGTCGACGAGGTGGCCGCTGAGCCCGGACCGGGCGGCCCGCCACGTCGCGGCCCGCAGCAGCACCTGCGGCGCCTCCGGCAGGGGCCGGCCGGCGGCGTCGTCGTCGGCGGCGACCGTGACGAGACCGCGGGCGAGCGCGGCGAGCAGCACCGCGTCGTCGACGTTCGGGCACGAGTCGGCGACCCGCACCTCGACCGTCGGGTACCGCGCGGACGGCCGGGCGTCGAAGTAGACCATGCCCGCGTCGCTGATCACGCCGCTCTCCACGAGCGTGTCGACGACCCGCTGGTATTCCGCGGCGGAGCCCAGGTCCGGCGGCGGGCCGACGGTCGGCCAGCGCGACGTGACGACCGTGCGGTAGGACGCGTAGCCGGTGTCGTTGCCGGCGAAGTACGGCGAGCTGACGCTGAGCGCGAGCAGCGCCGGCAGCCACTCCCGGATCCGCCGGGTGATCCGCACCGCGAGGTCCCTGTCGGGCACGCCGACCTGCACCTGGCACGCGGCGACCTGCTGCTCGTCGACGAGCTGCCGGTACTCCTGGGCCATGCGCTCGTAGCGCTCGTCCGGGTAGACCCGGCTCGGGGCCGCGCCCGAGCCGGGGACCGTGCCGGCGGCGACGATCGCCAGGCCGTGCCGCCCGGCGGACTCCACCAGGGAGCGGCGCTTCTCGATCAGGTCGGCGCGCAGCGCGGTGAGGTCGGTGTGCACGGCGGTGGCCGTCTCGACCATCGACCGGTGCAGCTCCGGCTCGGCGTCGGCGCCGCGCAGCACCCGCCGGGCGGACGGCGACAGCTCGCCGGTCTCCGCGTCGACGACGTGGAACTCCTCCTCGACACCGATGGTGTCGCCAGTCGCTACCACCTGCTGTGGACCGACTGGCGGATGAGGTCGTCGTACACCTCGCGGACCGCCTCATGGGTGGCGGCGGGCAGCGGGTCGGCGCTCCCGACGGCCGCGTTGGCGCGGGCCTGCTCGCCGCTGCGGGCGCCCGGGATGACCACCGACACGGCGGGGTGGTCGACGATCCAGCGCAGCGCGAACTGCGCCATCGTCAGCCCTTCGGGCTTGAGCGGCGCGAGCCGGCGCACGGCGGCGAGCCCGGTGTCGTAGTCGACACCGGAGAACGTCTCGCCCTGGTCGAACGCCTCGCCGTGCCGGTTGTAGGTGCGGTGGTCGTCGGCGCCGAACGTGGTGTGCTCGTCGTAGCGCCCGGACAGCAGGCCGCTGGCGAGCGGGACGCGGGCGATGATGCCGACGCCCATCTTCTCCGCCGTGGGCAGCACGTCGTCCAGGGGCTTGAGCCGCAGCATGTTGAAGATGATCTGCACGGTGGCGACGCCGGGCCGGGCGATCGCGGTCAGCGCCTCGGCGACCGTCTCGACGCTCACCCCGTAGGCCTTCATGCGGCCTTCCTGCACCATCAGGTCCAGGCCGTCGAACACCTCGTCGGTGGAGTACACCTCCGACGGCGGGCAGTGCAGCTGGACCAGGTCGATGGTGTCGACGCCGAGGTTCTCCCGGGACCGGTCGTTCCACGCGCGGAAGTTGTCGAGGTTGTACCGGTCGGCCTCCTGCGGCACCCGGCGCCCCATCTTCGTGGCGACCGTGATGCCGGGCCGGTCCTTGATGAAGGCCCCGACGAGGCGCTCGCTGCGGCCGTCGCCGTACACGTCGGCGGTGTCGATGAACGTCACGCCCGCCTCGTGCGCGGCGGCGAGGGTCGCGAGCGCCTGGTCCTCGTCGACCTCGCCCCAGTCGGCGCCGAGCTGCCACGCGCCGAGCCCTACCACGCCGACCGGGGCACCGGTCCGTCCTAAGATCCGTTCCTGCATGCCGCCCAGAGTATGGCGTTACGCGAAGACCGGCACGTTCTCCCGCACGAGCCGCCAGTTCGGGGTGAAGAAGTCGGCCGGATCGATCGAGCCCTTCGCCTGCGCCCAGTCGATCAGCAGCTGCCGGATCTCCTGCTGCGCGTTGTACACCTGCGACTTCACGATGCCGGGGAAGTTGCCGCCGCCGGAGCGCCGGTAGTTGTTCACCGCGACCACGAACTGCTCGGTGTCGCCGACGGGCGTGGTGGTGCCCGGGTGCACGAGCCGCGTGATGCGCTGCCCGACCGGCTTGCTGATGTCGATGTCGTACTCGACGCCGGAGATCACGTCGTAGTTGTAGTCCGGCACGGACGGGTCGTTGATCGTCGCCGGGTCGACGGGCGCGCCGACCGGCAGCGTCACGAAGTACTTCGCCGAGTACTCCAGGTAGGCGCGCACCTCGGCGCCGGTCAGGACGACGGCCTCCAGGGTGTTGTCGTAGATGTACAGCCCCGCCACGTCCTTGATCTTGACGTCGCCGGCGGGGAACACCGCGGTCCGCGAGAACGGGGCGGCGATCGACAGCACCGGCAGCGCCGTGCCGAGCGCGGCGGTGACCGTGTCGGTCTGGACCTTGTTGATGTAGTCCAGGATCGCGGTGTCCTTGTAGCGGGACTCGGCCGCCGACAGCGTCTCGGTGGAGGTCGCGACGACCTGGTTGACGTAGGCGACGGTCTTGTTGTGCTGCGCCCGCACGGCGGCGACGACCTTCGGGTCGGCCTCGACCGTGTTGGTGTTCAGCGACGTCGACGCCTTCGACGTGATCACCCAGCGGCCGCGGTCGCGGCTGAGCTGGAAGTCCATCCGGGTCAGCCGCTGGCCCCACCGCGACGGCTCCGACAGCAGCACCTGCGCGCCGGTCGCCGTGTTGGTCACGAAGCGCTGCGGGATGTCGCTGTGCGCGTGGCCGAAGAGGATCGCGTCGATGCCGGGGACCTGCTCGGCGATGAGCGCCGACGGGTTCTCGTTCGGCAGCTCCGGGCCGTAGCTGGACTTGCCGCTGTCGCCGCCGTGCGCGGAGATGAGCACGATGTCGGCGCCGCGGCGGCGCATCTCGGGCACGTACTTCGCGGCGGTGGCGACGCAGTCCTCGAAGCGGAGCGTGCCCTCGACGTTGGCGCGGTCCCAGATGGCGACGCCGGGGTTGGTGAGGCCGAGGATGCCGACCCGGAGGTTCGGCGCGCCGTGGCCCAGGTCGACCTTCTTGATGACGTACGGCACGAACGCGGGCCGGCCGGTCTTCACGTTGACGGCGTTCGCCGCAAGGGCCGGGAAGCCCAGCTGGCGGATCCACAGGGCGAGCAGCGGCAGCCCGTAGTTGAACTCGTGGTTGCCCAGGGTGACGGCGTCGTAGTCGATGACGTTCATCGCCCGCGCCATCGGGTGCTTCTCGCCGGTCGTGGTGATCGGCTCCTGCTTGGCGTAGTACGTCGCCAGGGGCGTGCCCTGGATCGTGTCGCCGGCGTCGAGGACGAGGGTGGCCTTGCCCCGCCGCTCGGCCCGGATCTGGTTGACGAGCGTGGCGACCTTCGCCAGGCCGATGTCGTTGTGGGCGCTGTCGTCGTACTCGGCGTCCTTGTAGTAGTCCCAGTTGTAGACGTTGCCGTGGGTGTCCGAGGTGCCGAGCAGCGTGAGGTCCCAGGTTGTGGGTTTCGCCGCGGGTGCCGCGCCCGCCTCGCCGCCGGCGACGAAGGGTGCCGCCGCCGTTGCCGCCGCGGCGGCCAGGACGGTCCGCCGGGAGGTGCCTGAAGGGTTGTTCATGTCCGGCACCTTATGCGTGTATCAATGCGATGAGCGAATCGAAAGCTTGACGCATTTCGATGTCTCTCGGGACCATGGCAGACGGCCAGGCGGCTGACGGCTGACCTCTCCCGCCGGGCCGTGACCCCCTCGACCCCCGGGAGCTGTCCACGTGAAGAAGGTCCGCACCGTCGCGCTGGCGGTGGCCCTGGCGGCCACCGCGCTGCCGGCGCCCGCCTCGGCGGCGCCGGCGAAGATCCTGCTCGCCGCCGCGCCCAACATCTCCGTTGCCAACGTCAAGGCGCACCTGAGCCAGCTGCAGAGCATCGCGACCGCCAACGGCGGCAACCGGGCCCACGGCCGGCCCGGCTACCTGGCCTCGGTCAACTACGTGAAGGGGCAGCTCGACGCCGCCGGGTACACCACGGTCGTGCAGTCGTTCACGTACAACGGCGCCACCGGCTACAACCTGATCGCGGACTGGCCGGGCGGCGACCCCGACGACGTGCTGATGGTCGGCGCCCACCTGGACAGCGTCACCGCCGGGCCCGGCATCAACGACAACGGCTCCGGCTCCTCGGCCAACCTGGAGGTCGCGCTCGAGGTGTCCCGGCAGGCGCTGAGCACCACCAAGCACCTGCGTTTCGGCTGGTGGGGCGCGGAGGAGCTCGGGCTGCGCGGCTCGACCGCGTACGTCAACAGCCTGTCCGCGGCCGAGAAGGCGAAGATCAAGGCGTACCTGAACTTCGACATGGTCGGCTCGCCGAACGCCGGCTACTTCCTCTACGACGGCGACAACTCCGACGGCGTCGGCTCCGGCCCCGGCCCCGCCGGCTCGGCCGCCCTCGAGCAGACGCTGAAGGACTACTTCACGTCGATCGGCGTGCCGACGGAGGGCACCGACTTCGACGGCCGCTCCGACTACGGCCCGTTCATCGCCAACGGCATCCCCGCGGGCGGCATCTTCACCGGGGCGGAAGGCACCAAGACCGCGGCCCAGGCCACGAAGTGGGGCGGCACGTCCGGCACCGCGTTCGACGTCTGCTACCACCGCGCCTGCGACACCACGAGCAACATCAACGACACGGCCCTGGACCGCAACAGCGACGCCATCGCATACGCGGTGTGGACCATCGCGACCAGCACCCCGGTCCCGCCGGGCACCACCGTCTACAGCGACACGTTCGAGACGGCCACCGGCTGGACCACGAACCCGTCCGGCACCGACACGGCCACGGCCGGCGCGTTCGAGCGGGGCGACCCGGCCGCCACCAGCTCCGGCGTCGCGCTGCAGCTCGGCACCACCGTCAGCGGCAGCTTCGACCTGGTCACGGGCGCGGCGGCGGGCAGCAGCGCCGGGACCTACGACGTGGACGGCGGGGTCACCAGCATCCGCTCGCCCGCGATCACGCTGCCGGCGGTGCCGTCAGGTGGCACGCTGACGCTCTCGTTCTCCTGGTACCTCGCCCACCTCAACAACGCGACCAGCGCCGACTACCTGCGGGTGCGCGTCGTCGGCAGCACCACGACGACCGTGTTCACCCAGGCGGGCGCCGCGTCGAACCGGGCCGGCGCGTGGGCCACGGCCTCGGTGAGCCTGACCGCCTATGCCGGGCAGTCGATCCGGATCCTGATCGAGGCGAACGACTCCGGCACGGCCAGCCTGGTCGAGGCCGGCGTCGACGACGTCAAGATCACTCGGTCGTGACGGTGCGGGGCCGGTCCTCGTGGCCGGCCCCCATCAGGGCCGCGATGCCGCTCATGTACGACTCGCGGTCGACCTCGCCGATGAGCACCCGCTGCAGGATGTACCCCTGGATGAGCCCGAAGAGCGCCGAGCCGATCGCGACCGGGTCGGCGCCGGCGGGCAGCTGGCCGCTCTCCTGGGCGCGCCGGGCCAGGGCGACCGCGTTGCCCCGGATCCGGCCGTAGATCTCGGTGATCAGCCCGGAGAACTCGGGGTCGTGCACCGCCTCGCCCCACACCTGCACGGCGATGCGGACCGTGCCGTCGTCGGTGAGGTTGATGTCGATCTGGCGCAGCAGGTCGTCGATCACCGCCAGCACGGGTGGCGGCGGGTCCTGCCGCAGCAGGTGGTCGGCGGTCGCCTGCACCACACCGATCTTCTCGCCGGCGATCGCCTTGATCAGCGCGGCCTTGCTGTCGAAGTAGCGGTAGAACGCCCCGACGGACAGCTCCGCCTCTTTGATGACATCCTGCATGGACGTCTGGTGGAACCCGTTGCGCAGGAAGCAGCGCGTCGCCGCGTCGATGATCTGTTCCCGGCGGGCGGCGAGGTGGGCTTCGGAGACGCGCGGCATCCTCTGATTATAGAGCGAACGCTCGCTTTCCAAATCGGGGCGTGCGTTTTCCCCGCCCAGGTGCCATGATCCACCGCTGTGACCGCTCTGCTCGCCCGCCGCTGGCGGGTGCCCGCCGTCCTCGCCGTGATCGCCGTCTGCGCCTGGGTCTCCTGGTTCACCCAGGTCGGCCACGAGTGGTTCACCCAGGCGGTGGCGCTGCCCGTCCCCGCCCTGATCGCGGTGTTCATCGCGCCCACCTGGCGGGTCGGGGTGCCTGCGGTGGCCGCGCTGCTCGTCGCCGCTCCCGCGCTCGTGCTGCTGTCGACCGGGCGGGCCGGGGTGCTGCAGCCGCCGGCGACGGACTGGTTCGTGCCGTACGTGCTGCTCGCCCTGATCGCCTGGGCGGCCGGCTTCGCGTTCCGGGTCCGGGCGGCCGGGCCGGACGCCCGGGGCACCCTGCTCATGATCGGCGGCGGGGTCGCGGCCCTGCTCCTGTGCGTCGGGACCATCGTCGTCGGCGGTGGCGGCAGGGCGCTGCCGTCCGGCGACGCCAGGCAGTGGGTGCACGGCGACGACCTGCCCGACGGGGTAGGGCTGCGCCGGATGGTCGTCCGGGGCGGCTGCGAGACCGGGGAGGGCGAGATCGTGGAGTGCCCGCAGGCCAGCGAGTTCTGGGCGACCGACGGCCGGTCCACCGGGGAGGTCATCGCGCAGCTCGTCGGGGAGCTGCGCGCGCTGGGCTGGCCGGTCACGGAGCAGGCGCCGGGCTTCTACGTCGGGTGCCTGCCGATGCGGGGCGTGCTGACCTGGGACGACAGCATCTGCGCCGAGGTCGCGGCGGCCGGCGAGGCATCGCTGCGGCCGGATGAGCCGAACAGCCCCACGTCCGTCATGCTCACACTCGGGTAGCACCGCACCCTCGGACGCAGGTAGCGCTTCAGACGCGGGTGGCGCTGAAGATCATGGTGGTCATGACGACGCCGCCGGCGCCGGCGTTGGCCAGCATCAGCCTGGGGGAGAGGCGGGTCACCGGGTTCGTCTTGTCGACCGCGGTCGCCTTGCGGTTGCCGGTCGAGAAGGCGGTCAGCTCGATCCCGCCGTCCGCGGTCGGCTTGCAGGTGACCTGCAGCGGCGTCGAGGCGGTCGGCGGCGGGCCGGCGTTCTTCGGCTTCGCCGACGCGGCGAGCCTCGCCGGCTGCCCGCCGGTCAGCTTGAAGATCTCGATGATGCCCTCGGGGCCGACCTCGAAGGTGTAGCCGTTGCCCAGGTCGGCGCCGTCGAGGCAGGCCGCGCCGATCTTGGCGCCGCCGGCCGCCTTGCCGATCGCGGCGAACTCCAGGTCCATCGTGAAGCCGGCGCCCTGCACCGCGAGCCGCTGCTCCGGGCCGGGCGCGACGCAGCGGATGTTGGGCTGCTCCGCGGTGACCCGCAGCGCGTCCGGCACCTCGACCTTGCAGCCGCCCGCGGCGCCCCACGGCACCTTCTGCTGCAGCGCGGCGACCGTCTTCGTGCCCTTGAGCGTCCACGGCCCGACCGACGTGACGGAGCACGCGATGACGGGCCGCTGCGTCCAGCCCGCCGGGAGCATCGGCTTGTCCAGGGGCAGGAACGACTGGCCGTACGGGACGCCGAGGTACGCGCCGTAGGACTGCTCGCAGACCGCCTTCGCGGCCGCGTCGACGGCCTCGCGGCCCGGGTCCTCCAGGAACGGCAGGTGCCCGACGTACGTGACCTCGCCGATGTGCGCGGCGTTGCACGGCGTCACGTAGCGCAGCTGCGACGACCCGCCGATCCAGTCGAAGCACTCGCCGGCCTTGAGCTCGAACTGGTCGCCGACGAACAGCTCGGCGGCCGCCTTCGACGGGTCCGCCAGGGCCCGCGCGATCCGGTCGCCGTCGTCGTTGCCGGTGACCTGCAGCCCCTTGTCGAGCAGCGCGACCAGCGACGGCGCCAGGCCGTCCACGGGCACGGCGGTGTCGTGGACCGCCTGCCGGTGCGACGGGGACAGGCCCGCGACGACGACCACCTTGCCCTGCTCGGTGCGCAGGTAGTACTCGAAGCCGAGCCAGTGCCCGGCGCCCGCACCGACCAGCGGCACCAGGACCGCGACGGCGAGCACCGAGTAGCCGGCGACGGTGCCCCACGCGCGGCCGACGGACGCGGCGATGACCGCCGCGGCGCCGACGAGGACCCCGCCGAGCAGGCCGATCGCGCCGCCGGTGGACAGGATCAGGCGCAGTGGCTCGGCGAGCAGCCAGCCGGCGAGCCCGCCGGCGCGGGACGTGCCGCCGTCCAGGAGGCTCGGGTTGCCGCGGACCAGGTGCAGCAGCCCGAGCGTGGCCAGGGCGATGCCGGTGGTGCGGGTCAGGACCCGTTCGCGCAGGTAGTGCCCGGTGGCGACGGCCAGGTCGCGCAGTTCGGCGCCGGTCCACAGCCGCCGGTCGACGATCGGCACCAGGGGCAGCTGCCACGGCCAGGTGGCCCGGGGCAGGCGCGGCAGCGGCCAGAGCAGCAGCAGCGGCAGGACCGGCAGCACGTACGCCGCGTAGCCGAACCCGAACGTGAGGATCGCCGTGGCGACCCCGTGGACCGGCACCTGCGGCACCCACAGCAGCGCGACGAGCACGACGACGACCGCCGCGATGATCCCGATCCGCCGCCACGACGGCCGCTTCGGCCGGGGCCGGGCGGGCTTCTCGAGCGGCTGGTCAGGGTCCTGGACGGGAGCCGGCCCGCGGCGGCCCCGCCGGTGCGACCCAGCCTCGGCGGTGGCCGCGCCCTGCCAGTCAGTGAGGGCGGCGCGGACCTGGTCGGTGGCGGCGACGCCCAGCAGCAGGCCCGCGACCAGCGTCAGGACGACCTGCCAGATCGGCGGCGCCGCGGCGATCCCGAGCAGCGTGGACAGGCCGAGGACGGCCGCGGTTGCCAGGGTCAGCAGCGCGACCGCGGGTAACGCCGCGCGGACGCGCGCACCGACCTCGGACATGGCTCTGGAGCATGGCACCCGCCGTACCCCATCGCAACTGGCCTAAGTCTGGCTTAAAAGTTTGCGTCACATCTCGGTGCGGTTGGCGGCGCAGGCGTCGATGACCGGCTTGAACGCGTCACGCTCCGCATCGGTGATCTTCAGCTCCGTGTACAGCGGCGGGCCGCCGTCGAGGCTGAGCCAGGCGGGGAACACGTACGGCTTCTTGATCTCGGCGAGGGCGTGCGGGGTGCAGCGCTCGCCGTCGACCACGACCGGGACCGTCACCTCGGTCTGCCCGGGCTGCAGCACCGCGTACGGCTTCGGCGTCTGCTCCCGCGCGGGCAGCGGCAGCACTTCGAGCAGGATGCTGCCGACGAACTCCTGCAGCGTCACGGTGCCGGTGTACCCCGTCCGCTTCAGCACCACGGTGCCGTTGAGCCAGCCGCTCGGCAGGTGCGTCCAGGGGCCGAACGTGAGCGAGACCTGCCGGTCCAGGTACGCCTGCTGGCAGTCGATAGCGAGCAGCTTGTCGAGCATCGGGTCCGGGTCGGGCAGCGGCAGCCGCAGTTCGTGGAGCTTGCCGTCCTCGGTACGGACGGCGAATCCGACATGCGAGGCGGCGCTGCGGGGCTTGAGCTCGTCGCCCTGGCAGATCCCCGTGCCGTAGGAGACGGGCACGTCGACGCGCAGGCCGCCGACGGGCAGCGGGGCGTCGACCGCGACCGGCCCGACCCCCTTGAACGAGGGCGCCTGCAGCTCGACCCGCTCGACGGTGACCTTCGCGGGGCCCTCGTTGTGCATGGAGATCTGCACCGTGTGCCGGACCTCGTCGACCCGGCCCTGGGTCAGCTCGATCCGCAGCTTGACCGGGCTCTCCTTCTCGCCGCCGCCGTTGCCGCAGCCGGCCAGAAGGGCGAGCACCACCACCAGCGCCACCCGCTTCATAACCGCCTATGTTGGCACGATCCAGTGCAGGAGCGCACGGGCCGCTTCGAGCACGAGGTCGCGGTCGTACGTGAGGGCGTAGGTGAACCGCCGGTCGTCGTCGGGTCCGTCGTCGGCGAGGTCCCGCGCGACGAGGGCGCCGGCGAAGTGCGGCCCGACGACGACCACGTTCCACTCGCCGCGCAGCGGGTCGTCGCCGGCGATCGCGGCGCCCCTGACGCCCGGCACCGGTGCGCTCGGGATCTCGGTGCCGAGGGCGCAGACCAGGGCGGCGGTCCGCGCGACGGTCGCGTAGCGGCGGGCGGTCGGCGGGGTCAGGAACCGCGCCTCCTGGAAGCAGCCGAGCAGGATCGGCGGCTCCGCCGCGTCGAGCGCCTTCTCCTCCAGGTATCGGCTCAGCGGCATGAGCATCCGCTTCGTCGCCTCGGCGGTCGGGCGGCGGCCGGCGACGATCTCGTACGGAGTCCTGGTCCCAGTCCCGGCGGGCGGCGCGACGAACGGCACCGGCAGGGTCGCGCTGCGCTCGGCGACGTCCTCCGGCAGCGGCCCCGGCCGGCCGAACAGCCAGCCCTGGCCGAGCGTCGCGCCCATGCCCAGAGCGGCGGCGACGTGCTCGCGGGTCTCGACCCCCTCGGCGAGGATCGCGGAGCCGGTGCGTTCGGCGTAGGCGACGATCGCGTTGACGACGCGGGCGGCGTAGGCCCCCTCGGGCTGCTGGGTGAGGTGCCGGTCGACCTTGACCACGTCCGGGTGCACGAACGGCATGACCGCCAGGGACGCGGGCTCGGCGCCGACGTCGTCCAGCGCCACGCCCCAGCCGGAGCCGCGGCACGCCTCGGCGGCGGTCAGCAGGGCCGCCGGGTCGTCGGCGATCGCCCGCTCGGTCATCTCGACGACGACCCGCAGCCGCAGCTGGGCGTCGAGGATGGCCGGGGCGAGGTCCGGCGGGCACGGCACGCCGAGCGCGGCGGGCTCGGCGTTGACGAACAGGGTGAGGCCGAGCGGCAGGCCGGCGTCGATCGCGGCACGGTACGCGGCGGCGCGGCAGACCCAGTCGAGCTCGGCGAGGCGCCCGGCCCGGCCGGCGGCGTCGAACAGCTCCAGCGGCGCCTCCCACGGCGTGCCGGCCGGGCCGCGGGTCAGCGCCTCGTAGCCGACGACCTCGGGCCGGTGGCGGCGCCACGAGTCGAGCCGCACGATCGGCTGGAACACGGTGGTGACGGCACGGGCATCGATGACGTCGTCGATGCTCTTGATCAGGGTGGTGCCGTCCATGTCTTTCGGTTCGGCCCGGAAGCTCCAGAACTGAGACAAATCGCCGGTTTCGCTGGCTTTGGGCCCCGCTCCGCCCTGCCTACCGCCGCGGGCGCCCCGGTGCATGCTCCGGTAGGTTGGCGGTGATGCGACGTGTACTGGTGGTGGCGCTGCTGCTCGGGCTGACGGCCTGTACGTCGGCGGCTCCGTCCTCGTCCGCCTCGCCCGGCGGCTCGGGTGGCTCGGGCGCGGTCGTGAAGACCGCCGGGTGCGGCGCGTCGCCGTCCGGGGACCTGGTGGAGGTCGTCTCGCAGATCGACGCGAAGGGCGAGGCCGACTTCGCGGCCGTGTTCGCCGGAGCCCGGGTCGGCGACGACGGCGTCGAGGTCTACCGCAAGCCGTCCGCCGACCTGGACAAGTGGATCACCGGCACGTTCGCGGCGTCGTGCGTGCTCGTGCACGACGCGAAGTTCTCCGCCGCCGAGCTGGCGAAGCGCTACCAGCAGGTCAACGACGACAACACCTACTGGGCCGAGCAGGGCGTGCACGTCAACAGCGTCTCGTCCGACTTCGTGCGCGGGGTGGTCATCGTCGGCACGGAGGAGGTCGACAAGGGCAAGCCGCTGTTCGCCGCGCGCTATGCCGACGGGCCGCCCGTGGAGCTCGTGGACGAGGCACCCGCCTAGATGGGTGGGTGGCGGGAGATCATCGACGGGATCGGCGAGCGCACCGAGTTCGGCAACGCCAGGCTGGTGCGCGACCCGCGCCGCAAGGGCGGCTGGACGCTGCTCTTCGAAGAGGTGCAGCAGTCGTACGTCGACGTCGCGGACCCGACCTACCTCAGCTTCGAGTACACCCGCCGCATCGCCGCGGTCGTCGACACGATGGCACCGCAGGCGCGCCCCCTCACCGTGCTGCACCTGGGCGGCGGCGCCTTCACGATGCCGCGCTACGTCACCGCCACGCGCCCCGGCTCCACGCAGGTGATCGTCGAGCGGGACCGGCGGCTCGCCGACTTCGTGCAGCGGGTCGTGCCGCTCGCCGACGCCACCGGCGTCTCGTTCGTCTTCGGGGACGCCCGAGAGGTCGTGTCCGACATTCCGGATTCGTCCTACGATCTCGTCATCGGCGACGTGTACGACGCCGCGCAGATGCCGGAAAGCGTGTCGGACGTCACGTTCGCCGCGGAGGTGGCCCGGATCCTGCGCCCCGAGGGGGTCTACGCGGTCAACGTCGCGGACCTCGCGCCCCTGACCTTCTCCCGGGGGCAGGCGGCCACCCTGCGCACCGCCTTCGCCGACGTGTGCCTGCTCGTGCGTCCGGAACTCCTGCGGGGCCGGCGCTTCGGCAACGTCGTTTTTGCGGCGTCCCGCGGCGCGGACCGGCTTCCTGTCGCGCGGCTGGCCGCGATCCTCGGGCGGGACCGGCAGCCCGCGCAGGTCGTCGGCGGCGCCGGACTGGACCTGCTGACCGCCGGCGCGGACCCGGTCGTGCTGCCGCCCGCGTGAGATCTTGCGTGCCCCGGGTGGGATTCGAACCCACACTGTCGGAGGTTTGAGCTCCGTTCCTCTGCCGATTGGGATACCGGGACGGGTACGCCGCACCAGGGTACCCACTAGTCTGATCGCGGCGGTAATCGCCGTCAGTCGTGTCGGATCGGATCGGGAGTTGCGCGTGGCCGAGGCACAGAGCCGTCGGGTGCTCATCGCGGAAGACGAGGCGCTCATCCGTCTCGACCTCCGGGAGATGCTCGTCGAGGAGGGCTACGACGTGGTCGGCGAGGCCGGCGACGGCGAGACGGCCGTCCGCCTCGCCGAGGAGCTCAAGCCCGACCTGGTCATCATGGACATCAAGATGCCGATCATGGACGGGCTGGCCGCCGCGGAGAAGATCGCCGGCGCGCGCCTCGCGCCGGTCGTCATCCTCACCGCGTTCAGCCAGCGGGACCTGGTCGAGCGCGCCCGCGCCGCCGGCGCGATGGCCTACCTGGTGAAGCCGTTCCAGAAGAGCGACCTGGTGCCGGCGGTGGAGATCGCCGTGTCGCGGTTCGCCGAGCTGGCCGTGCTCGAGCAGGAGGTCGCCACGCTGACCGACCGGCTCGAGACCCGCAAGGTCGTCGAGCGCGCCAAGGGTCAGCTCATGGCGACCTACTCGATGAACGAGCCGCAGGCGTTCAAATGGATTCAGCGCACCGCGATGGATCATCGAATGACCATGCGCGAAGTGGCGGATCGGATCATCGCGGAAACCGCCACCGGTAACAGCACGGTAACCCCTGAGTCCTGACCTTTTACCTGCGCAGGGCGTGTCTGCGCAGGTAGTGCTCAGGGTCGAATAACGGCTTGGTAACGGACCGCAATCGGCTTCTGGGGCGGGCTATGATCCGCCAGTCCCGAGGGTCGGGACGATTGCTGCCATCTGTTATTCGAGGAGCACCATTGCGTAGAGCCGTGATCATGCTCACGGCCTTCCTGGCCTGCGTGATGCTCTCCTTCGGTCTAGGCGCCACAAGCGCGTGGGCCGAAGGGGAAGCGCTGCAGGGGACGTTGACCAACAACGGCGCTCCGGTCGCCGGTGTCAAGATCAAGGCGTCTACCCAGGACGGCGCGCCCGCCGGTGAGGCCACATCCGACGAGCAGGGCAAGTGGAGTATTCCCGTAACCGGTCCGGGCACCTACAAGGTGGAACTCGATGTAGCGTCGCTGCCCTCCGGGGTCGGTCTCACCAACAACCGGCCCGTGCTGCCCACCGTCACCGTGGCGGACGGGCAGCTGCGCAACGTGCTGTTCCCGCTCGGCGCGGCCGGCACGACCGGCGGCAGTGGCAACAACCAGCCCGGCACCAAGACCGAGGGGTCGTCGTCGTTCGACCGCGTCGCCGACCTGCTGTACTCCGGCCTGCACTTCGCGCTGATCATCGCGCTGGCGGCGCTCGGCATCTCGCTGATCTTCGGCACCACCGGTCTGACCAACTTCGCCCACGGCGAGATGGTCACGCTGGGTGGCCTCATCACGTTCCTGTTCAACGTGACGATCGGGATGCCGCTGGTGCTGTCCGGCATCATCTCGGTGGCCATCGGCGCCGCCCTGGGCTACTTCCAGGACCGCGCGTTCTGGGGCTGGCTGCGCAAGCGCCGCACCAACCTGGTCACCATGATGATCATCTCGATCGGCCTGTCGCTGCTGATCAGGTACGTCTTCCTGTACTTCTTCGGCGGTGAGTCGCGCAACTTCGCCGACTACAACGCCCAGGCGGGCGTGCAGTACGGACCCTTCCTGATCGCGCCGAAGAACCTGATCGCCGACGGCATCGCCCTCGTCGTCCTCGCCGCGGTGTCCTTCGCGCTGGTCGGCACCCGGCTCGGCAAGGCCACCCGCGCCGTCGCCGACAACCCGGCCCTGGCCGCCGCGTCCGGCATCAACGTCGACCGCATCATCCGCCTCGTGTGGACGATCGGCGGCGGCCTCGCCGCGCTCAGCGGCGTGATCCTGGGCGCCTTCCAGGGCGTGGGCTTCCAGATGGGCTTCCAGATCCTCCTGCTCATCTTCGCCGCGGTGACCCTCGGTGGCTTCGGCACGGCCTGGGGCGCGCTGCTCGGCAGCCTCGTCATCGGGTTGTTCATCCAGCTCTCCACGCTGTGGATCCCGACCGAGCTGAAGTCTGTGGGCGCCCTCGGGGTGCTGATCGTGATCCTGCTCTTCCGGCCGCAGGGCATCCTCGGCCGCCGGGCCCGGATCGGCTGAGGGGACGACGATGAACTGGGAAAGCATCTTCAGCGTGTCGTTGGAAGCGATCATCGGTTCCACCGCTATTGCCTACGCCCTCGCGGCCATCGGACTCAACGTCCACTTCGGCTACACTGGCCTGCTCAACTTCGGCCAGTCCGCCTTCCTCGGCGTCGGCGCCTACGGCATCGCGATCACGGTGGCGACCTTCGGGCTGCCGCTGTGGCTCGGCGTCCTCGTCGGCCTGCTCGCGGCGGTGGTCCTCGCGCTGCTGCTCGGTATCCCGACGCTGCGACTGCGCGCGGACTATCTGGCCATCGTCACGATCGCCGCGGCCGAGATCATCCGGCTCTTCTACCGCGCCACCGACCTGCGCAAGTGGACGGGCGCCTCCGACGGCCTGCAGAGCTTCTCGCAGGACTTCTACGCGCTCAACCCGTTCGCCGGCGGCAAGGGCATCGACCTCGGACTCATCACGTTCACCGACCGTGAGCTGTGGATCCTGGTCGTCGGCTGGACCCTGGTGCTGCTCAGCTGCCTCGTGGTCTGGCTGCTCATGAGCAGCCCGTGGGGCCGCGTGCTCAAGGCCATCCGGGAGGACGAGGACGCCGTGCGCAGCCTCGGCAAGAACGTCTTCTCGTACAAGATGCAGTCGCTGGTCCTCGGCGGCGTCATCGGCGCCCTCGGCGGTTTCGTCTTCGCCCTCGACCGGGCGGCGGTCCAGCCGGACACGTACGGCACGGAGTTCACGTTCTTCGCGTACACCATCGTGATCCTCGGCGGCGCGGCCCGGGTCTTCGGCCCGGTCGTCGGCTCGATGATCTTCTGGGTCCTGCTGGTCTTCATCGACTCGGCCCTGAGCGAGGCCTCCAACAACAAGGTCTTCCCGGAGTGGTTCATGACCACCTCGCAGGCCGGCTCCGTCCGGTACATCCTGGTCGGTCTCGGCCTCATCCTGCTGCTGATCTACCGGCCGCAGGGCATCTTCGGCGACAAGAGGGAGGTCATGCTCGATGGACGTTGAGAACAAGCCCGACCGGGCCGCTCGGGCGCGAGCCGTGCAGGCCCTGGCCGGCCTGCCGTGCGAGCCCGGCGTCCCGAAACCGGACCCGATCCTCGTCGCCGACAACGTGGTGCGCCGCTTCGGCGGCCTCACCGCCGTCGACGTGAAGCACGTCGAGATCCAGCGCGGCTCGATCACGGCCCTCATCGGCCCCAACGGTGCCGGCAAGACGACCTTCTTCAACCTGCTCACCGGCTTCGACGCGCCCGACGAGGGCTCGTGGACGTTCAACGGCAAGTCGCTGTCCGGCGTGGCGGCGCACAAGGTCGCGCGGGCCGGTATGGTCCGCACCTTCCAGCTCACGAAGGCCCTGTCCAAGCTCAAGGTCATCGACAACATGCGGCTCGGCGCCACCGGGCAGCGCGGCGAGAGCTTCTGGCGCGCGCTGCTGCCCGGCACCTGGAAACAGCAGGAAGCCGAGGTCACCGCCCGCGCCGAGGACCTGCTCACCCGGTTCAAGCTCATCGCCAAGAAGGACGACTTCGCCGGCAGCCTCTCCGGCGGCCAGCGCAAGCTCCTGGAGATGGCCCGGGCGCTCATGGTGCAGCCGGAGATGGTCATGCTCGACGAGCCGATGGCCGGGGTCAACCCGGCGCTGACGCAGTCGCTGCTCGGCCACGTCAAGCAGCTGCGTGAGGACGGCATGACCGTCCTCTTCGTCGAGCACGACATGGACATGGTCCACGACATCAGCGACTGGATCATCGTCATGGGGCAGGGCGGCGTCATCGCCGAGGGCACCCCGGACAAGGTCATGGCCGACCCGCGCGTGATCGACGCCTACCTGGGCGCGCACCACGACGGCGCGGTCAAGACCGTCGGCGGCGAGGAGGTGGACGCCTCTACGCTGGACGAATCCGACGGCGAGGTGACCCTGATCGGCGCCGTCGACGAGCTTTCTGCTGCTCCTGAAGAAGACCCGAAGGGGGGACCGGCATGACCGTTCCGATCGAGGACGACGCCCCGGTCGCCAGCAACGAGATCGTCGACCGCGGCGACCACCTGGCACACGCCGACGGGGCGGTCCTGCGGGCCGACGACGTCGTCGCGGGCTACCTGCCCGGCGTCAACATCCTCAACGGCGCTGACCTGTACGTGCACGACGGCGAGCTGGTGGGCATCATCGGCCCCAACGGCGCCGGCAAGTCGACCCTCCTGAAAGCCATGTTCGGCCTGGTCAATATCCGCTCGGGGGCAGTCACCCTGCGCGGGGAGAACATCACCAACCTGAAGGCGCACGCGCTGGTGGAGCGGGGCATCGGCTTCGTCCCTCAGAACAACAACGTCTTCGCCGCGCTCACCATCGAAGAGAACCTGCAGATGGGCACGTTCCTGAAGCCGAAGCGGTACAAGGAGCGCTTCGACTTCGTGACCCAGCTCTTCCCGACCCTGGCCGAGCGGCGCAAGCAGCGGGCCGGGCTCATGTCGGGCGGTGAGCGGCAGATGGTCGCCATGGCCCGCGCGCTCATGATGGAGCCGACCGTGCTGCTGCTGGACGAGCCCTCAGCGGGCCTCTCGCCGGCGCTGCAGGACGAGGTGTTCTTCCGGACCAAGCAGATCAACTCGACCGGCGTGACGGTCGTGATGGTCGAGCAGAACGCCCGCCGTTGCCTGCAGATCTGCGACCGGGGATACGTCCTCGATCAGGGCCGCAATGCCTACACGGCGTCCGGTCAGGATCTGATCAACGACCCGCGGGTGATCGAGTTGTACCTGGGTACGCTCGCTCGCGCCTGAACCATCGTTTTTGGATTCCCGCGCCTGCCGTTTGTTCTTCGGCAGGCGCGGGATTTCTTTGTGTGGTGCACCTATGGAAAAGGGCCCCACCGCTTCCGCGGTGGGGCCCTTTTGCCTATTCAGATCAGATCTTGCCGTTCTGGTACTTCACGTCCGACGTGAGCTTGTTGTTCTCGTCGTAGGTGTAGACACCGATGGTGGCCTCGGCCGGGTCGCCGGCGTCGTTGAAGGAGATCGGGCCGCTCAGGCCGTCGTAGTCGATGTCCTTCTTCTGCTTGATCAGGTCCGCGCAGGACTTGAAGTCCGTGCACTTCTCGCCGCCCTTGGAGACGGTGATCAGGTGCTTCGCGATCTCGGCCGGGTTGTCGCTGCCGGCCTCGAGGGCCGCGAGGGCCGCGAGGATGGTGGCGTCGTAGGACTCGACGGCGTAGTTCCAGTCCTTCAGGTCCTTGTTGATCTCAAGGGCGCGCTTCTTGAAGTCGTCCTTGGTCGCGGCGCCGGGCTGGGTGCCCTTGTAGCCCTTCAGCGTGCCGGGGGCGAAGTCCTTCGAGTAGTCGGCGATGTTGCCGTCCACGAAGTACCACTTCTTGGTCTTGAGACCGGCCTCGATCAGCTTGGGGACGATCTTCTTGGTCTCGTCGAAGCCGATGATGGCGATGGCGTCCGGGTTGGCAGCCTTGATCTTCGCGACGTCGGCCGAGAAGTCCGCGGCCTTCGGGTCGTAGGTCACCGACACGGCGACCTTGCCGCCGCCGCTCTCGATCTCCGCCTTGGCGTTCTCGGCGAGGCCGGTGCCGTAGGAGTCGTTGAGGACCAGCATGCCGGTGGTGGCGTTGCCGTCCTGGACGATCAGGTCACCGAGGACGCGGCCCTGCAGCGTGTCCGGCGGGGCGGTCCGGAAGTAGAGACCCTTGTCGTTGTAAGTGGTCAGCGCCGTCGACGTGTTGGCCGGCGAGATCTGGACCACGCCCGCGCCGGTGATCTTGTCGATCACGGACAGCGAGACGGACGACGAGGCGGCACCGATGATGACGTCGGTCTTGTCCGTGAGCAGCTTGTTGACCGACTGGGTGGCGATGTCCGTGGAGGTGTCGCCCGAGTCCATGTGCTGGATCGTGACGGGCTTGCCCAGGACGCCACCGTTGGCGTTGATCTCCTTGATCGCGACGTCGACGCCCGCGAACTCCGGGGGGCCGAGGAACGCCAGCGAGCCGGTCTGCGGCAGGATGGTGCCGATCTTCAGAACGCCGTCGCCAGGGGCGGCACCGCCGGTGGTTGCGCCGGTGCTGGGCTTATCTGCATCGTCACCACATGCACTGAGTGCCAGGACGGCAGCGCTCAGCACGGCGACCGAGCGCCATGCGAGGTTGGGGCGGATCATCACCTGTCTCCTTTTTACAGCGCGGTAGGCGTGGTTGCGCCTAGATGCCAAGACGCTGATAGGGGCAGAACCTAATGAAACTCGGGTGCTGGCACTAGGCCTTCGGGGCAACACGCCCCAGGAAGTTGCGCAGTCGTAATCTTCCTGTTCGCAACCGTCGCGGGAATCGGTTTGTCGCGTCACGGCGCGGGGTCTCCGCGGGGAACTGTCATACCCCCCGACTAGGCTCAAGGATGTGACGGGTTCAACAGAGGACACCAGGCTCCTGCTGCTCGACGGGCACTCCCTCGCCTACCGGGCGTTCTTCGCCCTCCCCGCGGAGAACTTCTCCACGAAGACGGGGCAGGTGACCAACGCCGTCTTCGGCTTCACGTCGATGCTGATCAACATGTTGCGGGACGAGAAGCCCACGCATGTGGCGGTCGCCTTCGATGTGTCGCGCCAGACCTTCCGCCTGGAGAAGTATGCGGAATACAAGGCCAACCGCTCGACGACCCGGCCGGAGTTCTCCGGCCAGCTCGACCTGATCAAGGAGGTCCTCAACGCGTTGCGGATCCCCTTCATCGAGAAGCCGGGTTACGAGGCCGACGACGTGATCGCCACCCTCGCCCGGGAGGCCGCCGCGCAGGGCATCCCCACCTCGATCATCACCGGCGACCGCGACGCGTTCCAGCTGGTCACCGGCCTCGTGACGGTGCTCTATCTCAAGCGCGGCGTCTCCGAGATGGACCGCATGACGCCGGCCAAGGTCGAGGAGCGCTATGGCATCCCGCCGTCGCTCTACCGGGCGAAGGCGGCGCTCGTCGGCGAGGACAGCGACAACCTCCCCGGCGTCCCCGGCGTCGGCGACAAGACCGCCGCCAAGTGGATCCTGCAGTTCGGCGACCTCGACGGGATCATCGCCCGGGTCGACGAGATCAAGGGCAAGGCCGGCGAGAATGTGCGCGCCCACCTCGCCGACGTCATGCGCAACTATGAGCTCAACGGGCTCGTCGACGACCTCGAGCTGCCGATCACCCCCGACGAGCTGCACTGGCGCGGCTGGGACCGAGAGGCCGTCCACCAGGTCTTCGACGCCCTGGAGTTCCGTATCCTGCGCGACCGGCTCTACCAGTATCTCGACGCCGTGGAGCCCGAGGCGGAGAGCGGTTTCGACCTGTCCGGCACGGTCCTGCGCGAGGGCGTCGGCGCCTGGCTCACCGAGCACGCGCCGGCCGGCACCCGCGTCGGCGTCGCCGTCGCCGGCAAGTTCGGCCGCGGCACCGGCGAGGTCACCGGCATCGGCCTCGCCGTCGCCGGCGGCCCGGCCGCCTGGTTCGACCCGACCGAGCTCGACGCCGCCGACGACGCGGCCGTGGGGGAGTGGCTCGCCGCCGCTGACCGGCTCAAGGTGCTGCACGACGTGAAGCCGGCCCGGCTCGCGTTCGGCGCCCGCGGCTGGGCGCTCGAGGGCGTCGCCAGCGACACCGCGCTCGAGGCCTATCTGGCCCGCCCCGACCAGCGCTCCTACGACCTCAACGACCTGGCGCTGCGCTACCTCAAGCGCGAGCTGCGGGTCGACGCCCCCGACACCGGCCAGCTCGCCCTGGACGGCCTGGGTGGCAACACGGGAGAGGCGGAGGAGAATCTGATGCTCCGCGCCCGCGCCACCCTCGACCTCGCCGACGCGATCGCCGAGGAGCTGCGGCGCGACGGCGACTCCTCCGCCCGCCTGCTCGCCGAGGTCGAGCTGCCGCTGGTCACCGTGCTCGCGGAGATGGAGCGGGTCGGCATCGCCGCCGACACCGACTATCTCAGCGAGCTGGAGTCGAAGTTCGCCAGCAACGTCAAGGCCGCGGCGCAGGGCGCCTATGAGGTGATCGGCCGGGAGTTCAACCTCGGCTCGCCCAAGCAGCTGCAGGAGATCCTGTTCAACGAGCTCGGCCTGCCGAAGACCAAGCGCATCAAGACCGGCTACACCACCGACGCCGAGGCGCTGCAGAATCTGCACAAGCAGACCGAGCACCCGCTGCTGGCGCACCTGCTGAGCCACCGCGACTGGGCCAAGCTCAAGACCACCGTCGACGGCCTGCTCAAGTCGGTCAGCGACGACGGCCGCATCCACACCACCTACTACCAGACCGTCGCGGCCACCGGCCGGCTCTCCAGCACCGACCCCAACCTGCAGAACATCCCCATCCGCACCGAGGACGGCCGGCAGATCCGCCGCGCCTTCATCGTCGGCGAAGGCTTCGAGTCCCTGCTCACCGCCGACTACAGCCAGATCGAGATGCGGATCATGGCCCACCTGTCGAAGGACGAGGCGTTGATCGAGGCCTTCAACTCGGGCTTCGACTTCCACGCCGCGACCGCCTCGTCGGTCTTCTCGATCCCCGCCGACGAGGTCGTCCCCGACCAGCGCCGCAAGATCAAGGCCATGAACTACGGCCTCGCCTACGGCCTGTCCTCCTACGGTCTCGCCTCGCAGCTCGGCATCACCCCCGCCGAGGCCACGGTCCTCATGGAGGAGTATTTCGCCACGTTCGGCGGCGTCCGCGACTACCTGCGCCAGATCGTCGTCCAGGCCCGCCGCGACGGCTACACCGAGACCGTCCTCGGCCGCCGCCGCTACCTGCCCGACCTCAACAGCGACAACCGCCAGCGGCGCGAGATGGCCGAGCGCATGGCCCTCAACGCCCCCATCCAGGGCTCCGCCGCCGACATCATCAAGGTCGCCATGCTCCACGTGGACGCAGCCCTGCGCGAGGCCGGCCTGCGGTCCCGCATGCTCCTGCAGGTCCACGACGAGCTGGTGTTCGAGGTCGCCCCAGGCGAGCACGACGCCGTCGAGGCCCTCGTCCGCCAGCAGATGGGCGAGGCCTACCCCTTGGACGTCCCGCTGGGCGTCTCGGTCGGCTCAGGCCGCGACTGGAACGCCGCCGACCACTGATCCCCGTCCACTGACCGCTGTCCCACTGGCCCCTGACCTCTGACCTCTGATCGCGTCGTCTCGCACCGCCGGTGTCGCCCCGTCCACGGGCCGACACCGGCACCGAGCCGCCGGGACGCTCCGCCGCCGTGCTCGCCTGCTCGCGTGCCTCCGGTTCGGCGGCTTTGGTCGGCTGCCTGGCTCGACGGCTCAGCTCGGCTGCTGGACTGACGGCTCGACTTGGCTGTTCGGTCGCTGAGCGGCTCGGTATGGCCGGGCCGGTCAACGCCCGGCTCCTCCACGCCCCGTGGACGACGAGGCGGTCGGTCGCCCTACCTCCTCGACTTCCACGTTCCACCAACGGGCGGATCGCGGTCCACGTGCGCCCTCCGTCGTTCCGCTCGCCGCCTTCGCCCGTACGGTGGACCGCTCGGCGCCCTCTTTCTCCCGAATACCCGTCTTACGCTGATTTCGACGGGTCCTCTCTTCCGGTTCCACGGCGCTTGCGCTCGCGAGGGACCTTTATTTCCGGTTTATCAGGCGCTCCGCGCCCGCTAAACCGGAAATATCAGCATTTTGTGGGGGTTGGACCGACTCGCGGACTGCTGGCGCGGGCGCGGTGGCGCGGCCGAGGCGCGGTCAGGTCGGCTTGGTGGCGATGAAGATGGCGGTGCCGGGGAAGATCTTGCCGCGCAGGGGGCTCCACTGGCCCCAGGTGCCCTTGTGGTCGTCTGGCCACTCGGGCTCGATGAGGTCGTTGAGGACGAAGCCGGCCGTGACGAGCTCGCGGATGCGGTCGCCGAGGGTGCGGTGCTGCTCGACGTACGTCGGGACGTGTGCCTCGTCCTCCTCGACGTAGGCGCGGCGGTCGAAGTAGGAGTGCACCGCGACCAGGCCGCCCTCGCCCGGGTCGTCCAGGAACACCCACCGCATCGGATGGGTGATCGAGAAGGCCCAGCGGCCACCGGGGCGCAGCACGCGGTACACCTCCCGCATGACGCGACCGGAGTCGGCGACGAACGGCACGGCGCCGAACGCGGTGCACACGATGTCGAATACGCCTTCGGCGAACGGCAGGGCCGTGGCGTCTGCCTGCAGGAGCGGCACTTTTACACCCGATCGGGTGTTTCCGGCGGCGGCGTGCCGCAGCATGCCGGCCGACAGGTCGCTGGCGATGACCCGCGCGTCCTGGGTGTGCAGCCAGCGCGAGCACGATGCCGCGCCGCAGCCGATCTCCAGGACGTCCTTGCCGGTGACGTCGCCGAGCAGCCGGGCGTCGGCCTCGCGCAGGCCTTCCGGGCACCAGACGAAGTCGGCGTCACCGAGGAACGCGCCGTGTTCGGCCTGGTAGGCGTCGGCGTCAGCGTCCCACCAGCCCCGGCTCGCGCGGCGGCTCTCGGCTGGGTTCACTGCGCGTCGTGTGACGCCTGCGTCTGGTGACGTTTCCATGGACTGCAACGGTAGGCCCCGCAAAAGTCGGCGGATCGGGTCTGGGGGAGGGTTGGACCATGTGGTATTGCGCAGGGTAGGCTGATCGGTGCACTCGTGGGTTGTGCGCCTCGGCATGGAGCAGGCTCACGATCGTCTGACACATCCTGAGCTTCCAATGCACTGATCCTGCACTGCGACAGGCGGGTTGTGCCCCGACGATGGTCCGCGGGAGCGCAGGTCCACCGAAGTCACCCACCGACCGGAGCAACAACCCACATGACGAGCAGCATCGAGGCCACCTCGAGCGCCAGCAGCAACAAGGTCGTCGACGAACTCGCGTCCGATGAGGCGTTCCTCGCCGCGATCGACGAGACCATCAAGTACTTCAACGACGGCGACATCGTCGAAGGCACCGTCGTCAAGGTCGACCGGGACGAGGTCCTGCTCGACATCGGCTACAAGACCGAGGGTGTCATCCCCTCGCGCGAGTTGTCGATCAAGCATGATGTCGACCCTGCTGAGGTCGTGTCGGTCGGTGACCACATCGAAGCCCTGGTCCTTCAGAAGGAGGACAAGGAAGGGCGTCTGATCCTCTCGAAGAAGCGCGCGCAGTACGAGCGGGCGTGGGGCACGATCGAGAAGATCAAGGAAGACGACGGGATCGTTCGCGGCTCCGTCATCGAGGTGGTCAAGGGTGGTCTCATCCTCGACATCGGGCTCCGTGGCTTCCTGCCGGCGTCCCTGGTCGAGATGCGCCGGGTCCGCGACCTGCAGCCGTACGTGGGGCGCGAGCTCGAGGCGAAGATCATCGAGCTGGACAAGAACCGCAACAACGTGGTCCTGTCCCGCCGGGCCTACCTCGAGCAGACCCAGTCCGAGGTGCGCACCGAGTTCCTGCACAAGCTGCAGAAGGGCCAGGTCCGCAAGGGCGTCGTGTCCTCGATCGTCAACTTCGGTGCGTTCGTCGACCTCGGTGGCGTCGACGGCCTGGTGCACGTGTCCGAGCTGTCCTGGAAGCACATCGACCACCCGTCCGAGGTTGTCGAGGTCGGCCAGGAGGTCGAGGTCGAGGTGCTCGACGTCGACCTGGACCGTGAGCGCGTCTCCCTGTCGCTGAAGGCGACCCAGGAAGACCCGTGGCGCCAGTTCGCGCGCACCCACGCGATCCAGCAGATCGTCCCGGGCAAGGTCACCAAGCTCGTTCCGTTCGGTGCGTTCGTCCGCGTCGACGACGGCATCGAGGGCCTGGTGCACATCTCCGAGCTGGCCGAGCGCCACGTGGAGATCCCGGAGCAGGTCGTGCAGGTCGGCTCCGACGTCATGGTCAAGGTCATCGACATCGACCTCGAGCGTCGCCGGATCTCGCTGTCGCTCAAGCAGGCCAACGAGGGCTTCGTCGAGGGCGAGGAGCACTTCGACCCGACCCTCTACGGCATGTCGGCCACGTACGACGAGCAGGGCAACTACATCTACCCGGAGGGCTTCGACCCGGAGACCGCCGAGTGGATGGCCGGCTTCGAGAAGCAGCGTGAGGCGTGGGAGCAGCAGTACGCTGAGGCCCGCCAGCGCTGGGAGGCCCACACCAAGCAGGTGCAGACGGCCCGCCAGGCCGACGCCGCCGAGCCCGCCGCCACTGCCGCGGCCGGCGCGACGAGCAGCGGCCCGGTCACCTCGTCGACCCCGACGGCGGCTCGCGCCCCGGAGGAGCCGGCAGGCACCCTCGCGACGGACGAGGCCCTCGCGGCCCTGCGCGAGAAGCTGGCCGGCGGCAAGAGCTGACGGCTCGCAGAACATAGGAGAGGCCCCGTAGCCGGATTCGGCTACGGGGCCTCTCCCGTTCCCGCCGTTCCCACCAGGCACGGCGCTGTCCGCGGACCACACGGTCGGCTCCGGGGGGCTTTGTTCGGCCCCGCCTTGTGCGTGGGTGTGGCGCATTTCGGGCGCGCTTCGGCCGTGCCACGTACGGACTTCACCTGCGCGTCCACGGTGGCGTGAGTGCCGCCCGCGCCGCGGTCGCGGTGATGTTCCCCAGCCGCCGTCCTCACCTGGTCAGCGCACGAGAGCGCCACCTGGTGCATCCACGCCGTCGCTGGTCTTGCAGTCATCGCGGGGGCACCCGCTGGCGCGTCGGCTCGCATCGACGCTGCGCGATCCGCCCACATTTTCAGAGATCATTTTGTAGGTGGATAGCGAAAAATCTATGGCGCAAAAGGTGCAAATTATTGCATTGATCGACGTCTGTGTGGAGTCGTGAGTCGGGGTGGCGGCGCATCGTCCCAGACGGTGATCACCCCGGACGCCTCAGATCTACAGTCGCCGGCGAGGGCGAGGTTTAGCCATTCGAGGGACTTGCGCTGGTTCTGAGACCACCGGCGGTGTGGCAGCACTGAACGACGAAGCTGGATCCTTGTGAGGGCGGAGTCGGGGGGCAATACCGCCAACCCGCCCTGTGCTGCCCGCGTGCAGCCGGAGATGGCGACGGGCAGGTCCACGCCTGGGTGGGCAGCGCCTGCGGTGGGAGTGGAGCTGCAGTCGGAGACAGCGGTGGAAAGCTCCGTGCCGGTCGTTGACGGCATTGCCGGCTGGGCGGGGTTGCGGCCGACGGGCGCGATGGGTGGCGGCAGACGGACGGCGCTCTCGGTGGCGTCGAGCGCTGCCTGCATGCAGCCGCAGTTGGTGGCAACAGGGTCCGCGCCCGGGTGGGTGGCGTCTCCGGTAGGCGCGAAGTGCTGCCTGCCGACGATGGTGGGTGGGTGTCGCTGGTGGGTGTGGGGCGTTGCCCGCGTGCGGCCGGAGGTGGTGCTGTGCGGCGGGTCCGGTAGGTGTGGATGTGCTGCCTGCCTGCCGAGTGCGCTAGGTGGCTGGGTTCGGTAGGCGCGAAGTGCTGCCCGCCGAAGACGGCGGGCGGGTGCCGCTGGTGGGAGTGAGCGTTGCCCGCGTGTAGCCGGAGGCGGTGGTGTGGGGCGGCTCTGAACGGGCGCGGACGTGCTGTCTGCCGATGGTCGCCGTGCCCACCGTCGCCCCTGACATCGTGGCACCAGGCGGTGTCGTCGGTGGGTGTGGAGCGCCGCCCGCCGCTGGCCCCGTCCGCGGCTGGCCCCGTCCGCGGCTGGCCCCGTCCGCGGCTGGCCCCGCCCGCCGCTGGCCCCGTCCGCAGCTGGCCCCGCCCGCTGCCGCGGACGGCGGCAGGCGGGGGCGCTGGTCGGTGCGGGTGCTGCCTGCGTGCGGGCCTGGGAGGCCGTGGCGTGCAGCGGCTCCGGTAGGTGTGGAGCCGCTGCACGCGGTGCCGGGGACGGGGTGGGTGGGTGGGTGGGTGGGTGGGTGGTTACTTGACGCCAGCTACATCCATGGCGCGGAGTTCCTTCTTGAGTTCGGAGACCTCGTCGCGGAGGCGGGCGGCGAGCTCGAACTGCAGCTCGCGGGCGGCGCCGAGCATCTGGTCGTTGAGCTCCTGGATGAGGGTGGCGAGCTCGGCGCGGGCCATGCCCGCGCGGGCTGGGGTGGCGGCGCCGGCGGTGCCCTTCGTGCCGCCGCCCTTCTGGCGGGCGCGGGTGTTCTCGGGGGACTTGCCGCGGCTCATCTGGCGGCCGCCGCCGACGGTGATGGCGCCGCCCGGACCGTGGCCGACGACGGCGCCGGCGGTGTCCTCGGCCTCGCGGTAGATGTCGTCGAGGATGTCGCCGAGCTTCTTGCGCAGCGGCTGGGGGTCGATGCCGTTGGCGAGGTTGTAGGCGATCTGCTTGTCGCGGCGCCGGTTGGTCTCGTCGATGGCGAGGGCCATCGACGGGGTCATCTTGTCGGCATACATGTGGACCTGGCCGGAGACGTTACGTGCGGCGCGGCCGATGGTCTGGATGAGGCTGGTGCCGGAGCGCAGGAAGCCTTCCTTGTCGGCGTCGAGGATCGCGACCAGGCTCACCTCGGGCAGGTCGAGGCCCTCGCGGAGCAGGTTGATGCCGACGAGCACGTCGAACTCGCCGCGCCGCAGCTCGCGCAGCAGCTCGACGCGGCGCAGGGTGTCGACCTCGGAGTGCAGGTAGCGCACGCGGATGCCGTGCTCCAGCAGGTAGTCGGTGAGGTCCTCGGCCATCTTCTTCGTCAGGGTGGTGACGAGGACCCGCTCGTCGAGCTCGACCCGCTGGTTGATCTCGTGCATGAGATCGTCGATCTGGCCCTTGGTGGGCTTGACGATGACCTGCGGGTCGACGAGGCCGGTCGGGCGGATGACCTGCTCGACGAACTCGCCCTGCGTGCGGCCGAGCTCCCACGGGCCGGGGGTCGCCGACAGGTAGACGGTCTGGCCGACCCGCTCCTCGAACTCGTCGAAGCGCAGCGGCCGGTTGTCCTGAGCGCTGGGCAGTCGGAACCCGTGCTCGACGAGTGTCCGCTTCCGTGAGGCGTCGCCCTCATACATGCCGCCGATCTGCGGCACGGTGGCGTGCGACTCGTCGATGACGGTGAGGAAGTCGTCGGGGAAGTAGTCGAGCAGGCAGTGCGGCGGGCTGCCCGCCTCGCGGCCGTCGATGTGGCGGGAGTAGTTCTCGATGCCGTTGCAGAAGCCGACCTGGCGCATCATCTCGATGTCATACGTGGTGCGCATGCGCAGCCGCTGGGCCTCCAGCAGCTTGCCCTCGCGGTCGAGCTCGGCGAGGCGCTCCTCCAGCTCCACCTCGATCTGCGAGATCGCCCGCTCCATGCGCTCGGGGCCACCGCCGTAGTGCGTCGCGGGGAAGATCATCAGCTGGTCGACCTGGCGGATCTCGTCGCCGGTCAGCGGGTGCAGGTAGGACAGGCGCTCGATCTCGTCGCCGAAGAACTCGATCCGGATCGCGAGCTCCTCATAGGCGGGGATGATCTCCAGCGTGTCGCCGCGGACCCGGAACGTGCCACGGTTGAACGCGAGGTCGTTGCGCGTGTACTGGATGTCGACCAGCCGCCGCAGCAGCTTGTCGCGCTCGAGCTCCTGCCCGACGGTCACCTTGGCGGCCCGGTCCAGATACTCCTCGGGCGTGCCCAGACCGTAGATCGCGGAGACGGTCGCGACCACGATGACGTCGCGGCGGGTCAGCAGGCTCATCGTCGCGGAGTGGCGCAGCCGCTCGACCTCCTCGTTGACCGACGAGTCCTTCTCGATGTAGGTGTCGGTCTGCGGGATGTAGGCCTCGGGCTGGTAGTAGTCGTAGTAGCTGACGAAGTATTCGACCGCGTTGTTGGGCATGAGGCCGCGGAACTCTGTGGCCAGCTGCGCTGCGAGGGTCTTGTTGTGGGCGAGCACGAGCGTCGGGCGCTGCAGCCGCTCGACGAGCCATGCGGTCGTCGCGCTCTTGCCGGTGCCGGTCGCGCCGAGCAGCACCGAGTGCCGCTCGCCGGACCGGATGCGACGCGCCAGCTGCTCGATGGCGGCGGGCTGGTCGCCGGACGGAACGTATTCGCTGACCACCTCGAAGCGGTTGTCCAAGCGGGGAATGTCGAGCGCCATGACCCCAACCGTACGCGGGGGGTATGACAACTTTCGGGTTCCTCGCCCTGGGTGGTTGATCGTATTCAACCTGGCGATTGTGTGGGGAAGATCACCGGACTACCGTAGAGCTGTAGGCCGCTCGCGGCGGCCGACCGGAGAGCAGGCCGGCCATTTACTCGGTCCGGCCCTCCCGGCGCCAGGTTGCTGCCCCGGCCCGTCACGGTCGGCGAGCGCACCGTGGATGGATCGCGCGACACGCGCGACCGGCCGCCGCGAGCGCCCCTGCGTCAGGGGCGCAGACGTCAGGCGGCGCCGGCGATCAAGGGCCAAGCCGCCGCGACCGCCGCGTCCAGCTCGGCCGGTGTGCCGTCGTTGACGATCGAGACGTCCGCGACCGCCCGCCGCTGCTCGTCCGTCGCCTGCGCCGCGATCCGGGCCCGGGCCTCCTCGGGCGTCATCCCGCGCAACCGCACCAGCCGGTCCAGCCGCGTGGGAAGCGAGGCGAACACGATGACCACCGTCTCGTACAGGCGCGACATCTGCTTCTCGACGAGGAGTGGCACATCGTTGACGACGACGGCGCCGTCAGGCGCGGCCGCGACCAGCTCGGCCGTCCGTGCCCGGACGAGGGGGTGCACGATGCCCTCCAGCGTCGCGCGCGCCTCGTCGGAGCCGAAGATCCGGCTCGCCATCGCGGCCCGGTCGAGCGCGCCGTCCGCGGTGAGCACGCCGTCGCCGAACGCCTCGACGACCGCGGCCAGGCCGGGCGTGCCGGGCTCCACGACCTCGCGCGCCAGCCGGTCCGCGTCGATGATCACGGCGCCGAGGGCGGCCAGCCGCTCCGCCACGGCGCTCTTACCGGCGCCGATGCCGCCGGTCAGCCCCACCATCCTCATCCGCCCATCACAGCAGAGCGGACGGACCCGCCGCGCACCGGTCAGGTGATCTCCGGCGTGTACGGCGCGGAAAACGGCATTTGCGAAGATAACCTCCGTGCTGAGGAAGACGACATAGCGGGGCGAACATGACACAAGGGCGACACTGCATCGGCCGGCCGGGCCTGGGGCGCCGTGACATCACCATGATCATTGCGGCCGCCGACGTGGCCGAACAGGGACCACGGCACCGCCGCGGCCGCTCGCTGCGCCGGTCGACGACCGAGGCCGCGGGCATCTTCGCCGCCGCCGCCGTGCTGGCGGTACTCGCGGTCAGCGGCTGGTACGCGGCGTCGGGGGCGACCGCGGTCGCGCAGATGCTGGCGCGCTGACCAGGCGACCCGAGCGGGTGCAGGCGGGCACCCGAACGGTGGGTCATCAACGCCATCAGCCGTGGCGCGAGACGCGGGCTGTCAGCGATACTCTGCCCGGGCGAGTGCACGAGTGCCGTGCGCAAGTGCACGATCTGCACCGACGCCAGGACCAGAAGGACGCGCTGCATGGAGCCGGGACACCCCCCACGGCAGGATCCGCCGACGGAGCCGAGCCACGACCAGGTCAACGGGTCGCCGCCGCGACCCCGCAGCCGGCGTGGCTGGATGTCGGACTCGCCGCTCGACGGCGGGTCCGGCTGGCCGACCTCGGCCTACGCGATCGTCCCCAGGCAGGCGACTCCCCCGAAGGAAGAGCAGCGGGCGCCGCAGGAGGCACCGCAGGAAGTGCCGCCGGTCGCGGCCACCGAGCCGCCCCCGGAGGCGCACAGCCGCCGCTGGCGGATCGCCGCCCTGGTCATCGGCCTGATCGTGCTCCTCGCCGCGGCGGTGGGCGGGGTGCTCGCCACCCGGAAGTCGTCCGGCGACACGCAGACGCCGACCGGTGAGAACCGTGCCGCCACCGCGCCGCTGACCGAGGCGACGACGCCGGCCGGGTCCGGGGCCACCGCCGGGGCCACTGCGGGGGGCACAGGGTCCCCGAGCCTCGACGCCAACGGATCGCCCGTGCCCGCGCTCAGCGCCGGCACCCCCGACCCGAGCGCCGTCGTGACCAGCCCCGTGCCGGAGGGCACCGTCACCGACGTGCTGCGCGCCGGCACCGTGCGGATGACCGTCCTCGCGGGGCAGCCCGACGAGACGTTCGACTTCGACAACGGCGCCAAGCAGGCGTCCGGCGCCGACATGGCCGCCGGCGCGCTCGGGCTGACCGCCGTGGGCGGCGCGGCCTTCGCCCCCGTCCTGGTTACGCCGACCCTCGCCGTCTGCTCGGCGGTCCCGGCCGCCCAGTGGGGCGACCGGGTCCTGCTCAGCGCGCTGCTGCCCACCACGAAGGTCTGCGTCCGCACCGGCGACCAGCGGTTCGGCTGGTTCACGCCCCGGTCCGGCGAGGCCGTCGTCAGCGGCCAGCTCTACACCACGTACCTCGACTTCACCGTGTGGAAAAAGGCCGGCGACTGACCGGTCAGGCGGGCACGTCGACGAAGTGCTCGACGGTCGGAGCGCCGTTGAAGAACGGCCCGAGCAGCCCGCGCCACTGCGTGAAGCGGTCGGTGGCGCGGAAGTTGTCCAGGTGCGCGTCGACCGAGTCCCACTCCACCAGCAGCACGAACCGGGTCGGTGACTCGACGCCGCGTGTCATGCGCACGGACCGGCAGCCGGGGGTGGTCGCGAGCAGCGTGTGTGCCTTGCTGTACGCGGCGGCGAACTCGTCCTCGCGACCGGCGAGCACGTCGATGAGTGCAACTTCCAGAACCATTCGGACAGGGTAGGGGACATCGTGCTCGACTGGCTCACATCCACCGCCTTCCACGCTTTCGGCGCCCCCACCACATGGGCGGAGCTGCTGGGGTTCCTGACGGGGCTGGTCACGGTCTGGCTGGTCGTGCGGCAGCACATCGCGAACTGGCCCATCGGCATCGCCAACGTGCTGCTGCTCATGGTCGCGTTCTGGCACGTCGGCCTCTACGGCGACGCCTGGCTTCAGGTGGTCTATGTGGTGCTCGGCGCCTACGGCTGGTGGCGGTGGCGTCCGGGTGCCACGACGGTAGTCCGTCGCACGACCCGCGTCGAATGGGGTGCACTCGCTGTCGCCGGTGTGTCGCTCACCGTGGCGTTGTGGTGGTACCTCGACCGTTTCACCAGCTCGACCGTGCCGTGGCCGGACGCCGCGACCACCGCTCTCTCCCTGCTCGCGACCTACGGACAGACCCGCCGGCTCGTCGAGAGCTGGTGGCTGTGGATCGCGGTCGACGTCGTCTACGTGCCGCTCTACGGGTACAAGGACCTGTGGCTCACCGCGGTGCTCTACCTCGCCTTCCTCGCCCTGTGCGTCCTGGGGTTGCGCGCGTGGCGGCAGGCCCTCGACCCGCGGCGCGAGACGGTGCCGGCGTGACCCACGGCCTCGTCGTCGGCAAGTTCTACCCGCCGCACGCCGGGCACCACCTGCTCATCGACACCGCTGCCCGTACATGCGACCGGGTCACCGTCGTCGTCGCACCATCGAGCACCGAGTCCATCCCGCTCGAGACCCGCCTCGACTGGCTGCGCGAGGTCCATTCGGCCAGCCCGCACGTGCGCTTCGCCGGCGTGTACTGCGACCTGCCGATCGACTACGACGACCCCGACATCTGGCAGGCGCACTACGAGGTCTTCCGCGGGGCCGTCGGTCCGGTGCAGGTCGACCTGGTTTTTTCGTCCGAGTTGTACGGCGATGAGCTCGCCCGACGGTTCGACGCGCGGCACGTCCCGGTCGACCCGTCGAGGCGCGGTGTGCCGGTCTCGGGCACGGCCGTCCGCGCCGATCCGGTGGCCAACTGGGCGTTCCTGGCCCCTCCCGTACGCGGCTGGCTGGCCCGGCGGGTGGTCGTCGTCGGCGCCGAGTCGACCGGCACCACCACCCTCGCGCGGGCGCTCGCCGCCCAGCTCAGACTGCGCGGCGGAGCGTTCGCCGGCACGCGCTGGGTCCCGGAGTACGGGCGGACCCTCACCGAGCTGAAGATGGCCGCCGGCGTCAAGGTCGAGGACCTCGTCTGGGACCGCGAGGACTTCCTGACCGTCGTGCGCGAGCAGAACGCCGCGGAGGACGCCGCGGCCCGGGCCGGCGGGCCGCTGCTCATCTGCGACACCGACGCGTTCGCCACCGCCGTCTGGGAGGAGCGTTACCTCGGCTCCGCCTCGCCGGAGGTCCGCGCCGCCGCCCGCGAGCCCGCGCTGTACCTGCTGACCCCCGACGACGACGTGCCCTTCGAGGACGACGGGATGCGTGACGGCGAGCATCTACGCGGGTGGATGACCGACCGGTTCCGCACCGAGCTCGCCGCCGGCCGGGTCCCGTGGATCGAGCTGACCGGGACGTACCGGATGCGACTGCGCACGGCGCTTGCGGCCTGCGACGAGCTGCTCACGCAGGGTTGGCGGTTCGCCGCGCCGCAGCTGCCCCGCCGGTCGCCGGGAAATGTCGGGGGGTCCTGTTAGGGTCCCGCGCATGAGGCACATCACGACGTTCGCCGGGCTTCCGGTGATGCAGTTCGGGCCCGGCGTCGTCGACAAGCTGGACCGGGCTGGCACCCCGCGCAGCGCCGTCGCGTGGCGGATCGAGACGGACTATGAGGACAGCGAGGAGGTGTTCGGCTCCACCCTCGACCGGTGCCTCGACGTCGTCGGCGGCGAGTCCATCCACGCGTTCGTCATCGGCCAGTGGGGCGAGGCGTATGACACCGCGCCGCCCCTGCACCTGCTCATCGCCGCCCGCGCCCGCCTGCCGCACCTGCGGGCGCTGTTCATCGGCGAGATGACCGGCGAGGAGTGCGAGATCTCCTGGATCAACCACACCGACGTGGCGCCGCTGCTCGCCGCGTTCCCGGGGCTGGAGATCCTGCGCATCCGCGGCGCCGACGGGCTGCAGCTGTCGCCGGTGCGGCACATGCGCCTGCGTGAGCTGGCGGTGGAGAGCGGCGGCCTGCCCGCGGCCTTCCTCCGCGGCGTCGTCGACTCGCACCTGCCGGCGCTGACCGACCTGGAGCTGTGGCTCGGCGTCAGCGAGTATGGCGGCGACATCACCGTCGATGACCTGACGCCGGTCCTCAGCGGCTCGGGCATGCCGCGGCTGCGCCGGCTCGCGCTGCGCAACGCCGAGATCGCCGACCAGGTCGCGGCCGCGCTCGCCGGCGCGCCCGTCGTGCCCCGCCTCGAGGAGCTCGACCTGTCCCTCGGCATCCTCTCCGACCGGGGCGCCGAGGCGCTCCTGCTCGGCCAGCCGCTGACCCACCTGCGACGGCTCGACCTGTCCCACCACTTCGTCTCGGCCGAGCTTGCCGACCGGCTCCGGGCCGAGCTGCCCGGCGTCGACGTCGACCTGTCCGACCAGCAGGAGGAGGACGACGGCGAGCGCTACACGGCAGTGTCGGAATGACCGCCATCACCGTCGTCGGCGTTCCCGGCAACCGGCGGGTCAGGCTGTTCCGCGACGCGGCCGTCGCCGCGGGACTCCCCGAGCCCACGGTCGTGAGCTGGCGCGACGTCTGCGCCGGCGCGCGGGTCGACGGCGGCGGGTCGAGCTGGATCCGGCTGGAGTCACCGGGGGAGGACGCCGAGACCGACCGGCTGCTGCGGGGCGCGGGGAGCGAGGCCGCGCACGGCGAGATCGTCGGGCTCGCCGCCTGGCACCGCGGCCTCGTCGCGGCGGCCCGCCGGGTCGAGGCGTGGGGCGTGCCGCTGCTGACCGCGGTCGACGAGCTCGACGTCATGTTCGACAAGCGGCGGTGCCACGCGCTGCTGCGGTCCAGGGGCGTGGCGGTGCCCGAGGCGTTCGCCGCGGCCGGCTACCAGGAGATCCGTGAGCGCGGCTGGCGGCGGGTGTTCGTCAAGCCGCCGCACGGGTCGTCGGCGTCGGGGGTCGTCGCGCTCGGGTTCGGCGGGGCTCGCGAGCGGGGGCGGGTCGTCGCGTACACCTCCGCGGCCCTCGACGGCGACAAGCTCTACAACGAGCTGCGGGTGCACAGGTATACCGACGAGCGGACCATCGCCGCGATCGTCGACCGGCTCGCCGTCGACGGCCTGCACGTCGAGCGGTGGCTGCCGAAGGCGTCGCACGACGGGCTCGTGTTCGACCTGCGGGTGCTCGTCGTCGCCGGCCGGGTCAGCCACGTCGTCGTGCGCACCGGCAGGTCCCCGATGACCAATTTGCACCTGGGCAACGCCCGCGGCGACCTGCCCGGCGTCCGGGCCGCCGTGGGGGAGGAGCACTGGGCGGCCGCGATGCGCACCTGCGAGGCGGCGGCGGCCTGCTTCCCCGGCAGCCTGCACGTCGGCGTGGACCTGATGTTCGGCCGCGACCACGGCACCCACGCCGTCGCCGAGGTCAACGCGTTCGGCGACCTGCTGCCCGGGCTGCTCGTCGCCGGCCGCGACACGTACTCCGCCGAGCTCGACGCCCTCCTCTCCGGCCGCTTCACCGCCCCGTCGCCTTCGGTCACCGCTGCGCCGCCGTCTCCGGTAGCAGGCGTGCAGGCGCAGGTCGTCGCTGACCAGCCGTCGCAGTCGGTCGACCGCGAGTCGTCGCGGCTGATTGCCTTGCCGCAGCTGGCCGGCGGCACCGTGCGCGCGCCGATCCGGGTCAGCGAACCCGCTACGGTCACGGCACTGCCTGGGACGTTCGCCCGTGGCACGGTTGCCGCGCGCCTGCCGCATGTCGTGCTTGCCGGGCAGCGTGCTCTGGGTGGCGTGGTCGCTGGGCCGGGTGTTCCCCGCGTTGTGGTTGCCGGGTCGGGCGTTTCCGGCGTTGCGGTCGGCGGGCAGGGGGCTCCGCGTGGTGAATCAGCGGCGGGTGCGGCTGCTCGTGGAGGCGCCACGGAGAGCTGGGCTGTGCGGTGAAGAGGTTTGTCGGCAGCCATGACCTGCTGTTCGTCACGTTGGACACGCTGCGGCACGACGTCGCGGCCGGGCAGCTGCGGGCCGGGCAGACGCCCAACCTGGCGAAGGTGCTTCCCGGTGGGGAGTGGGAGCGGCGGCACACGCCGGCGTCGTTCACGTATGCGGCGCACCACGCGTTCTTCGGCGGGTTCCTGCCGACACCGGTGACGCCGGGGCCGCACGAGCGGCCGTTCGCGGCGCGCTTCCCGGGCAGCACGACGGTCGGCGAGGACACGTGGGAGTTCGACGAGGGTGATGTCGTCACCGGGTTGCGGGCCGCGGGGTACCACACCATCTGCGTCGGCGGCGTGGGCTTCTTCGCGATGACGTCGGCGCAGGGCGGGGTGCTGCCGGGGCTCTTCGACGAGGCGCACTGGACGCGGGACTTCGGGGTCACCAACCCGGGCTGCTTCGAGGCGCAGCTCGAGCGGCTCAAGACGGTGCTGCCCGATGACGGGCCGCTGTTCACGTTCGTCAACGTCGCCGCCATGCATCAGCCCAACCGGCACTACCTGCCCGGCGCCGCCGAGGACACGGTCGCGTCGCACGGGGCGGCGCTGGCATACGTCGACCGGCACCTGCCGACGCTGTTCGGGCTCGTCACGTCCCGCGGCCGGCCGTGCCACGTGATCATGTGCAGCGACCACGGCACGGCGTACGGCGAGGACGGGCACATCGGGCACCGCTTCGCGCACGAGGTGGTGTGGACGGTGCCGTACGCCGAGTTCACGCTCGAGCCGGGGGAGTGGTGATGCTCGGATCTCCGTATCAGGGGTACCTGTACGCGTACCCGCACAAGACCGCATACCGGCCGCTGCGTCCCCGGCCGGCGCTCGCCGACGTGTGGGCGGCGGAGGCGACGGACGCGCTGTTCCTCTACGTCCACGTGCCGTTCTGTGAGATGCGGTGCGGGTTCTGCAACCTGTTCACCAGGGCGCGGCCGCCCGCCGAGCAGGTCACCGCATACCTCGACCAGCTGGCCCGGCAGGCGGGCCGGGTCGCCGCCGCCGTGCCGGGCGCGAGCTACGCCCGGGCCGCGATCGGCGGCGGGACCCCGACGTACCTGACGGCGGCCGAGCTGAGCCGGCTGTTCGACACCGTCGAGCGGGCCACCGGCGCGGACCTGCGCGCGGTGCCGACGTCGGTGGAGACGTCGCCCGCCACGGCGACCGCCGACCGGCTCGCGGTCCTCGTCGAGCGCGGCACGACCAGGGTCAGCATCGGCGTGCAGAGCTTCCTCGACGCCGAGGCGCACGCCGCGGGCCGGCCGCAGCGTCGCGCCGAGGTCGACCGGGCCCTCGACACGATCCGCGCGGCCGGTCCGGCCGAGCTGAACATCGACCTCATCTACGGCATCCCCGGCCAGACCGCCGCCACCTGGACCGCGTCGCTGCGCACGGCGCTGACGTGGCGGCCCGAGGAGCTGTACCTGTACCCGCTGTACGTGCGGCCGATGACCGGGCTCGGCCGGCGCGCCCCCGGCACGCCCGACCCCGAATGGGACGCGCAGCGGCTCGGGCTCTACCGGCACGCCGTCGACCTGCTCGCCGACGCGGGCTACGAGCAGCAGTCGATGCGCGCGTTCCGGCGGCGTGACGCCGCGCCGATCGGCGATTCCGCCGGTCCCGGGTACTGCTGCCAGGACGACGGCATGGTCGGACTGGGGTGCGGGGCCAGGTCGTACACGACGGGACTGCACTATTCGTTCGACTATGCGGTGAGTGTCCGGCAGGTCCGGGGCATTCTGGACGACTACCTGGCGCGGCCGGCGGAGGACTTCGACGTGGCCGAGGTCGGGTTCGTGCTCGACGGCACCGAGCAGCGCCGCCGCTGGCTGCTCAAGTCGCTGCTGCGGGCGTCGGGGGTGGAGCCGGCGGCGTACTGGGCGCGGTTCGGCACCGGCGTCGACGACGACTTCCCGGCGCTGAGCCTGCTCCGCGGCAGCGGCCACCTCGACGGGCACCGTCTCACGGCCGAGGGGCTCGCGCACTCCGACGCGATCGGGCCCTGGCTCATCTCCGCAGGCGTCCGCGCCGCCATGGCCGGGCACGTGCCGCGATGAAGATCCTGTACCGCGGCCCGCTCGCGAGCTGCAACTACGACTGCCCGTACTGCCCGTTCGCGAAGCGGCGCGACCCACCCGAACTGCTGCGCGAGGACCGGGCCGCGCTCGACCGGTTCGTCGGCTGGGTCGAGTCGCACCCCGCCGAGCCGACCGAGGTGCTGTTCACGCCGTGGGGCGAGGGGCTGACGCGGTCCTGGTACCGGGCCGCGCTCGTCCGGCTGTCGCACCTGCCGCACGTCGGGCGGGCCGCGATCCAGACCAACCTCGCGGGGCGGCTCGGCTGGGTCGCCGACGCCGACCGGGACACGCTCGCGCTGTGGTGCACGTACCACCCCGGGCAGACGAGCCTGGAGCGCTTCCTGCTGCAGGTGGCGACGCTGCGCCGGCACGGCATCCGGCACTCCGTCGGCGTCGTCGGCCTGCCCGCGCACCTTCCCGACGCGAAGGCGCTGCGTGCGTCGCTGCCTCCCGAGGTGTACCTGTGGGTCAACGCCGCCGACGGCCACACGTACACGCCGGCGGAGGAGGCCGCGTGGACCGCGATCGACCCGCTGTTCGGCTACAGCGTCAGGCCGCACCGGTCCCGCGGGCGCGCGTGCCGCACCGGCGACGAGGTGATCTCCGTGCTCGGCGACGGCACGGTCCGCCGGTGCCACTTCGTGCCCGAGCCGCTCGGCAACCTGTACGACGACACCTGGCGCCGCACCGCAGCGCCCTGCCCGAAGGAGGAGTGCGACTGCCATATCGGCTACGTGCACCTGCGGAGCCTGCCCCTGTACACCGTGTTCGCCGGCGGGGTGCTGGAGCGCATCCCCCACGAGCAGCCACTCTGGTCCGTCCCGCACGCCGCCGCCACGGGCAGCGCCTGAGACGCCGGGTGATGGCTGAGGGACGTCGAAGCAGCGGCCAGTCGGTGGTCGATGTCTGCGGACGAGAAGGTGCTGGTCGCCGAGAGGCGGCCTAGGGTCGCCCAAGCGCCGGAGACGCTGAAGGGCCGCCGGAGCGGCCCCTCGAGCGGACAGATCAGGCGTGGGAGCGCTTGCGGGCGACGCGCTCGCGGTCCTTCTGGTCGAGCATGACCTTGCGGATGCGGACGGCGGTCGGGGTGACCTCGACGCACTCGTCCTCGCGGCAGAACTCGAGGGCCTGCTCCAGGGTGAGCTTGCGCGGCGGGATGAGCTTCTCCGTCTCGTCCGAGGCGGACGAGCGCATGTTGGTGAGCTTCTTCTCCTTGGTGATGTTGACGTCCATGTCGTCGGCGCGGGAGTTCTCGCCGACGATCATGCCCTCGTACACCTCGGTGGTGGGCTCGATGAACATGGAGCCGCGCTCCTGGAGGTTCATCATCGCGAAGGGGGTGGCGACGCCGGCCCGGTCGGCGACGAGGGAGCCGGTGGCGCGCATGCGCAGCTCGCCGAACCACGGCTCGTACTTCTCGAAGACGTGGTGCAGGATGCCGGTGCCGCGGGTGTCGGTGAGGAACTCGGTCCGGAAGCCGATGAGGCCGCGGGCCGGGACCAGCCACTCCATGCGGATCCAGCCGGTGCCGTGGTTGACCATCTGCTCCATGCGGCCCTTGCGGGTGGCGAGGAGCTGGGTGATGGCGCCCAGGTATTCGTCGGGGGCGTCGATCGTGAGGCGCTCGACCGGCTCGTGCACCTTGCCGTCGACCTCGCGGGTGACGACCTGCGGCTTGCCGACGGTCAGCTCATAGCCCTCGCGGCGCATCTGTTCGACGAGGATGGCGAGGGCGAGCTCGCCGCGGCCCTGGACCTCCCACGTGTCGGGGCGCTCGGTCGGGAGGATGCGCAGCGACACGTTGCCGACCATCTCGCGGTCGAGGCGGTCCTTGACCAGGCGGGCGGTGACCTTGGTGCCCTTGACCTTGCCGGCGAGGGGTGACTGGTTGGTGCCGATGGTCATCGAGATCGCCGGCTCGTCGACGGTGATGAGGGGCAGCGCGACCGGGTTCTCCGCGTCGGCGAGGGTCTCGCCGATCATGATGTCGGGGATGCCGGCGAGCGCGATGATGTCACCCTGCCCGGCCTCCTCGGCGGGCTTGCGCTCCAGGCCCTGGGTCATCAGCAGCTCGGAGATGCGGACGTTCTGCACGGTGCCGTCGGTGCGGATCCAGGCCACGGTCTGACCCTTGCGGATCTTGCCCTCGCGGACCCGGCAGAGCGCGAGGCGGCCGAGGAACGGCGACGCGTCGAGGTTGGTGACGTGCGCCTGCAGCGGCGCGCCCTCCGTGTAGGACGGGGCCGGGATGGTGTTGAGCAGGGTCTGGAAGAGCGGCTGCAGGTCGTCGCTGTCGGCGGGCACCGTGCCGTCCTCGGGCTGGCTCAGCGAGGCGATGCCGTCGCGGGCGCAGGCATAGACGATCGGGAACTCGATCTGGTGCTCGTCGGCGTCGAGGTCGAGGAAGAGCTCATACGTCTCGTCGATGACCTCCTTGATCCGGGCGTCGGGGCGGTCCACCTTGTTGATCACCAGGATGATCGGCAGGCGGGCCTTCAGCGCCTTGCGCAGCACGAACCGGGTCTGCGGCAGCGGGCCCTCGGAGGCGTCGACGAGCAGGACCACGCCGTCGACCATCGTCAGGCCGCGCTCGACCTCACCGCCGAAGTCGGCGTGGCCGGGGGTGTCGATGATGTTGATCGTGGTCGGGGCTCCGCCGTCGGCAGGGACGTAGCGCACGGCGGTGTTCTTCGCGAGAATGGTGATGCCCTTCTCGCGCTCCAGGTCCATCGAGTCCATCACCCGGTCGACCTGCTCCGCGCGCGCGTGGAACGCGCCGCTCTGCCGCAGCATCGCGTCGACAAGGGTGGTCTTGCCGTGGTCGACGTGAGCGACGATGGCGACGTTGCGGAGGTCTGCGCGGGTCTGCATGGCATCCATTGTTCCAGGCGGCCCGAGGGTGCCGTCACGCACAGTGCGCGATGTGATGTACCGCGCCCGGACTCATCGAAACCGGCCTCCTCCGACGTCATAGGGGACAGCGGGCCGGCGCGGTCCGCGATAGCGTGCCAGGACGGGGAGGCATCGATGAGCTACGGCAGCTTCTATGGGGACGACGACACCGCTGAGCAGCGCTGGGGGATCGAGGAGGACGCGCCGCGCCGGCGGCGTCCGGGGATGATCTTCCTGTTGGGCGCGCTCGTCGTGGTCGTCCTGGTCGCGCTCGGCGGGCTCACGGTCCTCGTCAAGGGCAAGGATCCGAAGCCCACGTCCGCCGGCTCGCGGCCGTCACAGGTGGAGGCCGAGCCGAGCGCCGAGGCGAGCGAGGTGGTCGTGGCGGCGACGTCGGCGCCGCCGCCGCCGAGCCCCACCCCGTCCGCGACGCCCTCGAAGGTCCCGACGAAGAAGTCGATCGCGCCGCCGAAGCAGACCGCGCTGCCGCCCCCGCCGCCGAAGGTCAGCGCGAAGCCCGGCTGTCAGCCCACCTACAAGGGCACCCAGCTGCCGAAGTCGAGCGTCCGCGAGTATCTGGACGCGGCGTCCACGAAGCAGTTCTGGGGCAGCAACACCCCCGCCGAGGTGCAGGCCATCAGGGTCCCGAAGCGGCTGATGTACGGGGTGGCCGACCAGGAGAGCGGCTGGCAGTCCAACATCTACGCCTGCGACGGGGGCGTCGGGGTCATGCAGGTCATGCCCAACACCGAGACCTGGATGAACCAGCGCTTCGGCACCAGCTGGAAGATCGACACCCCGAAGGACAACGTGATGCTCGGCGGGCAGTACCTGGCCTGGGCGATCCGCTACTTCGGCGAGCAGCTCGGCACGTTCGACATCATGGGCGCCGACCCGACGCTGCTCAATGCGGTCGTGTCCGCCTACAACAACGGCGCCGGCGCGGTCGACCTCACCAAGGGTGACGCCGGGATCACCAACTGGAACTACGTCAACAACGTCAAGGCGCTCATGGGCCGCTGCTGCAACGACTACTAACGTAGGGCGGCATGAGGCTCGACCCCGTAGGCCGACTGCTGAAGCTCCCGCCCGCGCTGACCGGACGCGTCCGCGTCACCAAGGGCATCCCCGTCCGGATGCGCGACGGCGCGATCCTGCGCGCCGACCACTACGGCCCGGCCCTCGACGCCGCGCTGCCCACGGTGCTGGTGCGCACGCCCTACGGCCGCGGCGCGCCCACCAGCGTGCTGTGCCGGGCCGTCGCCCAGCGCGGCTTCAACGTGCTGATCCAGTCGTGCCGGGGCACGTCGGACTCCGGCGGCACGTTCGAGCCGCTGCTGCAGGAGCGCGAGGACGGCCTCGACACCCTCGACTGGTTGCGGTTGCAGCGTTGGTACGACGGCCGCCTCCTCACCTACGGCCCCAGCTACGTCGGTTTCGTGCAGTGGGCGCTCGCGGCCGAGGCGGGCGACGAGCTCAAGGCGATGGCCACGATCGTCACCGCCTCCGACTTCGGCCCGCCGACCTACGCCGGCGGCGCCTTCTCCCTCGACACCGTGCTCACCTGGTCGGCGATCCTCGACGCGCAGCGCGGCACCCGGCTGGACAACGCCGTCGACCTGCTGCGCGGCCAGCCGAGACTGCAGCGCGGCCTCGCCCGCGTGCCGCTCGCCGAGGCGGACCGCATCACGACCGGAGCCGAGGTCGAGTTCTTCCAGCGGTGGCTCGCCGAGGCCGACCCCACCTCCCCCTACTGGACTCAGCGCGGACACACCCACACCCTGCCGAAGGTCACCGCGCCGGTCCTGATGATAGGCGGCTGGTACGACATCTTCCTGCCATGGCAACTGGCCGACTACACCGCGTTACAGGCGGCGGGCCTCCGGCCGCACCTCACCGTCGGCCCGTGGCACCACGGCAGCGCCGGGCTCTTCCAGCACTCCGCGGCCGAGGCCGTCGCCTGGTTCCGCGCGCACACCGGCGGCCCCGAAAGCATCCGCGAACAGCCCGTCCGGGTCCACGTCGGCGGCACCGACACGTGGCGCGAGCTGCCGGAATGGCCTCCCGCGGCCGGTGGGACGCGCCGGTTGCACCTGGGCCGCGACGGCGGCCTGAGCGCCACCGCCGCGCCGGACGGCGAGCGGCTGGAAGGGTTCACGTACGACCCGAAGGACCCGACGCCGGCGCTCGGCGGCCCGCGGCTCATCGGCAAGATCTCCGGCCGGCGCGACAACCATCCGCTCGAGGCGCGACCGGACGTGCTGACGTTCACGTCCGAACCCCTCGAGGAGCCCCTGGAGGTGGTCGGCCCGATCGCCGCGGAGATCACCGTCCGGGCTGCCTGCGTCCGGCCGGACGGCACGCCGTTCACCGACCGCGACCTCGTGCCGCATTTCGACGTGTTCGTCCGGCTGTGCGAGGTGGACGAGCAGGACCGCTCGTGGAACATCTGCGACGGGCTCGCCCGCGCCACAGGTGGCGGCGGGGTCGAGGTGCGGGTGGAGCTGTGGCCGACCGCGTACCGGTTCGCGGCGGGGCGCCGCATCCGGGTCCAGGTCAGCGGCGGGGCGCACCCGCGCTTCTCGCGCAACCCGGGCACGGGCGCGCCGCTCGGTCATGAGCTGGAGCTGCGCGCCGTCCGGCAGGAGATCCTGGCCCCGTCGTCGATCATCCTGCCGGTGCCGGGGCCTCAGTCCTGAAACGTGGAGGGGCCGACGTCGGTGTAGGTGCCGGAGTCGGCGTCCCACTCGAACTGCCGCCCCTCGGAACCCGCGCTGACGACCTTGCCGAACGCCGGGTAGCGCTCGACGAGCCACTCCAGGTCGGGCATGAGCAGCTCACCCGCGTCGGCGAGCTGCTCGTCGGTCTCGTCACCGACCAGCAGGTTCCACCCGCTGGCCTTCCGCCCGTCGGGCGCGGCCGGCAGGGTCGCGTCCTCGGGGTCGTGGTACACGTACCCAGGGAGGAGCGACTCGTCCTCCACCAACCGTCGCGACGCGAACGCGATCAAGTAACTCATGCGCTCAAGTATCCCCACGCTCCACGGTGACCTCGGCGGTGGGGATGCCCCGCGAGGCCGCCGCCCGCTGCGCCTCCTCGTCGATCGCGGCCCGCACCGGCGCCCGCAGCGGCCCCCACGCCGACACCGTCACCGCCAGCCGCTTCCCCGCGACCTTCGCCCGCCACGACCCCGCGAGGTCCCCGTCGACCAGCAGCGCCCCGGGGTTGCCGAGCACCCGCCAGACCTCCCTCTCCCGTTCCTTCTGCGGCGTCAGTACGCCGCGGTCCCGCGCCTGCAGGAACGGATCGGACGCCGGCAGCAGCCGCACCCCGTGCACCGGCCCGGCGTCCAGCAGGTCCGCCAGGCACTCCTCGGGGATCCACGTCTTGCGCCCGTCGACGCTCACCTCCGCCAGGCCATCCGGCCACGCCGGCTTGATCGCCGTGACGGTCGTGCCGAGGTACTTCGCGACGTCGCTGGGCGTCGCGGGTCCGAGCAGCCGCAGGTACGCGCGGATCAGCCCCGACGGGTCGCCCGGCCCCTCCGGCACGGGCGGCGGGTCGTCGAGCGGCAGCAGCACGCTGGTCGCCGCCGCCTCGTCGAGCTGCACCCCACCCGCGAGCCCCGCCTGCTGGAACACCGATCCGGCGATGTGCGTCGCCTTGCACGGCCCGCAGTAGTACGTCAAGGCCTCCGGGACGAGGTCGCTGACGCCCCGGCTCGCGTCACCCTTCGACGTCGGCCCCTTGACCACCGCCGCGAACGCCCCGGCCGTCGCCCGGAACGCCCCGATCCCCAGCTTGCCGCCGTCGGGGATCTGCCTGCTGCCGAACCTGGCCTCCGCGTCGGCGTCGCTCACCGGCCACAGCGCCGCGACCAGCCCCGGCAGGTCCGCCCGCCGGTGCAGGTGGCGTGCGCCCCGGGTCGACCACACCATCGCGAGGTCCCCGTCGAACCTGCTCGTCCGGGCGGCGAGGGCCTGCCGCGCCGTCCCGGCCGGCACGTTGGGCACCCCGAGGTCGAGCACCGCGAGGTCACCCGGGTCGGCGTCGACCCGCTCGTGCAACTGGTTGGCGACGGTCCGGTACGCGAGCACCTTCGCCCGCCCCACGCTCGGCATCGCCCCATTCTCGTGTCCCACAGCTCACCCCGCATCCCAACCCCGAAGGTGCCCGTGCCGGCGGCCGGCGGCCTTGCGTACCGGCCCGGGCCCGGCGGACGATTGTCGGTATGACGAGCGACACGGCGGACGACGGCTCGGCCAGGATCACGTTCAGCGATCCGGACCTGGCCTTCCTGCGGCATGCCAGGTTCGGCGAGCTGCCCGCCCGCATCCGCCCCAGCGACACGGTCGAGCTCGTCGAGACCGACCCGAAGCGCGACTGGCCGGACCTCGGCCCGAGCCGCGCGCAGGTCGAGGCGCAACGCGGCGGCGGCTGACCCGCCGGCCCGCGCCGATCAGGTCTCGACCAGCGGCTGGTACTCCTGCTCGGTGAGCCCGAACGTCCAGGCCACCCCCTCCCGAGGGGTGCGGGTGGTCGGTGGGACGCGCAGCCAGTAGATGCGGCTGGTGCCGTCGGGCTCCGGGGTGCTGTTGATGACCTCCACCATGGTGAGCGGCTCGTCGTCGGCGAAGCGCAGCTGCCACAGGACGCCGCACGCGTCGGAGCCGAGCCGCCGCGCGCCCGCTTCCCGCAGGTAGCGCTCATAGCCGAAGTGCTCGAGCATGACGCGCCGCAGCTCGGCGTTGCGCTCCGCGGCGATCTCGGCGTGGGTCAGGCGGGCGAGCCGGTGCACGAGCTCCGAGGGGATCGGCATGCCGCGCCACGCGTGCAGCGCGAACCCGTCGCCGTAGCGCAGCGCGGGGGTGTCGGCGGCGTGCAGCCGGCCCACGTTGTCGCGGTGCAGCTCGACGGGCCGGTCGGTCAGGATGGCGACGTTGGCATACGGCCACCACCACCCGGCGGACCGCGCCACACCCGCCAGCCCCGCGAGCCGCTGCGCGGCACGCAGCACCGCCGTGTCGGCCCTGCCCCCGTCGGCCCGCGCGCCGTCGCCCCGCTGGGCGTCGACCCCGAGGCCCCCGGACGAGTGTGCGACTCCCGCGCCGCCGGCCGGGTGGCCGTCGGCCTGAGCGCCTCCGGCCCATTCGCCGCCCCGGAGGCCGTCACCCTGAGCGTCTTCGGCCCATCCGTCGCCCTGGACTTCTCCGGACCGGCCGCCGCCGCGCGGGCTGCCGGCCCGGAGCCCATCGCCCCGCGAACTGCCGGCCCACCCGCCGGGAGCGCCGCCGCGCACGGAACCACCCGGCCTGGAGCCACCACCGCGCGAACTGCCGCCCCACCCTCCGCCCCGGGAGCCATCACCCAAGGAAGCACCGGACGCGAGGCCCTGGGCGCTGTCACCCGGGGAAGCGGCGGACGCGGCATCCCGGCCGTCGGAGCCGGCGTGCACGGAGCCGCCCGAGCCCGAACCGCCGTCGCGCGGCAGAGGCAGGGACAGCGCGCCGGGCGTGTCGGCGCGAGAAGCGGCCGCGTCGAATGCGGCAAGCCAGCCCGCGTCGTGCTGGCCGGAGACGGCGTCGAGGAGGACGGTGCGGGCGTGAGCGGGCAGCTCGTTGCGCAGGTGGGTGCGCAGCGGGGCGGCGACGCGGTCGTTGACCATGCGCCACACGTCGGCGCCGCAGGCGGCCCACAAGCGGGCCCAGCCGTCGGGGCCGAGCGACTCGTGGACCTCGGCGCGCGCGGCGGCCCACGGGGTGGTGCGGACGGCGGCGCGGACCGAGACGCCGGCCGTGCCCGGGACGGGTGGGCAGCCCTGGGCGCGCAGCTCCTCGGCCACGAGCACGTCGTCGTCGCTGAAGGCGGCCGCGGTCCCCACGCCCAGGCGGGTGGTGGGCAGGGCGAGACCGGCCCGGGCGGCGCGGCGGGCGGCGGTGGTCATGGGTCGCGGGGCGGCGGCCGGGCCCGGCAGGTCGCGGCGGCCGGTGAGCAGGGCGGCCGCCCTGGCGCCCGCGGCCGGTGAGGCGAACCACACGATGTGCGCGGGCTCGGGCAGGCCGGCCGAGCGGTAGGCCAGGCGGACCGCCTCGGCGGCGGCCTCGCGGTCGGCGGGCGCGGTCGACAGGCCCGCGGCGAGCCACTTCGCCGCGTTGGCGCCGAGCGCCGCGGCGCTGGTCTCGGAGGTGAGCGGGGTCGTGGTCATCAGTCCGCCACCGGACGCCACGAGCCGGGCACGTATTCGCGCTGGCGGATGATCCGGTACGCCCCGGCTGGGATCGCGATCGAGCCGTGCTCCTCGTGGACGACCCTCGCCTTGGACACGACCTTGACGAAGAGCCGGTCGATGTCGTCACGGTCGGCGAGCAGCAGCGTGTCGGGCCCGACGATCACGTGGGCGTGGCCGGTCGCCTCGCCACGGGCGAGGATCATGCGGCCGGAGCGGTCGCGCGGGGCGGGCACCGCGGTCGCGGGCACCTCACCCGCGGCGATGGGCACCAGCAGGACGTCGCCTTGTCGATACACGGCCGTACCTCCAAGAAGGAAGCCAAACAAAAGAAGCGCCGAACAAGCGCACGATAGCGCCGGGGTACGACACTTTTTCACGCCCGCCGAAGGCCGGGGACCCATGGACCTCGGTCAAGCTCAATACGGCACCTGTGCGGCCCGCGCGTAACTCGACAAAAAGGAATATCAACTCGAAACCCTCGAACAGGGTCGCGTAATCCCTGAAAAGCAGCGACCATGAAGACCTCCTGGGGCAAGAGGGGTGCATCATGCAGTCGACGCTGGCGGTCCTGTGCCCGTTCGCACCGCGCCTCTCGCCGCACGCCGACCTCGTCCAGCGCTGGTCGCTGCACTGGGCCACCAGGCACGGCCTGCTCGACCGCGCGGGCGCCCGGGCCGCGTTCGCCAGGGCGAGGTTCGCCAACCTGATGGCCCGCACCTACCCCGACGCCGCACCCGCCGACCTGCAGCTCGCCACCGCCTGGCTGATCAGCGTCTTCGCCCTCGACGACCGCCTCGAGCGGGCCGGCGACCCGGCGGCGACCAGGCGCCTCGTCGACGAGGTCATGCAACTGCTCGACGACGACGGCGAGGACCCGAAGGGCCACCTCAGGGCCGTCGCCGAGGTGTGGCGGCGCACCAGGCAGCGCGTCGGGCCGGCCTGGCGGGAGCGGTTCGTCGCCCACGTCGGCGACTATCTGGAGGCCACCGTCTGGGAGGCCGGCAACCGCGCCGCCAACCGTCCGCCGCCCGTCGCCGAGTACCGCACCATGCGCTTCCGCACCGCGGCCATCGACATGTTCTTCGACCTCATCGAGCCCATGCACGGCGTCGAGCTGTCCCCGGGGGTGTTCGAGGACGCGGACTTCGCCGTGATGCGCCGCTCCGCCGGGATGATCACCGCGATCTTCAACGACCTCGTGTCGTGGCCGAAGGAGGAGGCCGCCGGCGACCACCACAACATCGTGCTCGCCCTGCGGCACGAGCGCCGGCTGCCGGTGGAGGCGGCGGTCCGCGTGGCGGTCGCCGAGCACGACGCCCTGGTGGAGGAGTTCATCGCGGCCCGTGAGCGGTTCCAGGCCGGGCCGCTCGCGGGCGACTTCGCGGTCGCGGCCGTCGCCGGCGACTTCGCGCACTGGATCCGCGGCAACGTCGACTGGTCGATGGAGTCGGGCCGTTACACGCCCTCGGAGAGCACGACCCCGGCGGAGACGAGGGTCCCCGCACAGCGCCGACCCGTCGAATAAGGCGCTTCCGGCTGTCGATGCGTCGCTGGTACCGTCGGCGCAACAGCTTCTTGGAGGATGCCATGCCTGCCCGGGACACGGTCCCGGGTCGCCGGTGAACCACGGACCCGACGCGGTCCGATGGTCTGCCGAGGTGTGCCCGGGCGACGCGGAGACCCCGATCGTGCACATCCAAGAGGAGATCCTCAGTTGTCCCAGCACGTCCAGTCCGCGTGGTACGCGGACTTCTTCACCGAGCTCCCGAACGAGTTCTGGCGCCGCGTCGCCGGACCCGAGATGACCGCCGCCGACGTCGACTTCATCGAGACGAGGATCAGACCCGGGGCACGGGTGCTCGACGTGCCCTGCGGCAGCGGCCGGCACAGCCTCGCCCTCGCCGCCCGCGGCCACCGTGTCACCGGCGTGGACATCTCCGAAGAGGCCATCGCACACGCCGTACAGGCGAAGAACGGCCTGGAGGTCGAGTTCAGGGTCGCCGAGATGCGGGACATCCCGCGGACCGGCGAGTTCGACGCCGTGCTGTGCCTCGGCAACAGCTTCGGCTACCTGGAGCCGGCCGAGCTGCCCGAGTTCGTGGCGGCGGCGGCCGCGGCGCTGCGCCCCGGCGGCTGGTTCGTCGTCGACTTCAGCGCGGCGGCGGAGTCGGTCCTGCCCGGCTTCACCAAGGCGGACCGGGTGATGCGCACCGGCGACATCACCGTCGAGACGAGCACCGACTACGACGCGGTCGCGAGCCGGATGCTCAGCACGTACACGTTCACGCGCGGCGAGGAGCGGCTCACCGCGACCGCCGTGCACCACGTCTACACCAGCGGGCACCTCGGCGAGCTGCTGCGCGCCGGCGGGTTCGCGGACGTGGAGCTGTTCGGCGGGCCGGACGGCGCACCGTACACCCTGGGCAGCGGCAGGCTGCTCAGCACGGCGCGACGGCGGTAGCCCGGCACACAGCACGCCGGCCGGTCAGCGCGAACGCTGGCCGGCCGGCTTTTCCGGTGCGGTGGAGAGTGGAGCTCAGATGGCGTGCCGGGAGTCGTCCGCGTCCGGCATGCGTGTGACGTCGGTGCTCTGCGTGAGGTCGGGCGCGGCCTGGACCGCGTCGCCGTGCAGCCACGAACCGGGTTTCGGTGCGGCGGGAGCCGTCGAGGGGGAGGCCACGTCGCCGCGCCAGGCCCCGGTCTCCGCGCCCCGGTGCTCGATGAACTCGCGGAAGTTCGCCATGTCGGACTTGATCACCCGGTCCACGATGCCGACCTTGTCCGCGACGTTCTCGACGAAGCCCTCCGGGTCGATGTCGAGCTGCGCGGTCACCCTGCTGTGCGTGTCGTCGAGCCGGTGGAACGTCACCACACCGGCGTGCCTGGGGCCTTCCGTCGACGTCCAGGCGACCCGTTCGTCCGGGTGCTGCTCGGTGATGCGCGCGTCGAACTCACGCCGTACACCGCCGAACTCCACCACCCAGTGCAGCCTTGTGTCGTCGAGCTGGCGGATCTCCCGCACGCTGTGCATGAACGCCGGGAACTCCTCGAACTGGGTCCACTGGTTGTAAGCGGTCCGGACGGGCACGGCCACGTCCACGCTCTCCACAACCTGACTCATGTGTGCTCCCCTTACTCTCGGTGCTCACTCTCAGCTACCCCCGCAGGGTGAGGGCAAACGCGCACAGGTTGTCCGACCGGCCCACCCATCGCGCTGGCTGAATGGGCGATCGTGGAGCACTTCGCCTACGGCGCCATCACGCCGGCGCTCGCCCTCGTCCTGTCATTCCTCGGATGCCTGCTCGGCGTGTTCATCGCCGCCCGGTCCAGGGCGTCCAGCGGCGGCAGCAGAGCCCGGTGGCTGACCCTGTCGGCCGTCGGCATCGGGGGAGCGGGCAGCTGGGTGCCGCACTTCATGGCGCTGCTCGGCACCGACGTGCCCGACGGGGTGGTCCGCTACGACGTGCCGATCACGGCGCTCGGTTTCGGCATCGCGGTGGTGGTGTACTGCCTGGGCCTGTACATCGTCGGCTTCGGCCGGCCGTCGCTGTGGAAGGTGCTGCCGGCTGGGATCGTCACCGGCGCCGGCATGGCCGCGGCGTACAGCACCGCGCCGCTCGCGATGCGCGTCGCCGGCACCGTCGGCTACGACCCGGCGACCGCCCTGGCCGCCCTCGTCGCGGCGGTCGTCGGGGCGACGGTGTCCCTGTGGTGCGTGTCGACGGTCCGCGGCAACAGGGCGCTCGGCGTCGCCGCGGCGATCATGGCCTTGGCGGCCTGCAGCACGCATTACGCGGTGATGACCGCGGTGCGGGTCGCCGCCGTGCCGTCGAGCGGGCCCGTCAGCGGTGCGAGCCCGCTGGCCCTGCTCACGCCGGTCTGCGTGGCCGCCTGCGTGCTGCTGAGCGTCCTGGCGTACGCGACGGTCGGCTTCTCCGTGCGGCAGAACACCGAGTCCGAGGAGGAGCTGCTGCGGCGGGCCCGCGACATGTACTCCATCGCGACGCTGCACCGCGCGGCGGCGGCCCGGCACGAGGAAAGGGACCGGGGCAAGGCCGCCCCGGTCCCTCAGTGATCTCGTTGCCTACTTGAGCGCGGCCGCCGGGTCCGCGGCCACCTGCGAGAGCCGCTCCGGGGTCACCGCGCCGGCCAGGACCCGGCCGTCGTCGGTGATCAGCACGCTGAACAGCTTGCTGTTGAACGTCCGGCCGCCGTTGCCCAGCGGGAGCTGGTTGATGGCGTCCTGCACCTTCTTCTCCTCGGCGGGGTCCGTCGAGGCCTGCCCCGGCTGCCCGGTCCGCACGACGAAGACCGAGGTCCAGCCGGTGCCGATGACGGTGCTCTTGGGCTGCTCACCGTTCTGCTGGCCGTTGTGCTCCGGCTGCTTGCCGGCGCCCTCGGCCTTGCCCGGGTCCGCCTCCTCGACCTTGGTGCCGGCCGGCGGGTTGAACACGAACTGCGAGTCGTCGGGCCGGGCGAAGCTCACCTGCGTGAACGCCACCTCGAACGCCGGGTTGGAGTCGCCCTTGGCGAGCACCTGCACCCGCAGCGGCAGCTTCTCCTGCGCGTCGATGGCCAGGCGGATCTGACCGATCGTCGACGCCGTGTCACGCGGGCGCAGGATCAGCTCGTACGCGTCCCGGCCGGCGATCTTCGCGGAGTTGCCGATGGAGACCTGCGTGGTCGGGTCGATCGCCTTGAGGGCGAGGTCGGCCGCTTCCTGAGGACTCTTCGGCAGCTCGCTGGGGACCGGACCCTTCTGCGTCGGGTCCGTCTCGGCGCCGTTCTTCTTGTAGTGCTGCGCCGTCGCGGACTTGCTGTTCCAGGTCCAGGTGTCGGAGCCGTTGTGGATGATGTCGCTCTGCCCCTGCGTGCCGAGCAGCGACAACCGGGCCTTGTCAGGTCCCGAGTACCACACCCGCAGGGTGTGCTTGCCCGACACGAGCGACGTGAGCTCCGAACTCTGGTCGCCCAGCAGCGACGGCAGGGCCGGCAGGCCCAGGTCGGCGCGCTCGACGACGGTGCCGGACAGGCCGTCCAGCTGCGCGGTCTGCAGATCGACCAGCAGCTGTGCGGCGGTGCGCGGCGGCAGGTTCGGCTCGGCGGCGACGGCGAGGGTCTTTGCGGCCACGCCGGCACCCACCACGGCGACCGCGGCGACCGCGGGCACCGCCCACCGTAGGACAGGTCGTGACGTGAACTTCGACATTGGGTACACCTCCTGCCGACCATGGTGCGCGGGGTCGGCTGTGACATCGCTGAGACCGCCTGTGCGTTCCCACAGCACAGCGTGCCACGCTGGTGCACGTGAGGCTGCTGGTGGTCGAGGATGAGATCCGCATGGCGGGGGCGCTGCAGCGCGGCCTGCAGGCGGAAGGGTTCGCCGTGGACGTCGCCGGGGACGGGCCGACCGGCCTTGAGCTGGCCAGACACGGCGGCTACGACGCGGTGATCCTGGACATCATGCTGCCCGGCCTGTCCGGGTACCGGGTGGTGTCCGCGCTGCGCGCGGAGAAGAACTGGGTGCCGGTGCTCATGCTGTCCGCGAAGGACGGCGAGTACGACCAGGCCGACGGCCTCGACTGCGGCGCCGACGACTACCTGACCAAGCCGTTCTCGTATGTGGTGCTGGTCGCCCGCCTCCGCGCGCTGCTGCGCCGCGGCGCGCCGGAGCGGCCGAGCGTCCTGACGGTCGGGGAGCTGACCCTGGATCCGGCGCGTCGGCGGGTCACCAGCGGCGGCGAGGAGATCGTGCTGACGGCGCGGGAATACGCGCTGCTGGAGTACCTGATGCGCCGCCCCGGGCAGGTGGTGTCGAAGACCGAGCTGCTCGATCACGTGTGGGACGCCAGCATCGACACCGCGCCCAACGCCGTCGAGGTCTACGTCGGCTACCTGCGGCGCAAGCTGGGTCGCGACGCCCTCGAGACGGTCCGCGGCGCCGGATATCGGCTCAGGTCAGCATGATCTGGTGGTCGCGTCTTTCGCTTCGAGGCCGGCTGGTGCTCCTCGGTACGAGCGGGCTGATCGTCGGGCTCGCGATCGCCGGCGTGGCGATGGCGACCGCGATGACGTACAGCTTCCGGGGCACGCTGGACCGCTCGGCCGACACGACCGTCGGCGAGATCGCCGCGATGCTGGAGGAGGGGTCGACGCTCCCGTCGCCGCTGCCGGCGCCGGCGGGGCAGGTCGTGCAGGTGCTCGACGCCCAGCACCGGGTCGTCGCCGGCGACCGGAACGCTGACCTGCTCGTACCATTGCTGCATCGCGACGAGATCGACAAGGCGCTGCACGAGCGGATCACCGTGTCCGGCGACCGGGCGCTGCAGCGCGACCCGTTGCGGGTCACCGTGCGGCAGGTCGAGGACGGCCGGATCGTCGTGGTCGCGGTGCCGCTGGGCGACTACAACCGCAGCCTCGAACTGCTCAAGACGTCGTTGTGGGTGACGTACCCGGCGCTGGTCACCATCCTGGTCGCGATCGCCTGGAAGGTCGTCGGGCAGGCGCTGGCGCCCGTCGACCGGCTCAGCGCGTCCGCCGAGCGGATCACCGGCGCGGCGACCGACGAGCGGCTGCCGGTGCCGCCGTCCAGCGACGAGATCCAACGGCTCGCGGTGACGCTCAACCACATGCTGGACCGGCTCGCGACGACCCGGGCCAGGCAGCGGTCCTTCATCGCGGACGCGGCGCACGAGCTGCGCAGCCCGCTGGCGAGCATGCGCATCCAGGTCGAGGTGGCGCAGCAGCTCGGTGACTGGCAGACCGTCGGCGACGACCTGCTGACCGACCTGGACCGCCTGTCCCGGCTGGTCGACGACCTGCTCCTGCTGGCCAGGGCGGACGAGCGCGACGGGCGGCGGGTGGCGCGGGAGCCGGTCGAGATGCAGAGCCTGCTGAGGACCTTGGCGAAGCGGTACACCGGCGTCGACGTCGAACCGTCGGGCGAGTCGCTGTGGGTGGAGGGCGAGCAGGACGCGCTCATCAGGGTGGTGCTCAACCTCGCCGACAACGCGGTCCGGCACGCCCGCAACAAGGTGGTGCTGCAGGCGGAGTCCGACGGCCAGGAGGTCGTTGTCACTGTCACCGACGACGGGGAGGGCATCCCCGGGCCGCTGCGCGAGCGGGTCTTCGACCGTTTCACCCGCCTCGACGACGGCCGCGCCCGCGACGCCGGCGGCACCGGCCTCGGCCTGGCGATCGTGCGTGAGCTGGTCCGGCGGCACGGCGGCACGGTGCGGCTGCTGGACGCGCGGCCGGGGGTGCGGGCCGAGGTCCGGCTGCCCCGGTTTGTTGACAGTGTCATGTGACAGTGTCATGATTGGCGGGTGACCGCGACAGGATGGACGCTTGACGAGCTGACGGCACGTGTTGCCGCCGCGCTCGAGGGCACCGCCTATGCGGGCGCACCCAACGGTCGGGTGCGCGACGTTCCCGACGCCCGTGCCATCAGGTGGTATGCGACGATCGGCCTCGTCGACCGCCCGACCATGCGGGGCCGCACCGCGCTCTACGGTCCGCGACACCTTGCGCAGCTGGTGGCGATCAAACGCCGCCAGTCGGAAGGCAGGCGGATCGCCGACATCCAGATCGAGCTTGCCGAGGCGCCCGACGCTGTCCTGTGGGAGATCGCCGACCTGCCGAAGCACGAGCAACCCAGGACACGGTTCTGGGCCGAGCCGCCCGCACCGCACACACCGCCACCGGCGCCACCGCCCGCACTGCTCAGCGGGGTGCCGCTGGGCGGTGACGTGACGCTGCTGCTGCCCGGCACACCTGGGCCCGACGACGTGGCCGCCATCCAGACGGCCGCCAAGCCGCTGCTGGAGCTGCTGGCGGCGCTGGGTCTGGCCAACGGACTGACGCGTGATACGAGTGCCGAGCTAGGGAGTGGGCAATGAGAGTCGCCACGATGACCGAGGCAGAGGCCCAGCGGGTCGCCGCCCCGAAGGATGACGCCGGTCTCGGCGCGCTGCGCACCGAGCGGGGCAACCTGCCGCTCGACCGGATCGACGTGCGCACGGCCATCACCGGCCTGGTCGCGCGCATCGACCTCACCCAGGAGTTCGTCAACGTCCACGACGTGCCCCTCGAGGCCACCTATGTCTTCCCGCTGCCCGACCGGGCGGCCGTGACCCGCATGGCGATGACCGCCGACGGGCGGGTCGTCGAGGCGGAGCTGCAGGAGCGCGGCGCCGCCCGCGAGACCTACGACCGCGCCGTCGCCGCCGGCCAGCGCGCCTCGATCGCCGAGGAGGAGCGGCCCGACGTGTTCACCATGCGCGTCGGCAACATCCTGCCCGGCGAGCGGGTCAGCGTGTCACTGTCACTGGCGGGCCCGCTGGCGTTCGAGGACGGCGAGGCCACGTTCCGGTTCCCGCTGGTCGTCGCCCCGCGCTACATCCCCGGCGGCGCCCTCGACGGTGACAGTGTCGGCGCCGGGCACGCCCTGGACACCGACGCCGTGCCCGACGCGTCCCGCATCACGCCGCCGGTCCTGCTGCCCGGCTTCCCCAACCCGCTGCGCCTGAGCATCGACGTCGACGTCGACCCGGCCGGGCTGCCGCTCGGCGAGGTCCGCTCCAGCCTGCACGCCGTGCAGCAGACCGAGCGCACCGTGTCGGTGCGCCCCGGCGAGCGGGCCGACCGCGACTTCGTGCTCCGGCTGGCCTATGGCGCCGGCGAGGCCGGGCTCGCGGTGGTGCCCGACGCCGAGGGCGGCGAAGGCACCTATCGGTTGACGGTGCTGCCGCCGGAGTCCCAGGCGCCGCCGAAGGCCAAGGACGTGGTGCTGCTGCTGGACCGCTCCGGCAGCATGGGCGGCTGGAAGATGGTCGCCGCGCGCCGCGCCGCCGCCCGCATCGTCGACACCCTCACCGCCACCGACCGCTTCGCCGTGCTGTCCTTCGACGACCGGGTGGAGACACCCGACTCGCTGCCGTCCGGCCTGTCCGACGGCACCGACCGGCACCGCTTCCGGGCCGTCGAGCACCTGTCCCGGGTCGACGCCCGCGGCGGCACCGAGCTGCTCCAGCCGCTCATCGACGGGCTGAAGCTGCTCGACGCCGCGACAGGCGACCGCGACCGGGTGCTCGTCCTGGTCACCGACGGCCAGGTCGGCAACGAGGACCAGATCCTGCGGACCGTCACGGGCGCGCTGCGCGGGGTGCGGGTGCACACCGTCGGCATCGACCAGGCCGTCAACGCCGGGTTCCTCGGCCGCCTCGCGATCGCCGGCGGTGGCCGCTGCGAGCTCGTCGAGAGCGAGGACCGGCTCGACGAGGCCATGGACCGCATCCACCGGCGGATCGGCGCGCCCGTCGTCAGCGGCGTCACCGTCACCGCCGAAGGGCTCGACCTCATCGACGGCACCCAGGCACCGGCCCGGCTGCCCGACGTGTTCCCCGGCGTGCCGTTCGTCGTCACCGGGCGGTATCGCGGCCCGGCCGGCGGCACGCTCACCGTCGCCGGCACCATGCGCGACGGCACCCCCTGGTCGACCACCGTCACCGCCACCGAGCACGACAACCCGGCGCTCACCGCGATCTGGGCCCGCGCGCTGCTGCGCGACCTGGAGGACGCCTATGTCGCCGGGCCCGGCGCCCGCTGGGCCGCCACCAGCGACGACAACCAGCTCGAGCAGCGGATCACCGCGGTGTCGCTGCGCTTCGGGGTGCTGTGCCGGTTCACCGCGTATGTCGCGGTCGACAAGCGGGTCGTCACCGACGGCGCCGAGCCGCGCCAGGTGGTGCAGCCCGTCGAGTCGCCGGCCGGCTGGGAGCTGCCGACGGCGGTGCCCCCGCCGCCGCTGCACCCGACGGCGATGTCGTATGCCGCGGCCGCGCCGGACCTGGCCCGGGCCGTCGCGATGCCCGCACCCGCACCGGGCGGCCCGCCGCCGATGCCGCCGATGGCGCCGCCACCGGCCTCGGGTGGCGCCGTGCACCGCAAGTCGGCGGGTGGTGGCGGCAGCGTGTTCGCCCGTCCCGCCGGTGGTGTCGCGCGGGCGCTGCGCGGCCGGGGCTCGGTCCGCCCGCAGGCACCGGCCTCGGCGCAGCCCGCGGCCCAGCCGTCGGTCGAGGCGGAGCGCCAGCGCGCCGACTCGGCGGAGCTGCGCCAGCTCGCCGCCGAGGAGGCCCGCCGCCTGCGCGCCGCCGCCGACCGCCCCGACTTCGAGCGCCGCGAGCTGCTCGAAGACCTGGGCTCGCGCCTGGCGGTGCTGGGCATCGGCGTCCTGCGCCTCCTGGCCGACCGCCTCACCCCGGCGGCCATCGCCTCCCAGCCCCTCGACGAGCTGTGGCAGCAGGTCCTCGAGGAGCTCGACAAGGTCTCGGGCGACCACCCCGACCAGCCCAAGTCCAGGGGCGCCTTCTGGAAGCGCTGACCAACCCCGGCGCCGCGGCCGTGCAACACCCGCCGCGGCGCTAGGGGCCTTCAGCGTCGATCCCGGCGCCATCCGGTCCTGGCTGCGGTGCCGCCGGGTCTCGGCTACGGCGCTGACGGGCGTCGGGTGCGGCTCAGGCGGGTCTCGGCTACGGCGCTGACGGGCATCCGGTGTGGCTCAGGCGGGCTTCGGCGTGTGTCGCGGCGCCGTCGGGCTCCAGTGTCGGTTGCTGCGCCGTCGGGAGCCGTTGCCGCCGCGGCCGGGTGTCGGGTGCGGCACTGCGAGGCTGGCTGTAGCAGTCGTCGCGGCGCCTTCGGGTTCGGTGCCACCGCTCGGGCACGTCACCGAGCTTCGGCGCCGTCGGGGTCGGCGTTGGCTGTGGCGTCGTCGGGCTCCGTTGTCGGTTGCGGCGTCGTTTGGGATTCGGCGTGGATGGCGGTGCCACCGCTCAGGCACGCCACCGCTCGGGTGCGCCACCGGGCTTCAGCGTCGTCGGGGTCGCGAGCCGGTGCGCGCGGCGGGCCAGGCGGTCGGCGTTGGCTGTGGCGTCGTCGGGCTCCGGTGTCGGTTGTGACGTCGTTGGGATTCGGCGTGGATGGCGGTGCTGGCGGGCTCCGGCATCCGTCGCCGCCGCGCCGGACCGCGGGTCTCAGCTCCGCCCCCTGGTGCTGGGCCGCCGCGGTCGGGGCGGGTGACCTGGGGACCTCGGCGGTGCGTGAACCGAGGACGTCGCGCCGCGCCCAGAGCCTGACCTGGGGGAGTCCGGCCTGCGTGACCTCGGGGCAGGGCGGGGCAGAGCAGGGCGCATTGATCGCTGGCACTTCGAGATCCGGCCGGTTGAACGACAGCTGGTTGGGCAGTGGCTCGGGGTTCGCCGGGCCGGTCGAGCGCAGACCGGTCGGGCAGTGGCTCAGAGCCGCCAGGCGGGTCGGGCGCGGGCCGGCTGGGTAGCGGCTCGGAGGTTCGGCAGGCCGGGTGGGCGCGCGGCCGGTTGGGCAGGCGCGGGTTCGGCAGGCTCGTCCGGCGCGGGCTGGTCGGGAAAGTGGCTCGGCGATCGGCAGGCTGGTCCGCAGTGGGCCGGCTGGGTCGTGGCTCGGGCTTGGCGGGCTGAGCTGGGCAGAGGCTCGGGTTCGGCGGTCTGCAGCGAGGCCAGTTGGGTTGTGGCTCGGGTTCGGCGGGCTGGGTCGGGCGCGGGACGGAACGAGTGTTCGGGCGATCGAAGGTTGGCCGGGCATGTGGCGCTGGACGGATCGGGGCGTCGGCGCTGGTCGGGGTGTGCCGGTCGATGTGCTTCAAAACGGGGGAGCGCATCGGCCGGCATGGCTCGGGGGTGGGGGTGTGTGCGCGGATCGTGGGGTGCTGCGGGGTTCTGTACGGTACGGCGGTGATCGTGCAGCGGATCGCTCGTGGGGTGACCGAGGTGCTGGCGCCGGCGGTGCTGGTGTCGGTGCTGCTGGTGCTGCTGGCGGTGCACGGGGCGCCGAGCGTCGGGCGCGGGCTGCTGCTGGGGGTTGTCGCGGCGCTGTTCGAGAGTGTGCTGCCGTTCCTGTACATCCTGCGCGGCGTGCGGCGCGGGGAGCTCACGGACCGGCATGTGGGGGATCACCGGCAGCGGCGGGGGCCGTTGCTGGTCGGGCTGGTGTCGGTGGCGGTCGGGTTCGTGGTGCTGGTCGGGCTGGACGCGCAGCAGGAGCTGCTCGCGGCGGTCGTCGCCGGTGGGGTGGGGCTGATCGTCGCGGCGGTCGTCAACCACTGGTGGAAGATGTCGATCCACACGGCCGTGGCCGCGGGGGCGCTGGTGATCCTGATGCTGGTCTACGGCTGGCTGCTGATCGTGACGGCGCCGCTGGCGGGGCTGGTCGGATGGTCGCGGGTGGCGCTGAAGGACCACACGGTGGCGCAGGTCGTCGTCGGGGCCGTGGTGGGCGCGGTCGTGGCGGGCGGGGTGTTCTCGGCCCTGCGGTGACGCGGCGGATAGAGTTTGCGGGGAATCAGACCTCTTCACGCTTGGGAGCAGACCGTGTCCACAGTGCGCTCGAATACCATCGTGGTCACGGCCGGCACGACCGCCGCCGCCGCGGTCGCGGAGGCCGGGCTGCCGACCAGCGGGCCCAAGGCGATCGTCGTCGTCCGCGAGGCCGACGGCCGGCTCCGCGACCTCGACTGGACGCCGGAGCAGGACACGGAGGTCGAGGCCGTCGACCTGTCGTCGCCGGACGGGCTCAACGTGCTGCGCCACTCGACCGCGCACGTGCTGGCGCAGGCCGTGCAGGACCTGTTCCCGGAGGCGAAGCTCGGCATCGGGCCGCCGATCGAGCACGGCTTCTACTACGACTTCCAGGTCGCCAAGCCGTTCCACCCCGATGACCTGGACAAGCTCGAGAAGCGCATGCAGGAGATCATCAAGTCGGGGCAGAAGTTCCGCCGGCGGCGGTTCGAGTCGGTCGAGCAGGCCAAGGCCGAGCTGAAGGACGAGCCGTTCAAGCTGGAGCTCGTCGACGTGAAGAGCGACAGCGGCCAGACGGTGGACGACAAGGAGGTCATGGAGGTCGGCGGCGGCGAGCTGACGATCTACGACAACCTCGACGCGCAGTCGGACAAGGTCTGCTGGTCGGACCTGTGCCGGGGGCCGCACCTGCCGAGCACCCGCATGATCCAGGCGTTCAAGCTGACCCGCGTCGCCGCGGCGTACTGGCGCGGGTCGGAGAAGAACCCGCAGCTGCAGCGCGTCTACGGCACCGCGTGGCCGACCCGCGACGCGCTCAAGGAGTATCAGAAGCTCCTGGAGGAGGCGGCGCGGCGCGACCACCGGAAGCTCGGCGCGGACCTGGACCTGTTCAGCTTCCCCGACGAGATCGGCTCCGGGCTCGCGGTCTTCCACCCGAAGGGCGGCATCATCCGCCGGGAGATGGAGAGCTACTCGCGGCAGCGGCACGAGGAGTCGGGCTACGAGTTCGTCAACACGCCGCACATCAGCAAGTCGAACCTGTTCCAGACGTCGGGCCACCTGCCGTACTACGCCGACACGATGTTCCCGCCCATGGAGATGGAGGGCGCGGAGTATTACCTGAAGGCGATGAACTGCCCGATGCACAACCTCATCTTCCGGGCCCGCGGCCGGTCCTACCGTGAGCTGCCGCTGCGCATGTTCGAGTTCGGCACGGTGTACCGCTACGAGAAGTCGGGCGTCGTGCACGGCCTGACCCGGGTGCGGGGCCTGACCCAGGACGACTCGCACATCTACTGCACCAAGGAGCAGATGGTCGGCGAGCTGCGCGGCCTGCTGCAGTTCGTGCTCGACCTGCTGCGCGACTACGGCCTGGACGACTTCTACCTGGAGCTGTCCACCCGCGACGACTCGCCGAAGTTCATCGGTGAGGCCGCGGAGTGGGAAGAGGCGACCGAGGCGCTGCGCAACGCGGCGCTCGAGTCGGGGCTGGAGCTCGTGCCGGACCCGGGCGGCGCCGCGTTCTACGGGCCGAAGATCTCCGTGCAGGCGCGCGACGCGATCGGCCGGACCTGGCAGATGTCGACGATCCAGGTCGACTTCAACCAGCCGAAGCGCTTCGAGCTGGAGTACCAGGCGTCCGACGGCAGCCGGCAGCAGCCGGTGATGATCCACCGAGCGCTGTTCGGCTCGATCGAGCGGTTCTTCGGCGTGCTGACCGAGCACTACGCGGGCGCGTTCCCGGCGTGGCTCTCGCCGGTGCAGGTGGTCGGCATCCCGGTGCGCGCCGACCACGGCGACTACCTGGCCGAGTTCGCGGCGCGGCTGCGCAAGGAAGGCATCCGGGTCGAGGTCGACCACTCCGACGAGCGGATGCAGAAGAAGATCCGCACCGCGCAGCAGCAGAAGATCCCCTTCATGGTGATCGCCGGCGACGACGACGTCACCGGTGGCACCGTGTCGTTCCGCTACCGTGACGGCTCCCAGCGCAACGGTGTCGCCCTCGACGAGGCCGTCGCGCACGTGGTGGAGGTCGTCAGGTCCCGCACGAATGTGGGACCCTCGGCGGCATGACGACGGGTACGCCGGACGACATCGAGCGGTTGTGGACCCCGCACCGGATGGCCTACATCAAGGAGGACCGGGCGGGGGACCACGACGAGCCGACGGGGTGCCCGTTCTGCCGGGCGCCCGGCCTGCCCGATGAGGACAGCCTCGTCGTCGCCAGGGGCGGGCTCGTGTTCGCGGTGCTCAACCTGTACCCGTACAACCCCGGCCATCTGATGGTCTGCCCGTACCGGCACGTCGCCGACTACACGGACCTGACCGCGGACGAGACGGTGGAGCTGGCGACCTTCACGCAGGCCGCGATGCGCGCCGTGCGCCGGGCCAGCGGCGCGCACGGCTTCAACCTGGGCATGAACCAGGGCTCGGTCGCCGGCGCCGGCATCGCCGCCCACCTGCACCAGCACATCGTGCCCAGGTGGGGCGGCGACACCAACTTCATGCCCGTCGTCGGCCGGACGAAGGTCCTGCCGCAGCTGCTCACCGACACCCGGAAGCTGCTGGCGTCGGTCTGGGAGTAGCAGTCAGGACAGGTGCGCCACGGCCTCGAACGCGGGGTCGTGGCGCAGCTTCACCTTCGCCTTGCCGCCCGGCCAGCCGGCCGCGGCGGCCTTGACCTTCTCGCCGGCGCCGGACGTGCCGTCGAGGTAGCAGTGCAGGATGCGCCGGCCCGCGGTGGTCTCCTGCGCGACCACCTCGCCGGCGCCGCCCAGCGCCGCTTCGAGCGGCCCGTCCTCGAACGCCCGCAGCTCCTCCAGGGCGTCTTCGGTGGGCAGGCCGGCCTCCTCGGCCCGGTAGGGCAGGATCACCGCGGCGTGCGTGTCGAACCGCGGCCAGCGCGCCGACCGCAGCGGCCGCTGCACCATCCCGGTCAGCGGGGCGCCGTCGACCACGGCGGAGAAGACGGCCCAGGTCGGCTCCCGGTGCCGCTCGCGCAGGTCGTCGACGGCGGCGGCGAGCTCGAGCGGGTCCCGCGCGCCGTCGGGCTCGTCGGCGCTGAAGCCGACCGACCCGACCCACAGCTCGACGCCCTCCTCGCCGAGCAGCCAGTCGAGGGCGAGGAACGTGATCTGGCCGCGGACCGGCTCCGGCAGCTTGCGGAACAGCGGGTGGAAGCCGACGACGTCGATCGCGGCGGAGTCCTCGTCGGGGGTGAACGCGAACCGCAGCAGCGCGAGGTCCAGCCGGGCGCCGGCGATCTCGATCGTGGCCGTCAGCGTGTCGTGGTCGGGCTGGCGCGCGGTGTGGAACTCCCACTCCGGGTCGGCGGCCGGGGCGAGCGCGCCCCAGCGGGCGACGACCGCGCGCAGCTCAGGGTTGCCGCCGGGGGAGACGACCAGCGCGTGCGTGGCGGTCGTGCCCTTGCTGAACTCCCAGGTCAGGTCCTTGTGGATGGCCGCGACCCGCTTGCTGATCTGCGGGGTGAGCGGCTCGAACTCGCCGGTGGAGATGGCGTCGATCACGGCCTGGCGGATCGTGGGCCACCAGGCCCAGAACTCGACGACCGGGTCCTGCTTCCTGCCCCGCGAGAAAATCATGCCGCGCAGTGTAGGCGGACCTGGCATCGTCTGGTGTCGTGCGAGTGGAGCTGTACGACGGTGACCGGGTCGGCCTGCGGTGGTCGTTCGAGCTGGCCGAGGACTCCGCGGAGCTGCTGGACGGTTACCTGTACCAGGGCCGCGTGCTCGTCGCGGTGGATGGCGGGCGGACCGTGGGCCACCTCCAGCTGGTCGGTCTGGAGGTCAAGAACATGGCGGTGGTGCCGGAGCGGCGGGGGACCGGTGTCGGTGCGGCCCTCGTCGAGGCCGCCGCCGCGTTGGTACGGGAGGAGGGCGGCGGGACGATGCTGGTGGCCACCGGCGCCGCCGACGTCGGCAACCTGCGCTTCTACCAGCGGCAGGGCTTCCGCTTCCGGTCGGTGGAGCGGGACTTCTTCACGCCCGCGAACGGGTACCCGGCCGGGATCATGGTCGACGGCATCGAGCTGCTCGACCAGGTCTGGCTGGACCGGGTGATCCAGCCAGACCGTTGACAGGCCTCAGCGGGCCGCGGCGTGCTCCTTCTTCACCGCGTCCGCCAGGTGCGTCGGCATCGGGTCGTGCCGGGCGAACGCGCGGGTGAACGTGCCCGAGCCGGACGTCATCGCGCGCAGCTCGACCGCGTACCGGACGAGCTCGGTGGCGGGCACCTCGGCGTGCACGAGGGTCCGCTCGTGCCCGGCCGGGTCCGGCTCGTTGCCCAGCACCCGGCCGCGGCGGCCGGACAGGTCGCTCATGACCGCGCCGACGAACTCGTCGGGGACCCGGATCCAGACCTCGTCGATCGGCTCGAGCAGCGTCGTCTGGCCCTGCTCGGCGGCCTCGCGCAGGGCGAGCGCGCCGGCGGTCTGGAACGCCGCGTCGGACGAGTCGACGGAGTGCGCCTTGCCGTCGAACAGGGTGACCCGCACGTCGACGACGGGGTAGCCGGCGACCATGCCGCGCTCCATCTGGTGGCGGACGCCCTTCTCCACCGACGGGATGTAGTTGTGCGGCACGACCCCGCCGACGATCTTGTCGACGAACTCGAAGCCGGACCCGCGCGGCAGCGGCTCGACCTTGATGTCGCAGACCGCGTACTGTCCGTGCCCGCCCGACTGCTTGACGTGCCGCCCGTGGCCCTGGCTGGGCGCGGCGAACGTCTCGCGCAGCGCGACCCGCACCGGCTCGGTGTCCAGCTCCACGCCGCCGGAGCGCAGCCGGTCGAGCACGACGTCGGCGTGCGCCTCACCCATGCACCACAGCACCAGCTGGTGGGTCTCGGAGTTGCGCTCCAGGCGCAGCGTCGGGTCGCCGGCGACGAGCCGGCCGAGGTTCTTGGCGAGGGCGTCCTCGTCGGAGCGGGTCTTCGCGACGATCGCGATCGGCAGCAGCGGCTCCGGCATCACCCACGGCGCCATGAGCATCGGGTCGTCCTTGCCGGAGATCGTGTCGCCGGTCTCCGCCGTCGTCGACTTGGTGATCGCGACGATGTCCCCGGCGACCGCGTACGGCACCTCCCGCAGCGCCGAGCCGAGCGGCGAGAACAGGTGCGCGAACCGCTCGTCGGCGTCGTGGTCGGGGTGGCCGCGCTCGGCCATGCCGTGCCCGGAGATGTGCACCGGGCTGTCGGGGCGCAGCGTGCCGGAGAAGACCCGCACGAGGGAGACGCGGCCGACGTACGGGTCGATCGTCGTCTTCACCACCTCGGCGATGAGCGGGCCGTCCGGGTCGCAGCGCAGCGGCGCGTGCGGGTCGCCCGCGATGTCGGTGACCGGCGGCACGACGTGCTCCAGCGGCGACGGGAACCCGCTGGTCAGCACCTCCAGGAGGGCGTCGAGGCCGAGGCCGGTCTGCGCGCAGACGGGCACGACGGGGTAGAAGGTGCCGCGGGCGACCGCCTTCTCCAGGTCCTCGATGATCACCGACGTCTCGATGACCTCGCCGCTGACGTAGCGCTCCATGAGCGTCTCGTCCTCGCTCTCGGCGATGATGCCTTCGAGCAGGCTGTTGTGCGACTCCTCGATCGCCGGCAGGTGCTGCGGCTCCGGGTCGCGGACCGACGGCGGGTAGCCCGCGGAGTAGTCGAAGACCCGGTGGGTGACCAGCGCGATGAGGCCCTCGACCGCGGCGCCGTCGTCGCCGAGCATCGGCAGGTACAGCGGCAGCACGTTGTCGCCGAACGCGTCCTGGCAGAGCTCCAGGGTGTCCTGGAAGTCGGCGCGCGGGTGGTCGAGGCGGGTGACGGCGACCGCGCGGGGCATGCCGACGGCGGCGCACTCCTCCCACAGCGCGGCGGTGGCGGCGTCGACGCCGTCGACGGACGACACGACGAACAGCGCCGCGTCGGCGGCCCGCAGGCCGGCGCGCAGCTCCCCGACGAAGTCGGCGTACCCCGGGGTGTCGAGCAGGTTGATCTTCGTGCCGCCGTGGAGGACGGGGGCGCAGGACAGGGTCACCGACCGCTGCTGCCGCACCGCCGCCGGGTCGTGGTCGGTCACCGTGGTGCCCTCGGACACCGCGCCGGCCCGGCCGATCGTGCCGGTCGCCGCGAGCAGCGCCTCCACGAGGGTCGTCTTCCCGGCGCCGGAGTGCCCGACGACCACCACGTTGCGTACCCTGCCGGGGTCATCAACCGTCGGCACCGGGCCGGCGACACCCTTCTCCTGGACCTTCTGCGCCATCATGCGCCTCCCGTCCTGCCTGCTGTGAGCAGTCTCACAGTCACGACCTGTTCACCGATCCCACACCCGAACCATCACCGACACAAGAGCCCTTCGACCCCACCGGCGGCCTACGGTTTACTCAAGCACCGTGAGCAGGCCCACGCGCAGGTATCCGGCAAGCTCCGCCGCCGTTATCGTGGGAGCGCCATGGCGAAGATCCTCAGCGTAGTCAGCAAGGCCGGACTGGCCCGCATCGTCAACCCCGTCGCGGCCGCGCTGTTGCGCGCCAAGGTGACCCCGAACGCGGTGACCGTCGCCGGCACCGTCGGCGTGCTCGTCGGCAGTCTCGGGTTCGCCACCCGCGGCCATATGGTCATCGCGCTCGTCATCGTCACCGTGAGCTGCCTGACCGACATGCTCGACGGGTCCATGGCCCGGCAGCTCGGCGTCAGCAACAAGTTCGGCGCCCTGCTCGACTCGACCATGGACCGCGTCTCCGACGGCGCCATCTTCGGCTCCGTCGCCTTCTGGTTCGCCTCCCAGGGTCAGCTGCGCGAGTGCGCCGCGGCGCTGCTGTGCCTGCTCACCGGGCAGGTGGTGTCCTACGTGAAGGCCCGCGCCGAGGGTCTCGGGATGACCGCCAACGTCGGGCTGGCCGAGCGGACCGAGCGGCTCATCCTGGTCGGGATCGGTGGCCTGCTGTTCGGTTTCGGCGTGCCGTACGGCATGGAGGCGGCCCTGTGGCTGTTGGTGCTGCTGTCGGTGATCACCATCGGGCAGCGGATGTCGCACGTGTACCGGCAGGCCCGCGAGCTCGCGGCGGCCGCTGACGCCGGCGATCGGGCGGCCCTGTGAACCTCGCGGAACTCGGCTACGGCGCCGCCTTCACGCTCATCCCGAAGCTCCCCCGCGCGGTGACCTGGCCGCTGTTCTCGGCCGCCGCGGCGCACGGCTCCCGCCGGTACCGCAGCGGCAAAGGCGGCAAGGGCACGCTGAGGCTCGCGTCCAACCTGCGCCGGGTCGTCGGCCCCGGGCCGTCGGAGGCCGAGCTCGCCGACCTGGTCGAGCGGGGGCTGCGCTCCTACTCACGCTACTACCTGGAGGCGTTCCGGCTGCCGGGGCGCTCCCGGGCGCAGCACCTCAGCGGGTTCCGGCTGGACCGCGGCGAGCTGCTCGCCAAGAACGTCGCCGACAAGGCCGGTGCCGTCATCGCCCTGCCGCACGCGGGCAACTGGGACGCGGCCGGCGCCTGGGTCGCCGCCAACGGCTGGCCGATCGTGACCGTCGCGGAGCGGCTGAAGCCGGAGAGCGTGTACCTGCGGTACCTGCATTTCCGGCGCGCGCTGGGTATGGAGATCCTGCCGACGACCGGCGGCGAGCGGCCCCCGTTCGACGTGCTGGAGGAGCGGCTGCGGGCCGGGTACGTGGTGCCGCTGCTCGCCGACCGGGACCTGACCGCCCGCGGCGTCGAGGTCGACTTCTTCGGCGGCCGGACGAAGATGCCGGCCGGCCCGGCGCTGCTGGCCCTGCGCACCGGCGCACCGCTCTACGCGGTGTCGATGTGGTTCGACCCGGACGCGGCCGCCGGCCGGCTCGAGGGGCCGATCCCGCTGCCGGACGCCTCGGAGGGGGCGCTCGACGTGCGGGTCCGGCTGCTCACCCAGCGGATCGCGGACGTCCTCGCCGCCGGCATCGCCCGCAACCCACAGGACTGGCACATGCTGCAACGACTCTGGATCGACACCCCCGCCATCGTGAAGGCTTAGGAGGCGTGGGAGGCGTGTTGCGCATCGGGATCGTCTGCCCGTACTCCTTCGACGTGCCCGGCGGCGTGCAGAACCACGTCCGCGACCTCGCCGAGACGCTGATCAGCCTCGGCCACGACGTCAGCGTCCTGGCGCCCGGCGACGACGAGAGTGCCGAGCAGCCGTACGTCGTGCCCGCGGGCCGGGCGGTGCCGGTGCCGTACAACGGCTCCGTCGCGCGCGTCTCCTTCGGTCTCATCTCCGCGACCCGGGTCCGGCGCTGGATGGCCGCCGGCCGCTTCGACGTGCTGCACGTGCACGAGCCGCTCACGCCGAGCCTGTCGATGCTGGCGGTGCTGTCGGCGCGCGGGCCGGTCGTCGCCACGTTCCACACCGCGATGACCCGCTCGCGGGCGCTCGCCGCCGCGCAGGGGCTGCTCCAGCTGGTGCTCGAGAAGATCACGGGGCGGATCGCGGTGAGCGAGCTGGCGCGCAAGGTCCAGGTCGAGCACCTGGGCGGCAGCGCGTGGGAGATCCCCAACGGGGTGCAGGTGTCGCGGTACCGCGCCGCCTCGCCGCTGCCCGGTTTCCCCGGCGACGGGGGCACGCTGGGCTTCCTGGGGCGGTTCACGGAGCCCCGGAAGGGCTTCCCGCTGCTGCTGACCGCGTTCGCGACGCTCGCCGCCCGCCGTCCGGGCCTGCGGCTGCTGGTGGCGGGCCCCGGCGACGTCGACGAGATCTTCACCGACTTTCCGGACATCGCGGCCTTCAAGGACCGGATCGTCTTCCTGGGGAAGGTGTCGGAGGAGGACAAGGCGCGGATGCTGCGCAGCGTCGACCTGTACATCGCCCCCAACACCGGCGGCGAGTCCTTCGGCATGATCCTGACCGAGGCGATGTCCGCGGGCGCGACCGTCGTCGCCAGCGACCTGGACGCGTTCCGGCGGGTCCTGGACGGCGGGCGGGCCGGTGCCCTCTTCCCCGTCGGCGACGCCGCCGCGCTGACCACCACCGTCGCCGGCCTGCTCGACGACCCCGCGCGCCGGGCCGCGCTCGCCGACCGGGCCGCCTCCGTCGTCGCCGCGTACGACTGGCCCGTCGTCGCCGAACGGGTCCTGGAGGTCTACTCGACGGTGATCGAGGTCGCCGGGGCCGTGGTCGAGGAGCCCGTCCCGTAGGCAGCCGGCCTTACCGTAGGCTTCCCGCCGTGTGGTGGGTGATCGCGGTGGTGGCGGTGGTGGTCCTGGTGGCGACCTACCTCACCTGGCTCGCGGCCCGCGTCGACCGGCTCCACGCTCGGGCGGTCGCGGCCTACGCCACGCTCGACGCCCACCTGGTCCGGCGCGCGGTGGCCGCGGTGGCCCTCGCCGAGGCGGCGCAGCTGCCCACCCTCATGTACGCGGCCCGGATCGCCGTCGACGCCCAGCCCGAGGACCGCGAGGTCGCCGAGAACGACCTCACCCGCCACCTGCGCGAGGCGGCCGCCGGCCCGGAGGACGTCGTCGGGCCGCTCGTGCAGGTCAGCAGGCGGGTCGCCCTCGCCAGGCAGGTGCACAACGACGTCGTGCGCGACGCCCTCGCCGTGCGCCGCCGGGCGCTGGTCCGCGTGTTCCGCCTGGCCCGCAAGCACCCCCGCCCCGCGTACTTCGACGTCGACGACCCGTCCCTGCCGTGAACCGGTACATGAGCGGCGAAACGCACGCTGTTTCCCCCTTCCTTCCGGTTTATCAGGCGCTCCGCGCCCGCTAAACCGGAAAAATCACCTTTTTCCGGGGGTTTGGCCGGCTGGTGGGATGCAACGTGGGCCGCGGGGTTCCCATTGGACGTCGGAACCTGTCACCCGGTCGGCGTAAACTCAAGGTGAATCCCGTTCAGCCCTGTGAGGAGTGCTTCGTCGTGTCCGAGTCGCCCACCACCAGCTCGTCAGTCACCGGCACCGCGCGGGTCAAGCGGGGCATGGCAGAGATGCTCAAGGGTGGCGTCATCATGGACGTCGTCACCCCCGAGCAGGCGAAGATCGCCGAGGACGCCGGCGCCGTCGCCGTCATGGCCCTGGAGCGCGTTCCCGCCGACATCCGGGCGCAGGGCGGGGTCTCCCGCATGAGCGACCCCGACATGATCGACGGCATCATCGCCGCCGTCTCGATCCCCGTCATGGCCAAGGCCCGCATCGGCCACTTCGTCGAGGCTCAGGTCCTGCAGGCGCTCGGCGTCGACTATGTCGACGAGTCCGAGGTGCTCACCCCGGCCGACTACAGCAACCACATCGACAAGTGGGCCTTCACCGTGCCGTTCGTCTGCGGCGCCACCAACCTCGGCGAGGCCCTGCGCCGCATCACCGAGGGCGCGGCCATGATCCGCTCCAAGGGTGAGGCCGGCACCGGCGACGTGTCCAACGCCACCACCCACATGCGCAAGATCCGTGGGGAGATCCGCAAGCTGACGTCGCTGCCCGAAGACGAGCTGTTCGTCGCCGCGAAGGAGCTGCAGGCGCCGTTCGAGCTGGTCAAGGAGGTCGCCGAGACCGGCAAGCTCCCGGTCGTGCTGTTCACCGCCGGCGGCATCGCCACCCCCGCCGACGCCGCCATGATGATGCAGCTCGGCGCCGAGGGCGTCTTCGTCGGCTCCGGCATCTTCAAGTCCGGCAACCCCGAGCAGCGCGCCGCCGCCATCGTCAAGGCCGTCACGTTCCACGACGACCCCGACGTCATCGCCAAGGTCTCCCGCGGCCTGGGTGAGGCCATGGTCGGCATCAACGTCGAGGAGATCCCGCAGCCGCACCGCCTCGCCGAGCGCGGCTGGTGACCGCCGGCATGATCATCGGTGTGCTCGCCCTCCAGGGCGATACGCGCGAACACCTGCACGCCCTGGCCGAGCTCGATGTCATCGCCCGTCCGGTGCGCCGCCCCGACGAGCTGGACTCGGTCGACGCGCTGGTCATCCCGGGCGGCGAGTCCACGGCGATGAGCAAGCTGGCGATCGAGTTCGGCATGACCGAGCCACTGCGCAAGCGGCTGGCCGGCGGCATGCCCGCCTATGGCTCGTGCGCCGGCATGATCATGCTCGCCGGCACGATCCTGGACGGCCGCCCCGACCAGGTGCCCTTCGGCGGCATCGACATGACCGTCCGGCGCAATGCCTTCGGCAGGCAGGTCGACTCGTTCGAAGGTACGGTCGACATTTCGGACATTGAAGGAGGGCCGTTCTCGGCGGTCTTCATCCGCGCCCCGTGGGTCGAGGAGGTCGGACCGGGCGTGCGGGTGCTGGGTCGTGTAAACGGGCGGTCCGGGCCTTCGGGCGAAGCCGCAAGGCCCGGACTGCCCGCACGTTCGGCCGCCGGTAGGATTGTCGCGGTTCGGCAGCAGCACCTGCTTGCCACCGCCTTCCACCCCGAGCTCACCGGCGACCTCCGAGTTCATCGGTACTTCGTGGAGATGGCGCGTGAGGCGGGCCAGACGACGGAGGGTTAGGCCATGTCCGGGCACTCAAAATGGGCGACGACCAAGCACAAGAAGGCGGTCATCGACGCCAAGCGAGGCAAGCTCTTCGCCCGCCTGATCAAGAACGTCGAGGTCGCCGCCCGCACCGGTGGTGGCGACCCGTCCGGTAACCCGACGCTCTTCGACGCCATCCAGAAGGCGAAGAAGAACTCGGTGCCCAACGACAACATCAACAACGCCGTCAAGCGGGGCTCCGGCCTCATCGGCGGCGGCGCCGACTGGCAGACCGCCATGTACGAGGGCTACGGCCCCAACGGCGTCGCCATCCTCATCGAGTGCCTCACGGACAACCGCAACCGCGCGGCGACCGAGGTCCGGGTCGCGCTCACCCGCAACGGCGGCAACCTCGCCGACGCCGGCAGCGTCTCGTACATGTTCACCCGGAAGGGTGTCATCATCGTGCCCAAGGCCGGCGAGCTGACCGAGGACGACCTGCTCCTCGCCGTCCTCGACGCGGGCGCCGAGGAGGTCAACGACCTCGGCGAGGCCTTCGAGATCATCAGCGAGGCGACCGACCTGGTGGCCGTCCGCACCGCCCTCCAGGACGCCGGCATCGACTACGAGTCGGCGGACTCCTCGTTCGTGCCGAGCGTGACCGTCCCCCTGGAGGAGGAGGGCGCCCGCAAGGTCTTCAAGCTGATCGACGCCCTCGACGACTGCGACGACGTCCAGAACGTCTACGCCAACTTCGACGTCTCCGACGAGGTCATGGCCCTGGTCGAGGCCTGATCTCCGCCGCTGCCGGAACGGCCCCTCCCCGCACCCGGGGCAGGGGCCGTTCGGCGTTGACCGGGGCTGCTGCTCATGTCGTCCGTCGACACCGTTTCCGGTGGCACCGTCGCCGGCGCGTTTGCTGGCGCCGGCCGTTCGTATGCTGGTGTCCGGGGCTCGGATCAGGCGGATTGCCGTGGGGCCATATGGCCACTAGGGTGGGGAAGGAGGTGGAACATGACCGAAACCGTCATCAAGGCGGCGACTGAGGCGGCCGCCGAGGAAGACGTGGCGATCGACGAGGAGCTGCTCGAGGAGGCTCAGCGACACTTGGGAACGTCATCACGCAACGAAGCGATCAACGCGGCGCTCCGTGAGTTCGTCGACCAGCAACGCGCCCGGCGGCGCGCGGCCCTGCAGGACCTGCGGCGCCTGTCGGACGAGGGTGCGTTCAAGTACGACGCCCTTGACGAGGTGGACGAATGAGATTCCTCGTCGACACAAGTGCGCTGGTCCGGCTTCAGCGCAATCAGGCCGCGGCCGCGTGGGACGACGTCGTCGAGCGTGGGTTGATCGTGGTTTGTGAGCCGGTGCTCGCCGAGGCGATGTCCATCACCGACGCGAAGGGCTACGAGGCCATCGAGGAGCGGATCCTTGCGCTCTATCCGTGGGCGGCAATCCCCGACGACATCTGGTCGCTGGTCAGCGCCATCCGTCATGAGCTGATCCTGCCGAGCGTGTATCAGGGTGTCTCCGTGGCGGACCTGGTGGTCGCGGCGACCGCGATCCGGCTCAAGCTCGTGGTCCTGCACGAGGACGGCGACTTCGAGACGATCGCGCGGCACGTTCCCGAGCTCCGGCAGCAGCGCGTCAGTGTCGAGCCGGGCTGACCGGGGTCATTGGCCGGGGCGGACGAGGCCTGACTCGTAGGCGTAGACGACGGCCTGGACGCGGTCGCGGAGGGCGAGCTTCATCAGGACGCGGGCCACGTGGGTCTTCACCGTGGCCTCGCCGACCGTGAGGGCGGCGGCGATCTCGCCGTTGGACAGGCCGCGGGCCATGAGGCGCAGGACATCGGTCTCGCGCGGGGTGAGGTCGGCGAGCTCGGGTGGGGGCTGCGGGCCGGGGGTGCCGGCGTACGAGGCGATCACCCGCGTCGTGACCGCCGGGTCGAGGAGGGCCTCGCCGGCGGCGACCACGCGGATCGCGGTGATGAGGTGCTCGGGGGAGGAGACCTTCAGCAGGAAGCCGCTCGCGCCGGCGCGGAGGGCCTCGTACAGGTTGTCGTCGGTGTCGAACGTGGTGAGCACGATGATGCGGGGCGGGTTCGGGGCGGCGAGCAGGGCGCGGGTGGCGGCGAGGCCGTCCTGGCGGGGCATCGCGATGTCCATGAGGACCACGTCGGGGCGTAGCCGGCGGGTGAGGGTGACCGCCTCGACGCCGTCGCCGGCCTCGCCGACGACGTGCATGTCGGACTCGGTCTCGATGACCATGCGCAGGCCGGCGCGGACCATCCGCTGGTCGTCGGCGATGACCACGCTGATCTTCGAGGCGGGTGCGGGACCGGAGCTCATGACGCCACCAGCCGCGGCAGCCGGGCGTGGACGGCGAAGCCGCCGGAGGGGAGCGGGCCGGCGTCGAGGTCGCCGCCGAACAGGGTGACGCGCTCGCGCATGCCGATGAGACCCTGGCCGGAGCCGGGGGCCGCGACGGTGACGGGGCCGCCCTCGTCGACGACGGAGAGGTGGACGCCGTCGTCGGCGTAGCGCAGGGACACGGTGACCGCGGCGGGTCCGGCGTGTTTGAGCACGTTGGTCAGGGCCTCCTGCACGATGCGGTACGCCGAGAGGTCCGCGGCCGGCAGCAGCGTCACCGGCGTGCCCGAGCGGTGCAGGGTGACCGTCAGGCCGGCCTCGCGGACCTGGGTGAGCAGCTCGTCGAGGCGGTCGAGCCCGACCGGTGCCGCGGTGGTGCCGCCGGTGCCGGCCGTGTCGCCCCGGAGCAGGCCGAGCGTACGGCGCAGCTCGCCGACGGCGTCGCGGCCCGAGGACTCGATGTTGCGCAGCAGTTCGGCGTCGACGGTGAGGCCCGCGTCGAGGCGGCGGCGGACCACGCCCGCCTGGATGACCATGACGGTGACGCTGTGCGCGACCATGTCGTGCAGCTCGCGGGCGATCCGGACGCGCTCCTCCATGACCGCCTCGCGGACCCGCTGCTCGCGGATCGCGGCGCGGGCGGTGGCGGCGTCGGCGCTCTGGCGGTGCTGGACGCCGAAGACCGTGCCGAGGATCCACGGCGCGACGGGGAAGAAGAACGCGCCCATCGGGTCGCCCGGGTCGACCTGCCAGAAGGCGGCGCCGGTCGCGACGGCGAGCAGCAGGCCGGCGACCCCGCGGGCGCGGGCGAGCCGGCCGGTGGTGCCGAGCAGCGGCACGTGCCGCCCGACCGTGTACGCCGCGATGATCATCGCGGCGAGCTGCCACAGCCGGTAGTTGACGATCTGGTCCGGATACCAGTACTTGAGGCCGCCGACGCAGCTGGCGAGCAGGCCCGTGAGCGGGACGGCCCGGCGCAGGGCCACGAGCGGCGCGAACCCGGCCAGCACGAACGGCCACCAGCCGCCCGGCTGGTGCGCGACCGCCTCCTCGGTCAGGGCGAACGCCACGAACGCGCCCGTCAGCGCGAGATCTGCCCGCCTCATCTCCACGAGATGACCGTAAGCGGTCCCCGGCCGGGGATTCGCCCGTCCAAGGAATGACGGCCGGTCCCCCGAGCGGGGGAGGACGGCTCCCTCGCCATGGTGGCGACGTGCGAGCCGGCTCATACGTACCTTGCTGGTCCAACGTGAATTCGACAGGGGTACAGATATGCGGCTTCTCCTCTTCAGGCTCGTGCTCTTCCTCGCGCCCGCCTTCCTCGCCGTCGCCACGGCGGTCGATCCCGCCCTCGGCGAGGACCAGGGCTTCGGGATCTACCGGGAGCACCCCGACGCCATCCAGTGGCACTCGGTGCTGCTGCACTGGGCGTGGGTGCTGTTCGTGCCGGTGTTCCTCGGGCTCCTCGCACCGATCCGGCGCAAGGGCGCCGTGCTCGCGCGGATCGCGTGGTGCGCCGCGGTGTTCGGGCTCGTCACGTTCTCCGCGATGATGGCGTACGACCTGGCGATCCTCGCCATGGAGCAGACGCTGACCGACGCCGACGTCAAACGCGCCGACGAGGCGTTCCAGTCGATGCAGTGGGCGGCGTTTGGCTGGCAGGGGCCGGGCCTGGCCGGCTGGGCGCTGGCGCTGCTGCTGACCCCGGTCGCGGCCGCCTACGCGAAGGTCATCTCCTGGTGGACGGCGGCCGCCGCGCTGCTGGGTTCGGTGCTGTACCTGCAGTTCGCGATCTCGCCGCTGCCGGTGAACCTCGCCGGGCCGGTCGTGATGCTGGTGGCGTACTGCTATGCCGGGTGGGAGATGGGCCGGCGGACCGACCCGTCCCGGGCGGACGAGCCGGCGACGTTCGGCGTGTTCAAGGACCGGGTGGGCCGTTTCGGGCTCGTCGCCGCGCCGGTCGTGTTCGGGGCGGGGCTGCTGACCGTGCCGGGGCTTTCGCCGGACATCGAGGAGTCGGTGCGGCAGCCGGACCTGGCGCAGGTGAGCGCGCTGTTCCTGCACTGGGCGTGGGTGCTGTTCGTGCCGGGGATGCTGCTGCTGATGCGCCGCGGCCGGCGGTTCACCAGCGTGGCGGCCGCCGTCACCGCGTTCGCGCTGATGCACTTCAGCGGGCTGATGGTCGGCGACTTCAGCGACCTGGCGGTCCGGCAGACGGTGCCGGCCGAGCTCGCGGCGAAGGTGACGGAGGCCTTCGGCGGGTATGCGCTGTTCGCGATCGGCTGGGCCGTGCCGGCCATGCTGGTGAGCCTGCTCGGCCTGATCGCGGTCCCGATCGGCGCCGCCGTCGACGGCCTGGTCCGCTGGTGGGTGCCGGTGCTCACGGGTCTGGGCGTGGTGGCGTTCCTCGCGGTGGGCGTCGGCCCGCTGTCGGTGCTCAGCCCGCTGCTCCTGCTCGCCGGCTACGGCCTGCTGGCCAAGGCTCTCCCGCCCCGCCCGCTGCAGGCGGCGACCCCCGCCCCCACGGCGGAGCCCCAACCCGCCGCGTGAGCGGACGGCCCGCGGCGCCGGCGACAGGTGGCGCCGGCGCCACGGCGCCCGATCACCGCAGTGCGCCGCGGTGCCCGGCCACTGCAGAGCGGCCGCGGTGCCGGGTCACTGCAGAGCGGCCGCGGCGCCCGGTCACTGCAGGCGCCGCGGCGCCGGCTCACTGCAGGGCGACGCGGAGGTGGCGGGGGCCGCGCAGCACGGGGCTCGGCCGGTACTCCGGCGGGTCCTCCAGCAGGCGGGCCCGCGCCAGGACCGGAGCCAGCGCGCGCAGGGCCACCTGCGCCTCCAGGCGGGCCATCGGGGCGCCGAAGCAGTAGTGGATGCCGTCACCGAAGCCGAGGTGCGGGACGGGCCGGCGGTCCGGGTCGAAGCGGTCCGGGTCGCTGATGTGGGTGGCGTCCCGGTTGCCGGCGGCGAGCAGCAGCGTGACGGTGGCGCCCCGCGGGATGGTGGTGCCGCCGATGGGGATGTCGTCGAGGGCGGTGCGCCACGGCAGGAACTGCACGGGCGGGTCCCAGCGCAGCACCTCCTCCACGAGGGGGATCGCGAAGGACGGGTCGTCGAGGAGGCGCTCGATCCAGCGGGGCTCGCGGAGCAGGACCAGCGAGGCGTTGGCGATGAGGTTGACCGTCGTCTCGTGGCCGGCGATGAGCAGCAGGAGCGCCGTGCCGACCAGCTCGTCGCGGGTCATCCGGCCGTCGGGGCCGTCGTCGTGGGCGAGGGAGCGCAGCAGGCCCGGCTCGGGGTCGGCGTCGACGAGGTCGCCGAGGTAGTCCCCGAGCTCCCGGAAGGCCGGCGTGTCCCGCGGGTTCTCGGCGGCCAGTGCCTGGTCGATCCACGCCTTGAAGCGCGGCTCGTCGGCGAGGGGCACGCCGAGCAGCTCGCAGATGACGAGGACCGGCAGCGGGTAGGCGAACTGGTCGACGAGGTCCGCGGTGGAGGCGGGCAGGTCGGCGATGAGCCGGTCGACGATGCCCTCGAAGGACTGCTGCAGGTCCGCGACGAAGGTCGGGCGGTGCGGCGGGCCGAACTGCCGGGTGGCGAGGCGGCGCAGGCGGTCGTGCTGGGGCGGGTCGGTCCGCAGGAAGCTCGGCGCCAGCCCGACCGGCTCGCGGTCGGGGTCGACGGCGGAGCTGATCCGCGGGTCGTGCAGCAGGGCGGAGATCTCCCGGAACGTGGTGACCAGCCACGTGCCGTCGGGTTCGCGGCCGACGGGGGTGCGGCGCAGCGACGTGTAGAGCGGGTAGGGGTTGTGGCGGTTCACCGGATCCAGGACCGCGCCGAACACGGAGCCGACGGAAGTGGTCATCGGGAACTCCTCAGGGAAGCGGACCGGGAGCTGGGATCGTGGCCGGTGACCACCACGGTCGCGTCGCGGGCCAGGAACTTGGGGTCGGGGACGTCGGCGGGGACGGGCACCATCGAGTCGGGCTGGTCGACGGTGGTGAAGTGCGGCGGGAACGGTGCCGCCTGCTCGATGAGCCGCGCGTAGAACGGCAGCCACTTGCCGTGGTTGAAGGTGACGGCTCCGGTGAGGCGTCCCTTGTACCCGTAGGCCGCGGCGAAGCGGCGGTCCGCCACGGAGCCCTGGGTGACGACGACCTCGTCCGAGAAGGTGGGCACGCCGACGGCCTTGATGTTGATGCCGAACTGCAGCGACCAGAAGGACGGCATGTGCAGGTGCGGCCAGCGGTCGGACTCGTCGCTGACCATGTTGTGGGCGGCGACCTCGGCCTGGGAGACGGCGTTCGCCCAGTGCTCCAGGGCCAGGAACTGGTAGCCGAACATCGCGTTCGGGGCGCGGGCGACGTCGCCGGCGACGAAGATGTCGTCGAGCACGAGGCCGTTGGCGTCGAAGGCGCGGCAGCCCGCGTCGCACGCGACGCCCCACTCGCCGACGGCGAGGCCGGAGTCGCGGAGCCACTCGACGTTGCGGACCCCGCCGAGCGCGGCGACGACGACCGCGACGTCGGCGACCGTGCCGTCGGAGAAGCGGGCCCGGCGCACGCGGCCGTCGGCGTCGCCCTCGATCGACTCGACGGTGATGCCGCAGCGCAGGTCGACGCCGTGCTCGCGCTGCACCTCGGCGGCGACGGCACCGATGACCCCGCCGAGCGCGCCGGCCAGGGGCGTCGCGGCGGCCTCGGCGACGATGACGTCCAGCCCCATCGACCGGCAGGTGGAGGCGATCTCCGAGCCGGTGAAGCCCGCGCCGATGACGAGGACGCGTGGTGTGCGGCCGGCGTCGCGCGGCTCGAGCGGACCCGGGGCCGCCTCGCTGAGGTGGGCGGCGGCGCCGTACGGCGCGAGGAAGGCGAGCCGCTCGTGCAGGCGCACCGCGTCGTCGCGGGTACGGAGCACGAACATGCCGTCCAGGGCGGCCTCGACCGGGTCGTGCCACGACCGGGCGCGGACGCCGGTGGTGATCAGCAGCCGGTCGAACGGCACCGACGAGCCGTCGTCGAGCTGGACCCGGCGGCCGGCGAGGTCGAGGCCGATCGCGTTGACCCCGAGCCGCCAGTTGGCGTCGAGGTCGGGGCGTGGCAGGGCGGTCGCGTCCGGCGCGACCTGGCCGCTGAGGGCCTGCTTCGACAGTGGCGGCCGGTCGTACGGCTCGCAGGACTCGCCGTCGATGAGCGTGAGGGACCCGGTGAACCCCTCCTCGCGCAGCGCCTCGGCGGCCCGCAGCCCGGCGAGGGACGCGCCGACGACGACGATGCGGGACGGGCGGTCCACGACGTGCACGGGTGGCATGTCCTGCACGGAGAGCCGGTCGATCTGGATCGCCTGGACGGGGCACGCGGCCGCTGCCCGCTGGACGCGTTCGCGCTGGTCCTCGGCGGGGGCGGGGTCGTACATGAGGGCCTCGTCGCCCTGCATCCGAAACGAGGAGGGCGCCAGGAAGGCGCACTGGGCGTACCCCTGACACTTGGTGAGATCAACTACCACGCGCATGTCCCAACGGTCAGCCGGACCCGGCAGCGGTGCCTCACCCCGAGAGGACGGCGGGGGAACTGGGCAGGATCGCGCGGACGACGGTGCCGGCACCCGGCGCGCTCATCACGTCGAGGGTGCCGCCGACCAGCTCGGCCCGCTCCCGCATGGACCGCAGCCCGAGCCGGCCCGGCGCCCCCGCGGCGAGGGGCAGGAACCCGACGCCGTCGTCGACGACCTCCAGGACCACGCGGGTGTCGTCGCCGGCGAGCCGGACGGTGACCTGCGAGGCGCCGGCGTGCCGGGCGGCGTTGCCGAGGGCCTCGAGGGCGATGCGGTACAGGGTCTCCTCCACCTGCGGGCTGACCGCCGGCTCGGCGTCCAGCTGCAGCCCCCACCCGGGCGGGACGGCGCCGGTGCCGGGCGCGAAGTGCAGCGCGTCGACGATGCGCCGCAGCGCCGCGGCGAGCCCCGCGCCGACGAGGGTCTCCGGGCGCAGCCGCACGATGATGCCGCGCAGGTCGCTGAGGCCGGCGCTGGCCGTCTCCTGGATCCAGGCGAGGGAGGCGCGGGCGTTGACCGGGTCGCCGTGGACGAGCTCGGCGGCGGTGCCGGCCCCGAGGCTGATGCCGTAGAGGGTCTGCACCACCGAGTCGTGCAGGTCCCTCGCGAGGCGTTCGCGCTCCCGGGTCGCCTGTGTCTCGCCGGTACCGATGGCGAGCGCGGCGACCGCGGCGAAGGCCTCGAGGCGGCGCGGTGGCGGAGGGCGGCGCCGGCCGGCGGCGACGAGCACGCCGGGGACCCCGCCGTGCCCGGGCATCGGCACGCAGCTGACGGCGCCCCGCAGCACCACCCGCCCGCCCCGCATCGCGACGGCGGCGAGCGCGGCGAGGTCCGGCAGCGGCGGGCCGGAGCTCACCCGAACGGCACCCGCGGCGTCGACGACGAGGACCGCCGCCGCCGGAAGGGCGCGCCGGGCGCGGTCGCACACCGAGTGGAGCACCTCGTCGACCGGGGCGCCGGCGCGCAGCAGCGCGTGCAGCGCCGCTATGTGTCTCAACGGTGCCTCAGCTCGGGGCCGCCGCGTGGACCGGCACGAGCCCGACCCGCATGGCGTAGAGGGCGGCCTGGGTGCGGCTCTCGGCGTTGAGCTTCTGCAGGATGTTGCTCACGTGCGTCTTCACCGTCTGCGGCGCGATGTGCAGCTCCCGGGCGATCTGCCCGTTGGCCCGGCCGCGGGCCAGCAGCACCAGGACCTCCTCCTCCCGGCGGGTGAGCTGCGGCGGGGCCGTCGGCACGTGGACGTCCCGGACGAGCCGGGCCGCGACTGCCGGCGACAGCTGCACCTGGCCCGCGGCGGCGGCGCGGACCGCGCGGTGCAGCTCCTCGGAGGAGGTGTCCTTCAGCAGGTATCCGACCGCGCCGGCGTGCAGGGCGTCGGCGATGAGCTGCGGCTCCAGGTAGCCGCTGAGGGCGACGACCTCGACCCCGGGCAGCTCACGGCGGATCACGGTGGTCGCGGAGATACCGTCGAGGACCGGCATGAGCAGATCCATGAGGACGAGGTCGGGGCGCAGCTCGTGAGCCAGGCGCACCGCCTCGCGGCCGTCTGCGGCGAACCCGACGGTCTCCAGGTCGCCGCTGAGGGACAGGAAGCCGCGCAGGCCCTCACGGACCATCGCGTGGTCGTCGGCGATCAAGATCTTGATACTCATCGCCGCGCGCTATACCCCGGTGCGGCGTCGAATCACCACGTCCCCGGTCCCGTTCGGCCTACGCCAAATGGGGGAGGACGAAGGTCGCCGCCGCCCACCGACCGTGGCCCGATGTAAGGCGCGCCCGGGGCGGGCATCGTTGCACCGTGACGCCCAACTTGCGCCGGCTGGGCCGGTTTTCGCTGGTGGGAGCCGGCGGTGTGGTGGTCAACAACGGCGCGTTGCTCGTGCTGCACGGGGTGCTCGGACTGGCGCTGCTGCCCGCCACCGTCGCCTCGGTCGAGCTCGCGCTGGTCACCAACTACGTGCTGCACGAGCTCTGGACGTTCCGCCGCCGCCGGTTGTCGCTGCAGCGGTTCGCCTACTTCAGCCTGGCCGGCCTCGCTGCACTGCCGGTCAACGTCGTCGCGGTCCAGCTGCTGGTCGCGCTCGGGATGCACTACCTGCCCGCGAACCTCATCGGCATCGTGGCCGGGTTCGCAGTCAACTTCGCCGTCAGCTCGAAGTGGATTTGGAGTGAACGCACCGATGGAACAGCTGGTGTTGACCATCCTCACCCTGATCTCGCTGGTGCTGACAGTGCAGGCGGCGCACGCGTTGTACCTCATGATCTACACGTGGGACCAGCCCGAGGCGGGCGACCGGGCGCGGGTGCCAGATCAACGTGCTACGCCGGCACTCTCCTTCACCGCCATCCTCCCGGCACGCCACGAGGAGGAGGTCATCCAGCACACCATCGCCCGCGCCGCGTCCGCTGACTACCCGCCGCACCTGGTGCAGATCCTCGTGGTCTGCTCCGCCGACGACGTCGGCACGATCGAGCAGGCACAGGCGCAGGTGAACCGGCTGCGCGCGATGGGCCGCACCAACGTCGAGGTGGTCGTGTTCGACGACGGTCCGATCAACAAGCCGCACGGGCTCAACACCGCGCTGCGGTATGCCACCAACGACGTCGTGGCGATCTTCGACGCCGAGGACGAGGTCCAGCCGCAGCTGTTCGACATCGTCAACACCATCATGTTGGGCGAGGACGTCGGCTGCGTGCAGGCCGGCGTGCAGCTGATGAACTTCGACTCCAACTGGTATTCGACGTTCAACGTGCTGGAGTACTTCTTCTGGTTCCGCAGCCGGCTGCACTACCACGCGAAGAACGGCGCGATCCCGCTCGGCGGCAACACCGTGTTCTTCAAGCGGGACCTGATCGAGCGCCTCGGCGGCTGGGACGAGTCGAACCTGACCGAGGACGCCGACATCGGCCTGCGCCTCTCCAGCATGGGGGAGAAGGTCCGGGTCGTCTACGACGACCGTTACGTCACGAAGGAGGAGACGCCACCGACGCTGCAGAGCTTCATCAAGCAGCGGACCCGGTGGTGTCAAGGCTTCATGCAGACCCTCGGCAAGGGCACCTGGAAGCTCATGCCGACCCGCCGGCAGCGGTTCCTCGCCTGGTACACCCTGGCGTTCCCGCACGTGCAGGCGATGCTCGGGGTGTACCTGCCGGTGGCGCTGCTCAGCGCGTTCGTGCTGAGCGTGCCGGTGCCGGTGGCCATGATGTCGTGGCTGCCGGTGCTCCTGCTCGGCGCGCACTTCGTGATGAGCGTCGTCGGCCTGTACGAGTTCACCGGCGCGCACGGGCTGAAGGCCACCCCCGGCACGGTCGTGAAGATGGCGATCACCTGGTTCCCGTACCAGATGGTGCTGTCCTACGCGGCGGCCCGCGCCCTGTGGCGGCAGGTCAAGGGCGAACGCAACTGGGAGAAGACGGCCCACGTCGGTGCGCACCGCACCGCGGCGGAGACGGCGGAGCTGACCAATGTCGGCTGACACCCTGCAGCGGCCGGCGAGCCCGGCCGCGCCGACACCGAAGAAGCCGCAGACCCGCGGCTGGCCGCTCATCATCCTGAGCCTGGTGATCGGGCTGGTGACGCACGGCTGGAACATGTTCCGCTACCCGCTGTACCTCACCGACGAGGGCATCTACATGGAGCAGGCGTGGTCCGTGCTCCACATGGGCAAGCTGTCGCCCTACACGTACTTCTACGACCACGCGCCGATGGGCTGGCTCACGATCGCGGGCTGGGTCGCGATCCTGCCCGGCGGCTTCAGCGCCTTCGGCAACGCGATCAACACCGGGCGCGTCCTGATGCTGATCGTGCACCTGGTGTCGGTGTTCCTGCTGTACGAGACGATCCGGCGTTACACCGGCAGCAAGGCCGGCGGGTTCCTCGCGGCGTTCGTGTTCAACGTGTCGCCGCTCGGCGTGTACTACCAGCGCCAGGTGCTGCTGGACAACCTGATGGTGTTCTGGATCCTGCTGGGCCTGTACCTGCTGGCCCGCAAGGACGGGCGGATCGTCACCGTGATGGCCGCCGGGACGTGCTTCGGCCTGGCGCTCGTCACGAAGGAGAACGCGCTGTTCATCCTGCCGGGCTGCGCGTACCTGCTGCACCGCACGGTGAAGGAGCAGTCGAACCGGCGCTTCGGCCTGTCGTTCTGGTGGTTCGCCGCGCTCGCCCCGGTCGTCGGTTACCTGCTCTACGCGCAGATCAAGAACGAGCTGTTCCCGGAGGGGTTCAACTTCAACCTCGCCGCCGCCACCCCCGGCGACCACGTGTCGCTGCTCTACACCGTGTGGTGGCAGCTGCACCGCAACTCCAACAGCAGCAACGGCCTGTCGTTCACCAGCCTGCTCCAGGACAGCTGGCTGTTCAAGGACCGCCACCTGCTCATCGCCGGCACCGCGGCGACGCTGCTCGCCCTCTTCGCCGGCCGCAACAACAAACGGCTGCGAGGGCCGATGCTGGCGTGCGCGCTGATGGCCGTCGGCTACGGCTTCTACCTGACCCGCAGCGCCCTGCTCGACTTCTACATCGCGCCGATGGTCCCGCTGTTCGCGCTCAACCTCGGGATGTTCTTCGGCTGGCTCACCCGGCGCACGAAGCCGGCCGGTGCGGCGGTGCTCGTCGCCTGCCTGCTGGTGCCGGTGCTCGTCATGCCGGGCGGGTTCCTCGTCAAGTACAACACCAGGGGCCAGCTGGAGTTCAGCGACGCCTACCGGCTGCCGCTGACCCGCCTGCAGGAGCAGCAGGTCGCGTGGATCAAGACGAACGTGTCACCGAACGCGAAGCTCATCATCGACGACGACATCTGGGTCGCGCTGCACGACAACGACCCGCCGTACAAGTACGCCTACCCGCACTACAAGGCCACGTCCGACCCGGACGTGCGGGACAAGGTCTTCGCCTCCAGCTGGCAGAACGTCGACTACGTCGTGATGTCGAACAAGATGCGCGACGCACTCGAGCGCGGCGGCGAGACCTGGATCCTCGAGGCGATCGACCAACACGGGACACCCGTCTGGCAGGCGACCCGCGGCGACGTCTCACTACAGATCATCAAGATCGGTGCAACCTCGTGAGCGAGCGGGAGTGACGATGCAAACCCTGAAGCGCCGGCTGGCACCGGCGAAACGCCGTTCGGCAGCGGCGAAACGCCGCCGGCGGGTGTCCCGGCCGAAGATCTCCGGCCGCCGGCTGCTGATCGCCGCGGTCGCCGCGTTCCTGCTGATCAGCGTCGGTCGTTCGGTGCTGCCGGCGCTGGGTATCGAAACACCGAAGATGCCGTCGTTCGGCGGCGGCGGCGGCGACACGCCGACGGCGCCGGTGACCAAGGCACCGAAGGCGCCGACCGTCGACCTCAACGGGGTCATGGTGCACGGTGGCGGCGATCCGATGGTCACGCTGAACCCTGGCCTGGTGCGGCTCGGCGGCTCGGTCACGGCCAGCGGGTCCGGCTTCGACCAGGGGTCCATGGTCGACGTGTTCCTCGGGCCGTCCTCGTCCGGGGCGCAGCCGTCCAAGGGCGCCGCCAAGAACGCCAAACCCGTCCAGGTCGGCACCGCGAAGGCCGGCAAGTACGGCATCTTCACGGTGAACTTCTCGTTCCCCACCAAGATGACCACGCCCGTGCTGGAGGTGACCGCACAGGCGCGCGGCAGCGACAAGGTCGCCAAGGCCGAGGCGGCCGTCGCCCAGGGCGCCGGGCAGGCGACGCTGTCCGCCATAGTCGGCAAGCCCGGCGACGTCGTCAACCTGACGGTGAAGGGCTTCTCCCCGGGCGAGCAGCTGCTGGTCTACTGGGGGCGGATCAATGGTGACCCCACCCTCACCCTCAAGGCCGACGAGGATGGCTCGGTGGGTAAGACGCCGATCAAAGTCGGGGTCACGGCGGTAGGGACGACCAGTCTGGTGGTCGTGGGCAAGACGAGTGGGGCGGCGGCGAGCGCGCCGTTCCAGGTGCTGCGGCTGTACCCGTCGATCAAGCTCGCGCCCTACGCGGTGAAGGCGACCCAGTCGATCACCTTCTCCGGCGCCGGGTTCGCGCCGGGCGAGCGGGTCCTGGTGCGGCTGAACTCCGCCGGCGGGCAGCCGGTCATGGCGGTGCCGACCGACGGCGCCGGAGCCTTCAAGGGCGCCGGGCTCACCATGCCGTACCAGCTCAAGGGCGCCCAGTCGCTGGTCTTCATCGGCGAGCAGAGCCGGGCGGCGGCGTCCACGGGGTTCACGATCCTGCCCTACATGCCGCAGGCCCGGACGAACGCCTACGGCGGCCTGCCCGGCACGGTCGTCAACTTCTACGCCACGCAGTTCGCGCCGAACGAGGCCGTGCACGTCTACGCGAAGACGTCCAAGGGCGCGAAGGGTGAGCTCGTGTCCGCGTTCCGGGTGAACAAGGCCGGCACCGCCCGCGCCGTCGGGCAGTACACGATCCCCGGCAACACCGAGAACAGTGTCATCTTCGAGCTGAGGGGGCAGCTCAGCGGCTCGACCGCGACCGTCAACTTCAAGGTCGACGCCTCCGGCGGGCCGGTCGACATCCCGACGCCGAAGCCGTACGTGCTGCCGAAGGACTTGGAGAAGTAGCCCCGGTGTACTGGCAGGCATTCCGGGCCGCCCCGGAGGCGTTGGTCGTGCTCGACGCCGCCGGGGTGGTCCGGCTCGCCAGCAGCGCCGCGGAGGCGCTCTTCCACCGGGCCACCGTCGACCTGGTCGGGCGCCGGGTCGGGGAGCTGTTCGTCGGCGACCCGCGCGGCGCACTCGGCGCGGAGACGGGCGACGAACCCGTCTACACCGGCTCGGCGATCCGCCTGCCGGGCGGCGCCGAGGTGCCGGTCGACGTGCGACTGGGCACCCTGCCGGGCGACCCGAGCGGGCTCGTCGTGCTCGCCGTCGACGACCAGGGCGCCGGCGGCCTGTCCCGGTCCAGCCTCGAGCACCGCGTGACCCGGCTGCAGCAGGAGGGCGCCGCGCAGGAGCAGGCGCTCGGCGACGTCATCCTCAACCAGGAGCGGGAGCGGGCCCGCATCGCCGCCGGGGTGCACGACGACAGCCTGCAGGTGATCACCGCGGCGATGCTGCGGCTGCAGCACCTGCGCCGCCGCCTGCGCGACCCCCGCAACCTGGAGCTGCTCAGTAAGCTGGAAGAGAGCCTGGTGCTCGCCGCCGACCGGCTGCGGCGGCTGATCTTCGACTTCCGGCCGCCGAAGCTGACCAGCGAGGGGCTCGCCGCGGCGACGAGGGACCTGCTGGACGGGCTCGCCGAGGACCATTCGCTGGCCGTACACCTGGACAACCGGCTGCGGGACGAGCCGGCGCTGCCCACCCGGCTCCTGCTCTTCAGGATGCTGCAGGAGGCCGTGGCCAACGTCTACAAGCACGCCGACGCCGACGAGTGCACGGTGATCCTCGACGAGCAGGACGGCGGCTACCTGATCCGGGTCGTCGACGACGGGGTCGGCGCCGAGGAGTTCGAGTCCGAGGCGGGGCACCTCGGCCTGGTGCTGATGCGGGAGCGGGCGGCGTTGGCCGGCGGTTGGTTCCGGATCGGCAGCGTGCCCAGGGGCAGCGCCGGCAGTGGCACGACCGTCACGTTCTGGGTGCCGCGCGGCGCCGACCTGCAATCCAAAGGAGCCGCCTGATGCGCTACCGAGTGCTGATCGTCGAGGACCACCAGGTGGTCGCCGAAGGCCTCGCCGCGCTGCTCAACGAACACGACGAGCTGCGGGTCGTCGCCATCGCCGGCGGCGTCGGGGAGGTCGAGCACCTCGCCGACGTCGAGCGGGTCGACGTGGTGCTGTGCGACTACTGGCTGCCCGACGGCACCGGCCCCGAGGCGGTCGCCGCGCTGCGGCTGCACCAGCCCGACGTCGCGATCGTGTTCCTCAGCGCCGACACCAGCGACGAGGTGATCCTCGCGGCCCTGGAGGCCGGCGCCGCCGGCTACCTGGTGAAGAGCGCGGGCGGGGCCGACGTCGCGGACGCGGTGCGCCGGGCGATCGACGGGGAGATCCTCGTGCCGGCCCGCCAGCTGGCGAAGCTGCTCGCGCGGCGGCGGGAGCGCTCGCACCGCTCCGCGGAGCACGCCCGGCGGCTGGACAGCCTGACCCCGCGGGAGCGGCAGATCCTCACGCTGATGACCTCCGGCATGGACAACCGTGACATCGCCAGGGAATTGAGCATCAGCTACACCACCGTCCGCAGCCACGTGCGGCATCTGCTGTCGAAGATGGGTGCCCGGTCGAAGCTGGAGGCCGTCGTACGAGCGGCGGACTGGGACGCTCCTACAGTTGCGCCATGAGGACGCTCCTACAGTTGCGCCAGGAGCATTTCGGACATTCGTACGCTGACCTGAAATTTCCGAATCCGTAATGTTTTGACCTGCCCGACGTCGTCGTACGTGAGGACAGGTCTTGAAGCGTTCCCGTCTTGTGTGGCTCAGCGCCACCCTGGTGCTCGCCGCCGCCGCTGTCACCACCGGTGGTCTTGTCATGCGCAACTCCGAGGAGAAGCACGGTCCGGCCACGGCGGCCGGCCGGCAGCTCCAACTGCCGCTGCACACCAACGGCAACCGCATCGTCGACGCCGGCGGGCGGACGGTCACCTTCACCGGGGTCAACTGGTTCGGCCTGGAGACCAACACGTTCGCCCCGCACGGGCTGTGGTCCCGCTCCCTGGACGACATGCTCGACCAGATGGCCGCGCAGGGCTTCAACTCGGTGCGCCTGCCCTTCAGCAACGAGCTCTTCGACGCCGCCTCGAAGCCCAACGGCGTCGACTACAAGCTCAACCCGGACCTGCAGGGGCTCACCGGCCCGCAGATCATGGACAAGGTGGTCGAGGGCATCACCAAGCGCGGGATGATGGTCATCCTCGACCGGCACCGGCCGACCTCGCAGGGCCAGAGCAACCTCTGGTACACCGACAAGGTCAGCGAGGAGCGGTGGATCTCCGACTGGAAGATGCTCGCGAAGCATTACCGTGACAACCCGCTCGTCGTCGGCGCCGACCTGCACAACGAGCCGCACGGCGAGGCCACCTGGGGCACCGGCGGCGACAAGACCGACTGGCGGGCCGCCGCGGAGCGGGCCGGCAACGCCATCCTGGCCGAGAACCCCGACTGGCTGATCGTCGTGGAGGGCATCGAGTCCTACGACGGCGACGGGTACTGGTGGGGCGGCAACCTCCAGGGCGCGGCCAAGGACCCGGTCCGGCTCAAGGACCAGTCGAAGCTGGTGTACTCCGCGCACGACTACAGCCCCAAGGTGTGGTCGCAGCGCTGGTTCACCGACCCGGCGTTCCCGGCCAACATGCCGGCGCTGTGGGACAAGCAGTTCGGCCACCTCGTCAAGAACAACGTGGCCCCGGTCCTGATGGGCGAGTTCGGCGGCCGCTCCGTCGCGGAGAAGGACGCCCAGGGCAACAAGGACCTCGAGGGCATCTGGCAGCGGCACCTCATCTCCTACATGAAGGAGAACGGGTTCAGCTACACGTACTGGTCCTGGAACCCCAACTCCGGCGACACCGGCGGGGTCCTGAAGGACGACTGGAAGACGATCGACCAGGCGAAGATGGACCTGCTCAAGTCGTACCAGTCGACGCCGACGGCCAAGAAGCCCTAGGCAGTCGTCGATGGCCCTCCCCGCGCTGTTATGTTCAGCGTGGGGAGGGCCTCATGCCTGAACGGGACCTTACGGTCGGCGACCTGCAAGCGATCCTCACTGTGCCGCCGGACGCGCCCAGGGCCGGTTTGGTGCTGATCGACGGCTCCGGACCCGCCACGCGGCACGACTGGGTCGGCATTCCCGGCTGGCTGGCCGGGCGCGGGGTGGCCACGCTGCGGCACGACAAGCCGGCCGGCTGGTGGGCGCAGAGCTTCGCCGACCGAGCCGCCGAGGCCCTCGCCGCCGTCGCCGCCCTGCGCGCCGAGACCGGTGTGGAGCGGGTCGGCCTCATCGGCTACAGCCAGGGCGGCTGGATCTCCCTCCTCGCCGCCACCGGACGGCCGGAGGCCGTCGACTTCGTGATCACCGTGTCCGGGCCGGCGGTCGGCATCGCCGAGCAGGAACGCGTCCGCATCGAGCGGGCGCTGCGCCGCGCCGGGCACCCGCCCGCCGTCGTCGACGAGGCGATGCGCTGGGTCGACGAGCGCGCCGCCAGGCTCGCCGTGGGCGACCCGCCCGCCCAGGTCCTCGACGCGCAGCGCCGGCTCGCCGGCCGCGAGTGGCACGACGTGGTCGCGGCCGCGCCGTACGACACCGTGGAGACCTTGGCGTTCTTCGCCCGGGCGCTGAGCTTCGACCCCGCCGCGGTCGTCCCGCACCTGCGCTGCCCGATCCTCGCCCTGTTCGGCGCCGCCGACGAGCTCGTGCCCGTCGAGCGCAGCGTCTCGGTCCTCGCCGAGCGCCTGTCCGGGCTGCACCGCGGGCGCAACTGTGTCGCCGTCCTCCCCGGCGCCGACCACATGCTCTTCGTCACCGAGCGTGACCACTCGCCGGTGTTTCTGCCGATGTTGGGGGCGTTCCTCGACCTCGTGGCCGTCTCGTAGGGCATCGAACCGGGCAACCCGCCCGACTTGTGTGGTGCGCCCACATAGCTCGGTGCCCTGCGCCACTCCTAGCGTGTGCGAACACCGCCAGCAGGCGCTGGCCTTAACAAGGCGTTCACACGGAGGAAGCGTGATTCGGCAGACGACTGCGCCGCGGCGGGTACTGTTCGCGGCGCTCGGGTTGGGCATCGCGGCGACGTTCACGGCGGCGTGCAGCAGCCCCCAGGAAGCGGCGCAGGAGCCGGCGAAGGACGGCACCCCCATCAAGGTCGGCCTCGTCTACTCGCAGACCGGCGCCCTCGCCGGCTACGGCAAGCAGTACATCGAGGGCTGGAAGGCGGGCCTCGCCTTCGCGACCAAGGGCACCGGCAAGGTCGGCAACCGCCCGGTCGAGGTCAAGGAGGTCGACGACGCGGGTGACCCGGCGAAGGCCGTCTCCGCCGCCAAGGACCTCATCGGCCAGGGGTACAAGATCATCGCCGGCAGCACCGGCTCGGCCGTCGCCGGCCAGGTCGCGCCGCTCGCCGCGCAGAACAAGGTGCTCTTCATCTCCGGGCCGGCCGCGTCCGACGCGGTCACCGGCGTCAACAAGTACACCTTCCGCTCCGGCCGCCAGTCCTACCAGGACGTCCTCGCGGCGAAGTCCTACCTGCCGTCGCCCACGGGCAAGAAGGTCCTCGTGTTCGCGCAGGAGGGCACCTTCGGCAAGTCCAACGCCGACGCGGTCAAGGCCGTCATCGGCGGCGCCGGCGCGACCGTCGACAACCTGTTCGTCCCGGCCAGCGCGACCGAGTTCACCGGCTTCGCCGCCCAGGCGAAGGGCGCCAAGGCCGACATGATCTTCGTGGCGTGGGCCGGCACCACCGCCCCCGCCATGTGGCAGGCCCTCGACCAGCAGGGCGTGCTCGGCTCGACCATGGTCGTCACCGGCATCGACCAGCGCGCCTCGTGGGCCACGTTCGGCGCGGCCGGCAGCAAGCTGTCGCTGCTCGCGCACTACTTCGACGGCGCCAGCGACAACGAGGCCACCACCGCGCTGCGCAAGGGTGTCGAGGGCGGCAAGGTCGACCTGTTCCACCCGGACGGCTTCACCGCCGCGCAGATGGTCGTGCGGGCGGCCGGCGAGGGCGGCGACGACGCCGACAAGATGGTCACCGCGCTCGAGGGCTGGAGCTTCGACGGCGTCAAGGGCAAGCTGACGGTCCGCAAGGAGGACCACGCCCTGCTGCAGCCGATGTTCCAGGGCAAGTTCTCCGGCTCCGGCGCCGACCTGAAGCCGGAGCTCGTCAAGGCGATCGACCCGGCCGACGCGGCCCCGCCGGTCGTGCAGATGAAGGGCTGAGGTTTGTTCCCCCGAAGCAACGCACCGGCGGCCGGGGTGGTTGACGCCCCGGCCACCGGCCTGCTGTCCACCAGGCGGCTGACCTGGAAGATCGGCGAGGTCGCGATCGTCGACCACGTGTCGATCGACCTGGCCGAGGGCGAGTTCCTCGCCGTCATCGGCCCCAACGGCGCCGGCAAGACGTCGCTGTTCAACCTGATCTCCGGACTGCGCAAGCCGACGGACGGCTCGGTCACGCTCGCCGGGCAGGACGTCACGCGGCTCGCGCCGCACCGCCGGGCCCGCCGGGGGCTCGGCCGCACCTTCCAGTCCTCGTCGGTGTTCGGTTCGCTCACCGTCGAGCAGAACGTGCGGCTCGCCGTCCAGGCCCGCCGCGGCGGGTCGATCCGGCCCTTCCCGCTGCCGGGGTCCGACAAGGACATCGCCGAGCGGGCCGCCCGGGTGCTGTGGCGGGTCGGGCTCGACCACCGCGCCCGCACCATGGCCGGCACCCTCGCCCACGGCGAGAAGCGGAAGCTGGAGATCGCGCTGCTGCTCGCCGGCGAGCCGAAGGTGCTCCTGCTGGACGAGCCGATGGCCGGCGTCAGCGCCGAGGACGTCCCGGGGCTGGTCGCGCTGATCAAGACGCTGACCCGCGACGAGCGGCGCAGCGTCCTCATGGTGGAGCACCACATGGACGTCGTGCTCGACCTGGCGGACCGGGTGGCGGTCATGCACCACGGCGCCCTGCTCATCTGCGACACGCCGGAGGTCGTCATGGCCGACCGCACCGTCCAGGAGGCGTACCTGGGGGAGAAGCTGTGAGACATCCTCTGTCAACCGCGGGCCGGCGCTCGAGCCCGGTTATGTCGGGGAGCGCAGCGAGCCGACATAACCGAAATTTCGGATATGTTCGCGCAGCGGACATGTCCGGGGAAGCCGTTGGGCGCCGGAGCGCAGCGGAGGTGACGCTGTGACCGCGATCCTGGACATCTCAGACCTGTCCGTGAAGGTGGGCGGGTCGCACATCCTGCAGGGCGTCACGTTCAGCGTGCAGCCGCAGGGCGTCACCGCGCTGCTCGGCCGCAACGGCGTCGGCAAGACCACCACGCTCAAGGCCGTGCTCGGGCTCATGCCGCGCGCCGCGGAGATCACCGGCCGGGTCGGCTTCGCCGGCGGCAGCATCCTGCGGCAGCCCACGTTCCGGCTGGTCCGGCAGGGCCTCGGCTACGTGCCCGAGGACCGCGGCGTCTTCGCCGGGCTCACCGTCGCGGAGAACCTGCGGCTCGCCGAGCGCGCCGGCACGGCCCCCGACTACGAGACCGTCCACGGCCTCTTCCCGGAGCTGCGCAAGCGGGCCCGGCAGCGGGCCGGCACCCTGTCCGGCGGCCAGCAGCAGATGCTGGCGATCGGCCGGGTCCTGCTTAACCCCAACCGGCTGCTGCTCATCGACGAGCCGACGAAGGGCCTCGCCCCGAAGGTCGTCACCGAGGTCGCCGCCGCGCTGGAGGCCGTCGCCGCCGTCGTGCCGATGCTGCTCGTCGAGCAGAACCTGGCGGTGGTGCGCCGGATGGCCCGCCACGCCGTCGTCATCGCCAACGGCCGCGTCGCGTACACCGGCGGGGCCGGCGACCTGCTCGACTACACCGAGAAGACCAAGGCGCTGCTCGGCGTCGGCAAGGGGGAGCACGCATGAGCACGTTTGTGCTGTTGACCTTGACCGGGCTGGGTCTCGCCGCCCTGTACTTCCTCGTCGCGTCCGGTCTCGCGCTGGTCTTCGGGCTCGCCGACGTGCTCAACTTCGCGCACGGGCTGTTCCTGTCCGTCGGCGCGTACGGCACCTGGTGGGCCTCCGGCAACCTCCCCGGCGCCGGGGCCTCCGGGTGGGGCTTCGTCCTCGCCGTCGTGTTCGGCGTCGTCTGCGGCACGGTCGTCGCCGCGCTCGTCGAGCTGGTGCTGATCCGGCCGCTGTACTCGCGCACCATCGAGCAGGTCCTCGTCACCGTCGGGCTGTCGCTGGCCGGCGTGGCGCTGCTGCAGGCGTCCTGGGGCGCGGACCCGCGGACCTACCCGCGGCCGCAGTGGACGCAGGAGCTGACCGAGATCGCCGGCGCCCGCGTCCCCAACGACCGCTTCCTGCTCATCGGCGCGGCCGTGGTGGTCCTCGCCGGCCTGCTCGCGTTCCTCAAGTACACCCGCATCGGCCTGGTCATCCGCGCCGGTGTCGAGGACCGGTCCATGGTCACCGCGCTCGGCATCGACGTGCGCCGCGCGTTCACGCTCGTCTTCGCGATCGGGGGCGCCGCCGCCGCGCTCGCCGGGGCGCTCGGCGGGGTCTACGCCGGCTCGATCTCCCCGACCGGCGGCAGCTCGCTGCTCATCTTCGGCTTCATCGTCGTCGTCATCGGCGGGATGGGCTCGGTGGTCGGGGCCGCCTATGCCGCCGTCGCCGTCGGGCTGCTGCAGCAGTTCGTCAACTACACCTCACCGGGGCTCGGCGACATCTGCGTCGTCGCGCTCCTGGCGATCGTGCTGCTCGTCCGCCCGCAGGGCATCACCGGAAAGGTCGCCACCTCATGATGACGGACACCGCGGTGACCCCCGGCGGCACCGTGCCGAAGCCGCGCCGGAAGTGGCACCCCGCCCGGTTCGGGCCGCTCGTCTTCCTGGTCGTCCTCATCGCGCTGCCGTACTGGTCGATCTCCATCCCGGGCGTGTTCGACACGGCGATCAACAAGCCCGGCACCCTGCAGCTGCTCGCGCTGTGCCTGGTGTTCGGTGCCCTCGCGACCGGCTACGACCTGCTCTTCGGGCGCACCGGGCTGCTGTCCTTCGGTCACGCGCTCTACTTCGCCGCCGGCGTCTACGGCACCGACGTCCTCATCACCAAGGCGGGCTTCCCGTTGTGGCAGGCCGTGCTCCTCGCCGTCGTCGGCACCGCCGCGATCGCCGCGGCGCTCGGGGCGATCGCGCTGCGCACCAACGGCATCGCCTTCGCCATGGTCACCCTCGCCTTCGCGCAGGTCGGCGCGATCACCATCGGGCGCGACCCGGGCGGGCAGACCGGCGGCGAGGAGGGGCTGCCGATGGACACGTCGGGCGTGCCCGACGCGCTCGTCGGCGTCACCAACACCGTGAACCTGTACTGGCTCGCGGTGGGCGTCGCCGTCGTCACCGTCCTGGTCGTGCACGCCATCGCCGACGCGCCCGCCGGTCGGGTGCTCGCCGCGATCCGCGACGACGAGCGCCGCGTCGGCGTGCTCGGCCTCGACCCGTACCGGTACAAGCTGTTCGCGTTCACCGTCGCGGGTGGGCTCGCCGGCCTCGCCGGCGCCATGTACGCGCTGCTGATCGGCGGCGCCACCCCGCACGTGGCGGCGTCCGACCAGACGCTGACGCTGCTCGTCATGGTCGTGCTCGGCGGCCCCGGCACCCGGTGGGGGCCGCTGATCGGCGGGATGCTCTTCACGTACCTCGACTACCGGCTCGTCGCGTTCGGCCGCTCCGACGCCGTCGACAACCTGCCGGGCGTGCTGAGCGGGCCGCTGTCGCAGCCGCTGTTCGTGCTCGGCACGGTCTTCATCCTCGCCGTGTACTTCTTCCCCGGCGGCCTCGCCGGCCTGCGGACCCGCCTCGGACCCCTCGCGAGGTGGATACCGGACCGCCGATGAGCGGTCCCCACGGGCACCGGTCGATTCGATCACCATCGAATCGACCGGTGTCTTTTTTGTGTGGGGCAAGGGCACACGCTCACACGGGCAAATGTATGGATCGCCTCCATGGCCTGGGTGTGGCGCCGGTCATAGCGTTCGCCGCAACGGCGGGCCACATGTGACCGCCACCCGCCCACCGCCACGAGGAGGTGTGTCCCCCGATGGACGGTCCCGCCCTGACAGCGCGCGGTCTCACCCGTGACTTCCGCGGCTTCCGGGCCGTCGACGCGGTCGACCTCACCGTCGCCGCCGGCAGCGTGCACGCGCTCGTCGGACCCAACGGCGCCGGCAAGACGACGCTGTTCAACCTGCTCACCGGGTTTCTCGCACCGACCGCCGGGCGGATCGAGCTCGGCGGTCACGACATCACCGGGCTCCCGCCGGAGCGGGTCGCCCGCCTCGGCGTCGCCCGCTCCTTCCAGATCACCAGCCTCTTCCCGCAGCAGACCGTGCGGACCCACGTCGAGCTGGCCCTGCAGAGCGCGACGGGGCTCGGCTGGTCGTTCTGGCGCAGCCACCGGCTCCTGGACCGCTTCTCGGCCCGCGCCGGCGAGCTGCTCGACCTGGTCGGCCTCGGCGACGCGGGGGAGACCCTGGCCGGCAGCCTGGCGTACGGGCGCAAACGGGCCCTCGAGCTGGCGATCGCCCTCGCGCTGGACCCGAAGGTGCTGCTGCTGGACGAGCCGACCGCCGGGATGGGCCTGGAGGACGTCGACCGCACCGTCGAGCTCATCGCGGCCGTCCGGGACGGCCGGACGGTGGTGCTGGTCGAGCACAACATGCGCGTCGTCGGCCGGCTCGCCGACACCGTCACGGTCCTGCAGGCCGGCCGGGTCCTCGTCGAGGGCCCCTATGAGCAGGTCCGCACCGATCCGCGGGTGATCGAGGCCTATCTGGGGAGCTCCGATGTTGCACATTGACGGTCTCTCGGCGTGGTACGGCGAGGCGCAGGTCCTGCGCGACGTCGACCTGTTCGTGCAGCGGGGCGAGGTCGTCACCCTCTGCGGGCGCAACGGCGCCGGCAAGACCACGCTGCTGCGCTGCGTCATGGGGCTGCACACCTCGCAGTCCGGCACCGTCCGGCTCGCCGACGAGGACGTCACCGCCCGCAAGGTCCACCAGCGGGCCCGCCGCGGCCTCGGCTGGGTGCCCGACGACCGCGGCGCCTACGCCACGCTGACCGTCGCCGAGCACCTCACCCTCCCACCCGTCGTCGGGCCGTCCCCGTGGAGCCTGGAGCAGGTCCACGAGGCGTTCCCGGCGCTGTACACCCGGCGCTCCAGCCCGGCCACCAAGCTCTCCGGCGGCGAGCAGCAGATGCTGGCCCTCGCCCGCGTGCTACGGATGGGCGCCACCGTCCTGCTCTGCGACGAACCCACCGAGGGGCTCTCCCCGCTGCTGGTCCAGCAGGTCGGCGAGATCCTGCGCCGGGCCAAGGAGCACGGCGTCACCGTCCTGCTCGTCGAGCAGAACCTGCACTTCGCCACCACGGTCGCCGACCGCCACTACCTCCTCGCCGAGGGGCGGATCGTCGGCGCTTTCGACAACACCGACATCCAGTCCCGCGAGGCCGAACTCCTCGCACACCTCGGGATCTAGGAGAAATATCATGAGAAAAGCGCTCGCGGCCGGTGCCGCCCTCTGTGTCGCCCTGTCGGGCTGTGGCGGCGGTGGACCCCGCTCCGGCGGGAGCTCGAAGCTCACCGGCGACAAGCTCGTCCTCGGCGTCCTCAACGACCAGTCCGGCGTCTACGCGCAGCTGTCGGGCAAGAACTCGGTCGTGGCCGTGAACATGGCGATCGAGGACTTCAAGGCCAAGTACGGCGACAAGGCGATCACGAAGAACATCACCGTGGAGACCGCCGACCACCAGAACAAGCCCGACGTGGCGAACACCCGCGCCGCGGAGATGTACGACCGGCTCGGCGTCGACGCGATCCTCGACGTGCCGACCTCCTCGGCCGCGCTGAAGGTCGCCGACGTCGCCAAGGCGAGCAAGAAGCTCTACTTCAACATCTCCGGCGCGACCACCGACCTGACCGGGAAGTCCTGCAACAAGTACACGTTCCACTACGCCTACGACACCGCGATGCTCGCCAACGGCACCGGCACCGCGACCACCCAGGCGGGCGCGAAGAACTGGTACATCGTCTACCCCGACTACGCCTTCGGCCAGGACATGGAGAAGTCCTTCAAGGCCGCGATCGCCAAGGGCGGCGGCAGCGTCGTGGCGAGCGACCCGACCCCGTTCCCCAACGACAACTTCTCCACGTTCCTGCTCAAGGCGCCGACGCTCAACCCGAAGCCCGACGTGCTCGGCACCATGCAGGCCGGCGCCGACCTGGTCAACCTGGTCAAGCAGTACAACGAGTTCAAGCTGCGGGACAAGGGCGTCGGGCTCGCCGTCGGGCTCATGTTCCTCACCGACATCCACTCGCTCACCCCGGACGCCCTGGCGGGCACGACGTTCACCGACGCCTGGTACTGGAACTTCGACGCCGAGAACCGCGCCTGGGCCGACAAGTTCTCCGCCCGCGCCGGCGGCCAGCGGCCCACGTTCGCCCACGCCGCCAACTACTCCGCGGCGATGCAGTACCTGGAGGCCGTGCAGGCCGCCGGTACCGACGACGCCGACGCCGTGGTGAAGCAGCTGGAAGGCAAGAAGGCCAACGACTTCTTCCTCCGCAACGGGGAGTTCCGCGCCGCCGACCACCGGGTCGTGCACGACGCCTACCTCGCCAAGGTGAAGCCGGCGAGCGAGGTCAAGGAGCCCTGGGACTACGAGCAGATCGTCAAGACGATCCCCGCCCAGGAGGCGTTCCGCGCCCCGTCGGCCGACTGCAAGCTCTAGTCCGATGGGTTTCCTCACCCACACGTTCAACGGACTGGTCGGGGGCAGCTTCTACGCGTTGCTCGCCCTCGGCCTGTCGGTCATCTTCGGCATGCTGCGGGTGGTGAACTTCGCCCACGGCGCGTTCTACATGCTCGGCGCGTTCGGCGCCTACGTGCTGCTCGCCGAGGCCGGGATCTCCTTCTGGTGGGCACTGCTCGCGGTGCCGCTGGTGCTCGGCCTGCTCGGGATCCTGCTGGAGCGCGGGCTGATCCGCCGGCTGTCCACACTGGACCCGCTGTACAACTTCCTGCTCACGTTCGGGCTCACGCTCATGCTGCAGGACGTGGTGAAGTCGCGGTACGGCTCGCAGTCCAACCCCTACGGCGCGCCGGCCGGGCTGCGGGGGACCGTCGACTTCGGGCTCTTCGACTTCCCGGCGTACCGGGTGTTCGTGTTCGGCGTGGCCGTGCTGCTGTGCGTCGCCGTGTGGTGGCTGCTGACCCGCACCCGGGTCGGCACCGTCGTGCGGGCCGCCACCGAACGCCCCGAGCTGACCCGTGCCCTCGGCATCGACGTCGGGCGGTGGATCGCGCCCGTCTTCGGCTTCGGTGTCGCCCTCGCGGCCCTCGCCGGGGTGCTCGCCGCGCCGATGCGGGCGGTGAACCCGCTCATGGGCGCCGACCTGATCATCGGCGTCTTCGCGGTCGTCGTCATCGGCGGCCTCGGCTCGGTCTTCGGCAGCGTCGCCGCGGGCTTCGCGATCGGGCTGTTGCAGGCGTGGAGCGAGGCCTACGGGCCGGCGCTGCTCGCGCAGACCCTCATCTTCCTGGTCATGGCCCTGGTCCTGCTCTTCCGGCCGGCCGGGCTCTTCGGGCGGGAGGAACTGCCGACATGACCGCGCTGATTCTGCAGCGGGTGCGGACCCCACGGTGGGTCGGCTGGGCCCTGGTCGCGGTGGGGGCGCTCATCGCGCTCTGGCTGCCCAACGGGCTCTATCCGGCGGTCGCGGTGGACATGCTGTGCTGGGCGCTCTTCGCCGTCGCGATCGATCTGCTGCTGGGGTACGGCGGGCTGCTGTCCTTCGGGCACGCGGCCTTCTGGGGGACCTCGGCGTACACCGCCGGGATCATCGCGGCGCGGGTGGGCGTGCCCTTCCCCGTCGCCGTGCTCGGCGGCGCCCTCGCCGCGGCCGCCCTCGCGGTGCCGATCGGCTACCTCGCCGTGAAGCGCTCCGGGATCTACTTCGCGATGGTGACCCTGGCCTTCGCGCAGATGGTGTACTTCGTGGCCAACGAGTGGTCGTCGGTGACCGGCGGCGAGAACGGGCTGCAGAGCGTGCCGCGGGAGCTGTTCGGGCTCGACCTGTCGGACCCGTACTACTTCTACTACGCGGCGCTGCCCCTCGCCGTGCTCGGGCTGCTGCTCGCGTGGCGGATCGTGCACTCGCCGTTCGGCCGGGTGCTGGTCGCGATCCGGGACAACCCGGCCCGGGCCCGCGCGCTCGGCTACCCGGCCCACCGGTACAAGCTGCTCGTCTTCGTCCTGTCGGCGTTCGTCGCCGGGCTCGGCGGCGGGCTCTTCGCGGTCGCGCACGGCTTCGTCTCCCTCGACGTCGTGCACTGGACGACCTCGGGCAAGGGCGTGGTGCTCGTCGTGCTCGGCGGCATCGGCACGCTGTGGGGCGGGGTGGTCGGCGCGGCCCTGGTTGTGAACCTGGAGGACCAGCTGTCGCAGGCGGGCTTCACGCTGATCGGCCTGGTCACCGGGGGCATCTTCGTGCTCGTCGTGCTGCTCTTCCGGCGCGGCCTGTGGGGCTCCGCGGTTTCATTGGTCCGCCGTTTTGTTCCCTAGTGTGATCGCCCGCACATTCTGATACGAGACGGTTCCGTATCGCTTCGCCTTGTCCTAGCTTGGTGGAGGATACGGAACTGTTCCGTATCGTATCGCGCGTTCGCTCACTGGGGGCTTGAACCACATGGACGCAGCCACACCCAACACCGGACATCCCCGCCGCTGGGCCATCCTCGGCGTGCTCGTCATCAGCCTGCTCGTCGTCGTGCTGGACAACACCGTCCTCAACGTCGCCATGCGCACGATCGCCGACCCGGTGCACGGCCTGGGCGCGACCCAGAGCGAGCTGGAGTGGTCGATCAACTCCTACACCCTGGTGTTCGCCGGCCTGCTCTTCACCGCCGGCATCCTCGCCGACCGGCTCGGCCGGCGGATCACGCTCACCGTCGGGCTCGTGCTCTTCGGCATCGCGTCGCTCGTCTCCGCCTACGCGGACTCGCCCACCCAGCTGATCTGGGCCCGCGCCCTCATGGGCCTCGGCGCCGCGGCGGTCATGCCCTCGACCCTGTCGATCATCGCCAACGTCTTCGACCCGCGTGAGCGGGCCAAGGCGATCGGCGTCTGGGCCGGCGCCGTCGGCCTCGGCGTCGCGATCGGCCCGATCGTCGGCGGCCTGCTGCTCGAGCACTTCTGGTGGGGCTCGGTCTTCCTGATCAACGTCCCGATCGTCGTCGCCGGCGTGATCCTCGTCAGCGTGCTCATCCCCGAGTCGCGGGACCCGCGCCCCGGGCGCATCGACATCGTCGGCGTGGTCCTGTCCATCATCGGCCTGACGCTGCTCACGTACGGTGTGATCGAAGGCGGCGAGTCCGGCTTCGGCGAGCTCAAGTCCTGGGGCACCCTGGCCGCCTCGGCCGCCGTCCTCGCCGCGTTCGTGATCTACGAGCGGAGCATCGAGTTCCCGTCGCTGGACGTGAAGCTCTTCGCCAACCGCCAGTTCTCCGCCTCCACCGCGATGATCGGCCTGGTCTTCTTCGCCGCGATGGGCGCCATGTTCACCAGCGCCTTCTACCTGCAGCTGGTGCGCGGCTACGGCCCGCTCGCCTCGGGCGCGCTCTTCGTGCCCTTCGCGCTCGGCCAGCTCGTCTTCGCCCCGCGCAGCGCCGCGATGGTCAAGCGCTTCGGCCCCAAGGCGGTCAGCACCACCGGCCTGCTCCTCGTCGCGCTCGGCCTGGCCGGCTGGATCTTCATCGGTGCCTCGACGCCGATCTGGGTCGTCGGCGCGCTGTTCTTCGTCATGGGCACCGGCATGGCCAACGTGATGCCGCCCGCCACCGAGGCCATCATGGCCGCGTTGCCCCGCGAGAAGGCCGGCGTCGGATCGGCCGTCAGCAACACCATCCGCCAGGTCGGCGGTGCCCTCGGCGTGGCCGCCCTCGGCGCGGTCATCAGCTCCTACTACCGCAGCGGCGTCGAGTCCTCCACGACCGGCCTGCCGGCCGCGGCGAAGCACGTGGCCGACGAGTCGATCTCCGGTGCGTACGGTGTCGCGCCGCACGTCGGGCCCGCCGGGCCGGCGCTGATCCAGCACGCCAACGACGCCTTCATCACCGCGATGCACTACTCGGCGATCGGCTCCGCGATCTTCGCGGTCCTCGGTGCGGCCGTCGCGTTCGCCTTCCTGCCCGGCAAGCGCCCGGCCTCGGCCCCCGCGCCCACGACCGCGGAAGGCCTCGCCGAGGAGCAGGGTGTCGAGCTGGTGGACGTGTGATGTCCTTTGAGCCGGCCGTTGATGGCTTCCGTGTGAGAACTCGGTAACAATGGAAGCCATGACGACGGCGAGCGTGGATGCGGTGGCCGACCAGGACCGCAAGGGTCCCGGCCGGCCCCGCAGCGCCCGCGCGGACGAGGCCATCATCGAGGCGGTCCTGGACCTGCTCAGCGCGGGCCAGAGCGCCGACGCGCTGTCCATCGAGGCGGTCGCGGCGAAGGCGGGCGTGGGCAAGGCGACGATCTACCGCCGCTGGCCCAACAAGGAAGCCCTCCTCATCGACGCCGTCACCACGATGAAGGGCCCCGTCCCGGAGCCCGCGGGCGTGTCGGTCCGCGACGACCTGGTCGCCCTGATCGCGGGCATGCGCACCAAGCGCATGCACCACTACGGCAAGGTCACCGCCTGCCTGCTGCCCGAGCTCGTCAAGGGCGAGGAGATGCACAAGGTCTACCAGGCCGGCGTCGTCGAGCCCCGTCGCGACGTGATGCGGGGCGTCCTGCGCCGTGGCATCGAGAGCGGCGAGCTGCGCGCCGACCTGGACGTGGAGCTGACCCTGCTCATGCTGTCGGGCCCGGCGATCGCGCAGAACATGCTGCGCTGGAACCCCGCCGTGCCCGACGAGGGCTTCGCCGAGCACCTGGTCGACGCCATCCTCCGCGGCGCCCGACCCTGACCGTTTTTTCCACCCAGCTTGATCACGTAGCGGATCCGGTCGCCCTGGCAGCCGGATCCGCTACGTGATCACGGCTGATCTCTCTGGGAGTGGCGCGGTGGGGGCCAAGACGTCGCTGCTCGCCTACACGGACGGCGATGTCGCTGAGCTGCTCCGGGCCGGGGCCGTGGCCCGCCCGGACGCCACGGCCGCGCTGATCGCGCGCGTGTTCCCCGGCTGGACGGTCGAGCCGGCGGACGCCACCTCGCTGGACGACGCGGTCCACCCGCCCGACGGGACCGCGTACGCCGGCGCCTTCCCCGGCGTCGACCTCGTCTGCGACCGGCGGCTGCCGCTGGGCGCGCCCTCGCGGCTGCCGGATCGCCTGATCGAGCCGGGCCGTCACCGCCGCGTCATCTCCCATGCGATGCACAGCGTCTCGGACTGGTTCGCGTTCTCCGTCTGGGACAACGGCGAACTGGTCCGGTCGCTGAGCCTGGACCCCGACAACGGCGTGGTCGAGAACGCCGGCGAGCCGTTCGCGTTCGAGGCACCGTTCTGGTCCGGCGAGCATCCCGTGCTGCCCACGCAGGGCTGGCCGGACCAGGGGCCGTACCCGCTGCCGTTCCATCCGCTGGACCTGGGGGAGGCGGCACTGCGAGGCCTGTTCGGGTTCATCCTCGAGGGCTCTCCCAGCCAGGCAGACATCGACCCCGACGCCGTCGAACTGCACGGCTTCCGCCTCCACGACCCGGCCGCCCCCGACCCCGCCCACATGCAACAGTTGATCAGACGAATGCGTCGCCGCTCCTACACCTACGCCGACGACGGCTCGCTCGTCGAGACCGACCTCAAGAACTGCGGGCAACCGGGCGCCGGCTAGCTCACCGACTGCCATGCGGCTGCCCCGGTTATGTCGACTCGCTCCGCTCCCCGACATAACCGAAATTTCGGATATGTTCGCGGCGTGGACATATCCGGGGAAAGCGCCAGCGCGCGCTCCGGTTGATCATGGTCCGGTAGAGCTCGTGCGGCTACAACTCCTCGATCCACGCGGCGTGCGCCGATCGGCACCGGACGTGGAGGCCGGCTCCCTGCCGGGCACGGCGGCGGGCGGGCACCGGATGCGGTGCGCGATCTCAGCCGGTGCAGTACACGCGGTCATGCGCCGCGGAGCGACGCATCGGGGATTGCGGTGACCCATGCTGCCGGTCGGGGTGCCGCCGGGCGAGGCAGGACTCGGCTGGGTCGACGTCCGCTGGCGGGCAAGCCGACGCTGGCCGCGGATATGTCCGCCGGCGCGAACATATCCGACTTATCAGCATCTAGTGGGGCCTGGGTCCGCTGCCGGTGGTGATCCGGAGGAGTTGGTGCCGCTCGGTCGAAGATCGAAGGACGGATCTGGCTGTCCGGGCGGCCAGGTTGCGACTTCGATCAAGCAAGCGCGGGCAAGATCGCCGTCCTGAGCGTGGTACTTCCCGGTCTAGCGGCCGGCCGCCGGATGCGGCGCGCGAGCGCCGCTTGCCCTGCCTCGCGCCATAGCGCGGGCAGTGCGTCGCGGAGCGGCGCATTGGGGTGCGGGTGAGAATCCCCGCCGGGCCCCGCCGCGGCAGCGGTGGGGGAATTACAGCGCTCAGCGGAGGCGGTGGAGGCGGAGGGCCAGCTGGACCTCCAGGGCGCGCTCCGGTTTCTGCCAGTCGGCGCCCAGGAGCTGGCCGATGCGTTCGAGGCGCTGGGTCACGGTGTTGACGTGGACGTGGAGCAGCTCGGCGGCGCGGGCCAGGCTCCCGCCGACGCCGAAGTACGCCTCCAGCGTCTTGACCAGGGCGGTGCCCCGGCGGACGTCGTAGTCGACGACGGGGCCGATGGTGGAGCCCAGGAAGGCTTCGACGTCGCGGTCGCGGCCGTCGGGGGCGGAGCCCAGCAGGAGGCCGACGAAGCCCAGCTCGGCGGTGCTGGCACCGGCGCCGGCGCGGCCCAGGGCGGCGAGGGCGATGACGCAGCGGTCGGCGTCGCGGTAGGCGGCGGCGATGCCCGCGGGGCCGGTCGCCGGGCCGCCGGCGCCGGCGGTGACGGGGCGGCCGAGGACCTTGCCGAGGTCGCGGGCGACGGTGCGGGCGAGAGGGCCGGCCACCTCGCCGGGCAGGAGGAGGACCACGTGGCCGTCGCGGGCGGCGGCGAGGCCCCCGCGGGTCTGCGCGTAGGTCTGAGCCCAGGACATGGCGCGCTGGCGGGCCGTGTTCATGGGGCCGCCGGCGAGCGCGTCCTCGCCGACAGCGACGACGACGTTGGGGGCGTCCAGGTCGACGCCGAGGCGCTTGGCGCGGGTGCGCAGGGAGTCGGCGTCGCGGACGGGGCGGGTGATGACGTCGTCGAGGAGCTCGCCGCGGACGCGGCCCTCGGCCTCGGCGACGGTGCGGCGGAAGAGCAGCAGGAGCGCGGTGACGACGGCGGCGCGCTCCAGGATGCGCTGGTCGGCGTCGACGAGGGGGCGGTCGGGCCGCAGGACGAGCGCGCCGAGGTTCTCCGCGCCGGCCACGACGGCCGCGAGCCACAGCGGTCCCCGCCGGACGCTGCGCCCCTCGGTGCGGGAGGCGGCGAGGGCCTCCGCGATGGCGCTGGCGTCAGGGGCGTCGAGCTCGCCGACGCTGGCCTGGTGTCGGCCGTCGGCGTCCAGGACGAGCAGCGCACCGCCCAGCACCTCGGTGACGACCTCGGCGATGTCCTCGACGCCGGCGCCCCGCAGCACGAGGGCCGTCATGCGGTCGTGGGCGGCGGCGGCCCGCTCGACGGAGTCGCTGTGGGCGCGGATCGTGCCGTTGGCGGCGGACAGCTCCTCGAGGGCGGCCTGGGTCTCGCCGAGGAGGCGGGCGGTGTCGATGGCGACGGCGGCGTTCGCGGCGAGGGAGACGAGCAGCGACACCTCTTCGCGGGCGAACGGGCGGGCGGAGCGGTTCGCGGCGTACAGGACGCCGATGATGCGGGAGCCGAGCCGCAGCGGCACGCCCAGGATCGCGACGAGCCCCTCCTCGCCGACGCCGGCGTCGATGTCTCCGGTGTGCCGGAAGCGGGCGTCCTCGGGGTAGTTGGCCGTCACGTACGGGCTGCCGGTCTGCGCCACGAGACCGCCCAGGCCCGCGCCCATCGGCAGGCGCAGGGCCTGGAACTTCGCGGAGATGGAGCCGTCGGTGACCCGCATGTAGGTGTCGCCGTGCTGTTCGTCGTTGAGCGTCATGTACGCCACGTCGGCGCCGAGCAGGGTCCGGGCGCGATGGACGATGGCGGCGAGGACGGCGTCGACGTCACGGAGCCCGGCGAGGTCGCTGGCGGTGTCGAAGAGGCCGGAGAGCTCCTCCTCGCGGCGCCGCCGGCGCTCCAGGAGGGCCCGGACGCGCAGCGCGACGACCTTGGCCTGCTCCAGCTCGGCGAGGCGGTCGGGTGGGAGGCCCGCGTTGCGGGCGGCGACGAGCGGGCCCTCGAACTCGACCGCTGCGGCCTCCCGCGCGAGCAGCTCCAGGTACTCCAGCATCGTCACACCCCCATTGTGCTAGTGGGCGGTCCAGCCGCCGTCGATGGCGACGGACGTGCCGGTGATGAACCCCGCGGCGTCGGAGCAGAGGTACGCGACGAGCTCGGCGACCTCCGAGGGCTCGATGAGCCGCTTGATCGCCGCGCTGGTGAGCATGATCTTCTCGACGACCTCGGTCTCGTCGATGCCGTGCGTGGCGGCCTGGGCGGCGATCTGGCCCTCGACGAGCGGGGTGCGCACGTAGGACGGGTTGATGCAGTTGCTCGTGACGCCGTGCGGGGCGCCTTCGAGCGCGACCGTCTTGGACAGGCCTTCGAGGGCGTGCTTCGCCGTCACGTACGCGGCCTTGAACGGCGAGGAGCGCAGCCCGTGGACCGAGGAGATGTTGACGACCCGCCCCCAGCCGGTGCGGTACATGTGGGGCAGGACCCGGCGGGTGAGGCGGAACGGCGCCTCGACCATGACGGCCTGGATGTAGGCGAACCGCTCCGGCGGGAAGTCCTCCAGCGGCGCCACGTGCTGCAGGCCGGCGTTGTTGACCAGCACGTCGACGTCCCAGTGCTCCGCCAGGAGCGACTCGGCCTCGTCGAGGTCGGACAGGTCCGCGGTCACCGGCGTGAGACCGAGGTCGGCGAGCGGCTTGATGCCGTCCGCGTCGCGGTCGACGGCGACCACCTTCGCGCCGGCCGCGGCGAGGCGCACGGCGACGCCCCGGCCGATGCCGCTGCCCGCGCCGGTCACCAGTGCGGTCCGGCCGCGCAGGTCCAGGGCGACCACCTGGTGCGGCGAAACGGGATGTGGCGTCGTCATGGCGGGAAACGTACGAGCCTTCGCGCGTGCGTCCCATGGGGTCCACCCACATACCTTCGCGGTACTCGGTGTGTGTGTCCTGTCGCCGGTACGAGCGGCGGGTGGGCTAGTGTGTCGAACACACGTTTGAGGGGGTGCCGGTGCGGGTGCTGGGGGTCGACCCGGGGCTGACCCGCTGCGGGGTCGGCGTGGTCGAGGGCGTGCCGGGGCGGCCGTGCAAGCTGGTGCACTACGAGGTGGTCACCAGCGACCCGGACACCGACCTGGCGCACCGGCTGCTGAACCTCGACGAGCGGCTGACCGCGCTGGTCGCCGAGCACCGGCCCGAGTCCGTCGCCGTGGAGCGGGTGTTCAGCCAGCACAACGTGCGCACCGTCATGGGCACGGCGCAGGCGGGCGCGGTCGCGATCCTCGTCGCCGCGCGGGCCGGGCTGCCGGTGCAGACCTACACGCCGAGCGAGGTCAAGGCCGCGGTGAGCGGCAACGGGTCGGCGGACAAGGCACAGGTCACCGCGATGGTGACCCGGTTGCTGCGGCTGACGGTCGCGCCCCGGCCCGCCGACGCCGCCGACGCCCTGGCTCTGGCAATCTGTCATGTCTGGAGGGGCGGCACCAAGGACCGCATCCAGGCGGCGCTGAGGAGAGCACGATGATCGCGAGTGTGCGGGGGCGGGTCGCCGCCGTGTCGCCGGACGGGGCCGTGATCGAGGTCGGCGGGGTGGGCCTGGCCGTGCTGTGCTCGCCGCACACCATCGCGGACCTCCGCGTCGGTGACGAGGCCCGGCTGGCGACGTCGCTGGTCGTGCGGGAGGACTCCCTGACGCTGTACGGCTTCGCCGACGACGACGCCAAGCAGCTGTTCGAGCTGCTGCAGACCGCGTCCGGGGTGGGGCCGCGGCTGGCGCAGGCGGTCCTCGCGGTGCACACCCCCGAGGTGGTGCGCCGGGCCATCGCCGGCAACGACACGTCGACGCTGACCCGGGTCCCGGGCATCGGCAAGAAGGGCGCGGAGCGGCTCGTGCTGGAGCTGCGCGACAAGATCGGCGCGCTGCCCGGCGACGGTGCGGCGCTGGTCGGGGTCGGCGCCGGCGCGGCGTGGGCCGAGCAGGTCCGCCAGGCGCTCGTCGGGCTCGGCTGGACCGCCGGCCAGGCCGACCAGGCCGTCGCCGCCGTGGCCGAGCAGCTCGACGGCGGCACCGTCCCGCCGGTGCCGGTGCTGCTGAAGCAGGCGATCCGCATGCTGGGCACCATCCGGTGACCGATCCCCTCGTCAGCGCGTACTCCTCGCCGGAGGACCGGGCCGCCGAGCAGAGCGTGCGCCCGAAGCGGCTCGCGGAGCTGATCGGCCAGCACCGGGTCCGCGAGCAGCTGGACCTGCTGCTGCAGAGCGCGCTGCGGCGCGGCAGCCCGCCGGACCACATCCTGCTGTCCGGCCCGCCCGGCCTGGGCAAGACCACCCTCGCCATGATCGTCGCCGCGGAGCTGTCGGCCGGCCTGCGGTTGACCAGTGGCCCGGCGATCGAGCGCGCCGGCGACCTCGCCGCGGTGCTGACCAGCCTGTCCGAGGGCGACGTGCTGTTCATCGACGAGATCCACCGCATCGCGAAGCCCGCCGAGGAGCTGCTGTACAGCGCCATGGAGGACTTCCGCGTCGACGTCGTGGTCGGCAAGGGCCCGGGCGCGACCGCGATCCCGCTCGACGTCGAGCCCTTCACGCTGGTCGGCGCGACGACCCGCAGCGGCCTGCTCACCGGCCCGATGCGGGACCGCTTCGGCTTCGTCGGCCAGCTGGAGTTCTACGACCCGGACGAGCTGGAGCTCATCATCGCCCGGTCGGCGCGGATCCTGGACGTGCCGATCACCGACGAGGGCTCGGTCGAGATCGGCCGGCGGTCGCGCGGCACGCCCCGCATCGCCAACCGGCTGCTGCGCCGCGTCCGCGACTACGCGGAGGTGCGGGGGACCGGCGTGGTCGACCTCGCCGCGGCCAAGGCGGCCCTGGCCGTGTACGACGTCGACGAGCTCGGCCTGGACCGCCTGGACCGGGCGGTGCTGCACGCGCTGATCCGGCAGGGCGGGGGACCGGTCGGGCTGTCCACGCTCGCCGTCGCCGTTGGTGAGCAACCCGACACGGTCGAAGAGGTCTGTGAACCTTTCCTGCTACGGACGGGACTGCTCGCGCGCACTCCGCGTGGGCGGGTGGCGACGCCGAGCGCATGGCGCCATCTCGGGCTCCCGGTTCCCGCTGGTACCGTCGGTGGCGGGAGCCACGCAGGGGGAACATCGCCACAATTGCCCGATCTTTTCAGCTTGGAGCCGTAGCGTCCCTAGCTGTCGTGATCGGACCGTGATAGACGCCGGTCTGCGTGTCTTGCGACACACCGACTAGACTCGCCGCGGTCCGCCGCGCGGACTTCATACTTCGCTCGGTGCGCCCAGGCAACTGGGTTCCGAGCCGACCGGAAGGCATGATCGTGCTGTTCGCCGAGGCGCAGGGTTCAGGGGGCAGCGGCTTCCCGAGTTTGCTGCTGATCGTCGGGGCCTTCGTCCTGCTCTACTTCATGATGATCCGCCCGCAGCAGCGTCGCCGCCGGGAAGTGCAGAACATGCAGTCCTCGATGGGGGTCGGCGACGAGATCGTCACGGTTGGTGGCCTGTATGGCACGATTCGTGAGATCGACGACGAGACCGTCCTGCTGGAGATCGCGCCCGGCGTCACCGCCAGATACGCCAAGGCCGCGATCGGCAAGGTGACCCAGAAGGCCGCCGCCGTCGACGAGGACGTGACCGAGGCCGAGACCGAGGAGGCCGACGAGCCGGCACCGGGCTCGACGCCGAAGTCGATCGACTGAGCGACCGCCACCACCACGACGAACAAGCACGCCGCGCACCCCGCCGGCGTTAGTGCAGGGAGACCCGACAGCCGTGGCACAACCTCAGGCACCGATGCACCCGGGCCGTCAGCTCGGTGTGCTCGGCACCATCTTCGTTCTGCTCGCCATCTGGGTGTGGTTCGGCGGTGACGGCGGCTGGCGCAACCGGCTTGAGCCTAACCTCGGCCTCGACCTCATCGGCGGGACCACGGTCACGCTGCAGGCGAAGACCGACAACGGCAAGCCGCCGACGAAGCAGCAGATGGCGACGGCCAAGGACATCATCGACAGCCGCGTCAACGGCCTCGGTGTCTCCGAGGCCGAGGTTGTCGTCGAGGGCGACACCAACATCGTCGTCTCCCTGCCGGGCAAGAGCGACGACCGGTTGAAGCAGATCGGCCAGACCGCCGAGCTGCGCTTCCGCAAGGTGCTCGGCTCGACGCAGGACATCGGCGCCGCAGACCCGTCGGCGTCCGCCTCGGCGTCGCCCTCCACCTCGCCCTCCACGTCGGCGGCTCCTTCGGGGACCCCGTCGGCGTCCGGGTCGGCCAGCGCCAAGCCGTCGGGCTCGGCGTCCGCGCCGGCCTCCGCACCGGCGACCTCCGCCCCCGCGTCGGACCCCGCCTCCGCGCCGGCCTCGTCCGCGCCCCCGGTGGCGGCGGACGTCGCCCAGCAGCGCGCGGCGGTGCAGAAGAAGCTCGGCGAGTCCGTCTGGGCCGCCGCCATGGCCGAGACCGCGCCGGTCGACCTGTCCGCCGACCCGGCGAAGGCCCAGCTCTACGCGCCGTTCAAGACCCTGACCCCCGAAGAGGTCGCGGTCCTGCCGCCGGCGATGCAGTACAACATCCCGACCGTCACCTGCGCCCAGCTCGACAAGCGCCCGGTCGGCTCGATCCGCGACGAGAAGCAGCCCGCGGTCGCCTGCCAGCCCGGCGTCAAGTACAACCTCGACATCGCCAAGGTGCTCGGCACCGACGTGGACAACGCCGACTCCTCCATCGACTCGACCAACGGCAAGTGGATCGTCACGATCTCCTTCACCGGCGGCGGCCAGAACCGGTGGACCGAGCTGACCCGCGAGGCGTACAACAACGGCACCGACAGCAAGCAGGTCGCGGTCGTGCTCGACAACCAGGTCGTCTCGGCGCCGGTCATCGAGAGCGTCATCCCCGGCGACGCGCGGATCACCGGCCAGTTCACCAAGCGTGACACCGAACTGCTGGCCAACCAGCTGCAGTACGGCGCGCTCCCGCTGTCCTTCACCCCGCAGGACGCGCAGAGCATCTCCGCCACCCTGGGCAGCTCGCACCTGGAGGCGGGCGTCCTCGCCGCCGGCATCGGCCTCGGCCTGGTCGTGCTCTACTCGTTCTTCTACTACCGGCTGCTCGGCCTGGTCATCACGCTCAGCCTCGTGCTGTCCGGCGCGATGGTCTACATGGCGCTGATCATCCTGGGCCGCACGATGGGCTTCACCCTGACGCTCGCCGGGTTCGCCGGCTTCATCGTGTCACTGGGTGTCGCCGCCGACTCGTTCGTCATCTACTTCGAACGGTTGAAGGACGAGATCCGGGAGGGTCGCAGCCCACGCAGCGCCGTCCCGCGCGCCTGGACCCGGGCCCGCCGCACGATCATCTCGGCCAACGCGATCACCCTGCTCGCCGCCGCGGTGCTGTACTTCTTCTCGATCGGCTCGGTCCGAGGCTTCGCGTTCGCCCTGGGCGTCGCGACCATCCTCGACCTCGTCGTCGTGTTCCTGTTCCGCCATCCGATCATGACGATGTTCGCGCGCAGCAAGGCGTTCTTGTCGCCGCGGGTCTCCGGCCTCGGCCGGATCGTCGAGCAGCGTCCGAGCACTGGTGTGGCGTCCTCCGCCCCCCGTCGTAACCGCCCGAAGGAGGTCTGACGATGAGCGGCAAAGGTGGCATCGCAGCCCGGCTCTACCGTGGTGAAGCCAACGTCAACGTCGTCGGTCGCCGGCGCCTCTGGTTCACCGTCGCCGGCATCGCCCTGCTGATCGCGATCGCCAGCATGGTGTTCCGGGGCTTCACGCTCGGCATCGAGTTCGAGGGTGGCAACCAGTACAACGTCCCGGTCAGCGTCGGCACGCTCGACGAGGTCGAGAAGGCGTTCGGCGACGCCGGCGTCGAGGTCAAGACGGGCCAGACGGTCGGTGACTCGCAGTACGTCATCAAGACCGAGCTGATCAACGACGCGGCCCGGCAGACCGAGATCAAGGAAAAGGTCGCCGACCACTTCAACATCGACGCCACCCAGATCAGCGACAGCGCCGTCAGCACCTCGTGGGGCGACCAGGTCACCGAAAAGGCCCTGGTGAGCCTCGTGATCTTCCTGGCGCTGGTGACGGCCTACCTGGTCTTCCGCTTCGAGTGGCGGATGGCCGTGGCTGCGCTCGCCTCGCTGCTGCTCGACCTGGTCCTCACCGCCGGCGTCTACTCGCTCGTCGGCTTCGAGGTCACCCCGTCGACGGTCATCGGCTTCCTCACCATCCTCGGTTTCGCGCTGTACGACGTCGTCGTCGTGTTCGACAAGGTGCAGGAGAACACCCGTGGCATCACGGGCAACAACAACAGCACCTACAGCGAGGCCGCCAACCTGGCGGTGAACCAGACGCTGATGCGCTCCATCAACACCGGTCTGGTCGCGCTGCTGCCCGTCGGCGGCCTGCTCTTCATCGGTGCCGGCCTCCTCGGCGCGGGCACCCTGAAGGACCTCGGCCTGGTGCTGTTCATCGGTATGGGCGTCGCCGTCTACTCGTCGATCTTCTTCGCCACGCCGGTCCTGGCGGAGCTGAAGACCCGCGAGCCGCGGCTGCAGGCGCACGAGTCCCGCGTGGCGAACCGCCGGGCGGCGCTCGCCAAGCAGGCCACCCAGGCGCCCGTCGTCGACAGCGACGGCGTGCCGCTGACCAAGACCGGGGAGCGGTCCGAGCTCGCCGGTGCGGCACCCCGCCCGGGCAGCCGGCCGCAGGCCAGGCGGCCTCGGGCCGGCGGACGGCCCGGCGCCTCCGGGCGTCGCTGACCCTCATTCGATCACTGGCACGGGCGTCGCTTCTCAGCGGCGCCCGTTCCGCTGTCACCGGAGGTGTACCCCAAGTTGGAGATCTCGGAGCTGGTCGCGAGCAAGGTCGTCGACGTGCCCGACTTTCCCAAGCCCGGCATCCTGTTCAAGGACCTGATGCCGCTCTTCTCCGACGGCCCGGCGTTCGCCGCCGTCATCGACGCGATCATCGCCGAGCACGGCCCGGACAGCTTCGACGTGGTGGCCGGGATCGAGGCGCGGGGCTTCGTGATCGCCGCCGCCATCGCGTACGCCACGGGCAAGGGCGTCGTGCCGGTGCGCAAGGCCGGCAAGCTGCCCCGCGCCACCGTGTCGGCCAGCTACGCCCTCGAGTACGGCGAGGCGACCCTCGAGGTCCACGAGGACGCCTTCGTCGCCGGTGAGCGCGTCCTGGTGGTCGACGACGTGCTGGCGACCGGCGGTACGGCCGCCGCCACCCTCAGCCTCGTCGAACGCGCCGGCGGGACCGTCAGCGGCTTCAGCGTGCTGCTGGAGCTCGGGTTCCTCGACGGGCGGTCCCGGATCGCGCCGCGTCCGGTTCATGCCCTGCTGACCGTGTCCTGACCCTATTTCTGGCCTGGGAATGTCGGTGGGGGCGGGTACGCTTGCGGTCCATACGTTGACGGCGATGAGGAGTGGCCGGTGACCGGCGACATCGCATCCCCGAAGGGGGGTACGGTCAAGCGGATGGGCGCTGCGTCGACACCGGAGGCGGTCCACGTGCCAGACGATCAGCAACACGCACCGCAGGGCACCGAGCCCGAGACGGCCGAGGCCGGCGGTGTGGTGCTGCAGTTCCCGACCCCCGACGGCGCCGTCGTGCACAACCGGCGCTCGACCGACCCGGGCTACACCGGTCCGCAGCCCCCGGCGCCCGCCGGCGGGCCGCCGGTGCGCCGGGTGGCGGACGACCCGCCGGGCGAGGACACCGAGGACCTGACCGAGGCGGCCGGCTCGATGACGGGCGCCGCCCTGGGTCTGGTCGGCGCCGCGCCGACCGGGCGGCGGGTCCGCGCGCGGCTCGCCCGGTTCAACGCGCCGTGGCAGAGCCCGTCGGTCAGCGAGGTGCTCGAGCCGCTGATCGCCCAGCACAAGGCCAGCCACCCGAAGGCCGACGTGCGGCTGCTGCAGCGCGCGTATGACATGGCCGAGCACTTCCACAAGGGGCAGTACCGCAAGTCCGGCGACCCCTACATCACCCACCCGCTCGCCGTCGCCACGATCCTCGCCGACCTGGGCATGGACACCACCACCCTGGTCGCGGCGCTGCTGCACGACACGATCGAGGACACCGAGTACACGATCGAGCGAATCCAGCACGACTTCGGCGGCGAGGTCACGCTGCTCGTCGACGGCGTCACCAAGCTCGACAAGGTCAAGCTCGGCGACGCGGCCAAGGCCGAGACGATCCGCAAGATGGTCGTCGCCATGGCCAAGGACCCGCGGGTGCTGGTCATCAAGCTGGCCGACCGGCTGCACAACATGCGGACCCTGACCTTCCTGCCCCGCCCCAAGCAGGAGCAGAAGGCCAAGGAGACCCTGGAGATCCTGGCGCCGCTGGCGCACCGCCTCGGCATGAACACGATCAAGTGGGAGCTGGAGGACCTCGCGTTCCGCACGCTCTTCCCGAAGCGGTTCGACGAGATCAGCCGGCTCATCGCCGAGCACACCCCGCAGCGCGACTCGCTGCTGCGCACGGTCACGCAGAAGGTCGCCGCCGACCTCAAGCAGGCGAAGATCAAGTCCGAGGTCACCGGCCGGCCGAAGCACCTGTACTCCGTCTACCAGAAGATGATCGTCCGCGGCCGCGACTTCGGCGACATCTACGACCTCGTCGGCGTGCGCATCCTCGTCGACACGGTCCGGGACTGCTATGCGGCGCTCGGTGTCATCCACGCGAACTGGCAGCCCGTCCCGGGCCGGTTCAAGGACTACATCGCGATGCCGAAGTTCAACATGTACCAGTCGCTGCACACGACCGTGATCGGCCCCACCGGCAAGCCGGTCGAGCTGCAGATCCGCAGCTACGCGATGCACCGCACCGCCGAGTACGGCATCGCCGCGCACTGGCGCTACAAGGAGTCCAAGAGCGCGACGATCGCCGGCCCGCCCGCCCACATCGACGAGATGACGTGGCTGCGGCAGCTGCTGGACTGGCAGCGGGAGGCGAGCGACCCGTCGGAGTTCCTCGACGCGCTGCGCTTCGACCTCTCCAGCCAGGAGGTCTACGTCTTCACGCCCAAGGGCGACGTGATCGCGCTGACCGCCGGCTCCACCCCGGTCGACTTCGCCTACGCCGTGCACACCGAGGTCGGCCACAAGTGCATCGGCGCCCGGGTCAACGGCAAGCTCGTCCCGCTGGAGAGCACCCTCTCCAACGGCGACGTCATCGAGATCTTCACGTCGAAGTCCGAGACCGCCGGCCCCACCCAGGACTGGCTCGGCTTCGTCAAGAGCCCCCGGGCCCGCACCAAGATCCGGCAGTACTTCAACAAGGAGCGCCGCGAGGAGGCGATCGAGGCCGGCAAGGAGGCGATCGTCAAGGCCATGCGCAAGCAGGGGCTGCCCCTGCAGCGCCTCCTGACCTCCGAGTCGCTCATGACGATCGCCCGCGAGCTGCACCTCGCCGACGTCGCCGCCCTCTACGCCGCCGTCGGCGACGGCCAGGCCTCGGCCCAGTCGATCGTCCAGCGCCTCGTCGCCGGCTACGGTGGCGAGGAGGGCGCCGTCGAGGACATCGCGGAGACCGCCACCCCGACCCGCCCCGCCCGCACCCGCACCGCCGCCTCCGACCCCGGCGTCGAGGTCCTGGGCGTCGACGACGTCTGGATCAAGCTCGCCCGCTGCTGCACCCCGGTCCCCGGCGACGCCGTCTTCGGCTTCGTCACCCGCTCCGGCGGCGTCAGCGTCCACCGTGACGACTGCGCCAACGCGGCCGACCTCAAGGAGCAGCCCGAGCGCGTCCTCGAGGTCAACTGGAAGCCGACCAGCGCCTCCACCTTCCTGGTCGCCATCCAGGTCGAGGCTTTGGACCGTCACAAGCTCCTCGCCGACGTCACCCGCGTCCTCTCCGAGGAGCGTGTCAACATCCTCTCCGCCACCGTCACCACCACCCGCGACAGGGTGGCGATCAGCAGGTTCAGCTTCGAGATGGCCGACCCGAAGCACCTCAACCACCTGCTGGCCGCCGTCCGCCGCATCGACGGTGTCTACGACGCCTACCGGGTCACATCGGGCGCCTAGCCTTTTCCGCTCCCGCTTTCCGCGCCCGGCCACCACCCGCGCGCGGGTCCCGCCTGTCCATCTACGGCGCAGCGACCACACCCACCGCGCCCGCCCAGCGCTATTGCCGCGGCCTCCTCAGGCGCACCACCACCGGCGAGACGGCCCTGGCGCTGTTCCCGGCGACCAACGACGGCGTGGCGCCTCGAACGACGCCTTGGACGGCGCTGGACCCTGCAAGGACGGCGTCGGGGGAGCATCATCGCCCCCCACGGCACTGACGGGCAACCACGTCACCTGACACAGGGCTCGTTCGCCATGCGGCCGAACGCACCGACCGTCTCTCCCCGTGTGGGCAATTCCCCCTGGATCTGCGAACGCGCCTCAGAACGGACCGAGATCCCCGGCAGGGCACTCGCAACTCGCGACGGACCGTGACTCCCGTGGTCGGGCACCGCGGCCAAGCCCGACCGAGATCCCCGGCCGGGGCGGCCGTGTGCAGGCGCGACCGAGACCTTGCCGGGCGCCATCGCTTCACCAGTAGGGCCGCCTGTGCCGCCCGTGCCGGACTCCGACCATTCCGGCCCGTGCTGGACTCCGCCCGTGCCGCTCGTGCCGCCGTGCCGGACTGCGCTCGTGTCGGACTCTGCCTGTGCCGGACTTCGCTCGTGCTACTCGTGCTGGACTGCGCCCTTGCCGTTGCCGGGTGGATTCACGGCGCTGTCGTGGGTTCCCTATGCCGGTGCGTGTCGGCGCGAGTGGGCTTCCGGGCTGCCGGCCTCGTCTGCGGTGAGCCTCGGTCAATGGGCGGATTTGCGGCTTTTGTGTAACGGTGCTCTATCTGGAACGGGTGGATTTGGGTACTGGTCAACGTCTGTGCGGGGAGTGGTGTCGGGCCGCGGGCATGGTGCACCTCGGGGGAGAGGTTGTGGAAAGCGAACGGCCGCGGGTGGGAGCCCGCGGCCGTTCGGTGGGAGAAAGTGACGAGCGTCAGGAAGCTGGGCTCATCGTCAGGGTCTTGATCTTCACCTCGGTCTTCGGGGCGCCGTCGCCGGAGGCGGCCGCGGCGGGGTCGCCGGAGGCGGCGGGGTCGGGCAGGGTGCCGGCCTCGGCGACCTTCTTGACCAGGTCGAGGCCCTCGGTCACGCGGCCCAGGACCGTGTAGTCGGCGGAGAGCTGCTCGATGTCCTTGTAGACGATGAAGAACTGGCTGCCGCTCGAAGCCGGGTTCTGGGTCTTCGCGATGGCGACCATGCCCTCGGTGTACGCGGGGCGGCGGCCGGTCGGCAGGTTCTCCTCGGCGTAGCGGTACGTCGGGCCGCCGAGGCTGGTGCCGGACGGGTCGCCGCACTGCAGGACGTAGATGCTCTGCGTCACCAGGCGGTGGCACTTGGTGTCGTCGAAGAACTTCTTGCTGGCCAGGTACGTGAAGCTGGCGGCCGCGCACGGAGCGTTGGCGGTGTCGACCTTGATCTTGATCGTGCCGACGCTGGTGTCCATGGTCATGGTCTGCGAACCGGTGCGCGGCTCGCCGGAGGTGGGCGGGGTGCCCACGTCCTTGACCTCCTTGGGGATCTCAGGCGCGGGCGACGCCGACGGGTCGACCAGGGGCAGCCAGGTGCAGTTGGTCGGGGCCGCCGAGGCGGACCCCGAGGCGGCCGCCTCGGGGCTCGCCTTGTCGTCGCCCTTGGTCAGCACGACCACCAGCCACGCCACACCGAGCAGGACCACCAACCCGCCGGCCGCAGCGGCGATCGTCGTGTTCCTGCGCCGTCGGCCGGCTGAGCGCTCTGCGCGGTCTGCCATCTCCCGCTCCAGCCGCGCACGCGCTGCGGCGCGCTGGCGGTCCCGGTTGGAGGTCACGGTTGGTACTCCTTGCTCAGCAGGGATTGGGATGGAGTTACGACTTGCTGGAAGCGCTGGCCAACGGCGTCGCGGGCGCGGACGACGCGGGCGTCGAGGCCGGGACCGACGTGGCGGGCGTCGGGTCCTCCTGCGGCGCGACGTCGGTGACCGTCAGCGAGCTGATCTTGGCCTCGGTCTTCGGCTTGCCGTCGTTGGCCGGCTCGGAGCCGCCTTCACCGATCTTGGTGAGGACGTCCATGCCGCCGACGATCGTGCCGAAGACGGTGTAGTTCGGCGGCAGCTTGACGTCCTTGAACACCAGGAAGAACTGGCTGCCGTTGGTGTCGACGCCCGAGTTGGCCATGGCGACCGTGCCGGCCGGGTACAGGACGTTGGTGTCCGCCGGGGCCGACGGGTCCGCCGCGGAAGCGGACGGCGCGGGGGCCGGCGGCGGGTTGTTCTCGTCCGGGAACCGGTACGCGGGTCCGCCGCTGCCGGTCGCCGACGGGTCGCCGCACTGCAGCAGCGAGTCGTTGACCATCCGGTGGCAGGTGGTGTTGTCGAAGAACTTCTTGCCCGCGAGGTACGTGAAACTCTCCACGGTGCAGGGCGCCTTGCTCGGGTCGAGCTTGGTGGTCACGGTGCCCTGGCCGAGCGCGATCGTCATCGTCTTGACGCCGTTCTTGACGATGTCGTTGGTCCGCGGCTTGCCCACGTCGGTCACGCCGTTGCCGGCGTCGATCGGGGTCCAGGCGCACTCGGAAGCGCGGATCGGTTCGGGGTCGAAGCCTCCGGTCTTCCAGATCACGGCAAGGACCAGCAGGGTCAGTGCCACCGCCCCGCCGATGCCGGCCTGCCATTGCCGACGACGCCGTGCCGCTGCCGCCCGACGGGCGATCTGCCGCTCGGTCTTCGCCCGCGCCAAGGCGCGTTGCCGGCTCTTACTGGAAGCCACCTGTGCTCCCCTCCAGGAAAATACGTTTGGGTCCCACGTCACACGCCCGCCAGAGTGTACGGGTAGAAACCGGAATGGTGGTCGCCGCCCGGTCACGGTTCGCTGTGCCTGACCTCCGGATAGGGTCTGAGGGGTTGTCGCGCGGAAATCGACAGGGAGGAGCGCCGTGCTCGTCGCCGGCTTTCCCGCCGAAGCGTTCGGGACCAACTGCTACGTGGTCGCCCCGGCGCCAGGTGAGCAGTGCGTGGTCATCGACCCCGGGATCGGGGTCATCGACCGGCTCGACGCCGTGCTCGCCGAGCACCGGCTGCAGCCGGCCGCGGTCCTGCTGACCCACGGCCACCTGGACCACACGTTCTCCGTCACGCCGGTCTGCGGCGCACGCGGGATCACGGCCTACATCCACCCGGACGACGGCGAGATGCTCGCCGACCCGGCGAAGGGGCTCAGCACCGACCTGACGGCGCTGTTCGGCGGCCGGCTGACCTGGACGGAGCCCGAGGACGTCGCACCCCTGGAGGACGGCCTGGTCCTCAAGATAGCCGGGCTGGAGCTGATCGTCGACCACGCGCCGGGCCACACGCGCGGGTCGGTGATGTTCCGCAGCGCCGAGGAGATCTTCACCGGCGACGTGCTGTTCAAGGGCTCCATCGGCCGCACCGACCTGCCCGGCGGCAGCATGACGCAGATGATGGCGAGCCTGCGCGACAAGGTGCTCACGCTTTCCGACGACCTCGTTGTCCTGCCCGGGCACGGGCCCGGCACCACGATCGGCCGGGAGCGCAAGGGCAACCCGTACCTGCGCGAGGCGACGACACAGAACCCCAACCGAGGCTGGTAGAGACAGATGACCCGTCCCACGCCGCTGTCCGGGTTTCCGGAGTGGCTCCCCGAGCAGCGCCTCGTCGAGCAGCAGGTCCTGGACCGGCTGCGGCGCACCTTCGAGCTGTACGGCTTCTCGCCCCTGGAGACGCGCGCCGTCGAGCCCCTCGACCAGCTGCTGCGCAAGGGCGAGACCTCGAAGGAGGTCTACACCCTGCGCCGCCTGCAGGCGGCCGAAGGCGAGGACGATCAGAGTCTCGGGCTGCACTTCGACCTGACCGTCCCGTTCGCCCGGTTCGTCCTGGAGAATGCCGGAAAGCTGCAGTTCCCGTTCCGCCGGTATCAGATCCAGAAGGTGTGGCGGGGGGAGCGGCCGGCGGCGGGCCGCTATCGCGAGTTCCTGCAGGCGGACATCGACATCGTCGACCGTGACACCCTGCCCTCCCACTACGAGGCCGAGATCCCGCTGGTCATCGGCGACGCGCTGCGGTCGCTGCCGATTCCGCCAGTCAAGATCATGGTGAACAACCGCAAGCTGTGTGAGGGGTTCTACCGGGGGCTCGGACTCGAGGATCCCGAAGAAATTCTCAGAATAGTCGACAAACTGGACAAAATCGGTCCAAACGCGGTGAAAGCCGAAATCCAGCAGAAGGCCACCGAGGCGCAGGCCGAGGCGTGCCTCGCCCTCGCCGGGATCAGCGCGCAGGACGCGTCCTTCGCCGACGACGTGCGCAAGCTCGGCGTCGAGCACCCGCTGCTCGACGAGGGCATCGCCGAGCTCACCGCGGTCGTGGAGACCGCCCGCGAGCACAGCCCCGGCCTGGTCGAGGCGACGCTGAAGATCGCCCGCGGCCTCGACTACTACACCGGCACCGTGTACGAGACCGAGCTCGCCGGGTTCGAGCAGTTCGGCTCGATCTGTTCCGGCGGGCGGTACGACAACCTGGCCAGCGCCGGCCGCGACGTCTTCCCCGGCGTCGGCATCTCCATCGGCGTCTCGCGGCTGCTCGGCCTGCTCTTCAAGGCCGACGCGCTCGGCGTCACGCGCCCCGTGCCGACCGCTGTCCTCGTCGCGCTGTGGAGCGAGGAGGAGCGCGCCGCCAGCAACCGGATCGCCGCCTCGCTGCGCGCCCGCGGGATCGCGACGGAGGTGGCACCCGTACCGGCGAAACTCGGCAAGCAGATCCGCTACGCCGAACGGCGCGGCATCCCCTTCGTCTGGTTCCCCGCCAACGGGGAGAACCCGGACCAGGTCAAGGACATCCGGTCCGGCGAGCAGGCCGCGGCCGAAGCCCAAACCTGGGCGCCCCCGGCCGCGGACATGGCACCGACGCTGCGGTGACAGAATGACTACCACCTGCCCATGCGCGAAGGAGAGAGACATCCCGTGATCCGATCCCATCAGTCCGGCGCCCTGCGGGCCGGCGACGCCGGCACGACCGTGACGCTCGCCGGCTGGGTGGCCCGCCGGCGCGACCACGGCGGCGTGATCTTCGTGGATCTCCGGGACGCCTCCGGTGTCGTCCAGGTCGTGTTCCGCGAGGACATGGAGGTCGCGCACGCGCTGCGCAACGAGTACTGCGTGCTCGTCACCGGCGAGGTGCGCGCCCGGCCCGCCGGCAACGAGAACGCCGACCTGCCCACGGGCGACGTCGAGGTCGTCGCGACGGCCCTCGAGGTGCTGTCGGAGGCCGCGCCGCTGCCGCTGCCCGTCGACGACGGCGACGCCGCCAGCGACGACGTGCGCTACCGGTACCGCTACCTCGACCTGCGCCGCTCCGGCCCGCACAAGGCGATGAAGCTGCGCTCCCGCGCCAACCAGATCGCCCGCAACCTGCTCGCCGACCGTGACTTCGTCGAGGTCGAGACGCCGACGCTGACCCGCTCCACGCCCGAGGGCGCCCGCGACTTCCTGGTCCCGGTCCGCCTGCAGCCCGGCACCTGGTACGCACTGCCCCAGTCGCCACAGCTGTTCAAGCAGCTGCTCATGGTCGGCGGCCTGGAGCGGTACTACCAGATCGCCCGCTGCTACCGCGACGAAGGCTTCCGCGCCGACCGGCAGCCGGAGTTCACCCAGCTGGACATCGAGATGTCGTTCGTGACCCAGGACGACATCATCGAGCTCGGCGAGTCGATCGTCCGGGCGCTGTGGTCCGACCTGGCCGGCCACGAGATCACCGGCGAGATCCCGAAGCTGACCTGGCACGACGCCCTCGCGCGGTACGGCTCCGACAAGCCCGACCTGCGCTACTCCGTCGAGCTGACCGAGCTGACGGACTACCTGCGCGGCACCGAGTTCCGCGTCTTCGCCGGCGCCATCGACGGCGGCGGCTACGTCGGCGGGGTCGTCATGCCCGGCGGCGCCGCGCAGACCCGCAAGGAGCTCGACGCCTGGCAGGACTGGGCGAAGGCGCGCGGCGCCCGCGGCCTCGCCTACGTCGTCCTCGACGCCGAGACCGGCGAGCCGAAGGGTCCCGTCGCGAAGAACCTGTCCGCGGAGCACCTGGCCGGCCTCGCCGACGCCGTCGGCGCCAAGCCCGGCGACGCGGTGTTCTTCGCCGCCTCCGCCGAGCGGCGCCAGGCACAGGAGCTGCTCGGCGCGGCCCGCGTCGAGATCGCGAAGCGGGCGAAGCTCGTCGACGAGTCGGCGTGGTCGTTCTGCTGGATCGTCGACGCGCCCATGTTCGAGCCGACCGACCCGGAGGCCGGCGGCACCGGCGGCGGCGCGAAGGGCTGGACGGCCGTGCACCACCCGTTCACCTCGCCCAACCGCGAGTGGATCGACCGCTTCGAGGAGTCGCCGGGCGAGGCCCTCGCCTACGCGTACGACATCGTCTGCAACGGCAACGAGATCGGCGGTGGGTCGGTCCGTATCCACCGGGGCGACGTGCAGCGCCGGGTCTTCGACATGCTGGGCATCAGCGCCGAGGACGCCGCGGACAAGTTCGGCTTCCTGCTCGAGGCGTTCAAGTACGGCCCGCCGCCGCACGCCGGCATCGCCTTCGGCTGGGACCGCATCTGCATGCTGCTGTCCGGCGTCGACTCGATCCGTGAGGTGATCGCGTTCCCGAAGACCGGCGGCGGCTTCGACCCGCTGACCAGCGCGCCGACCCCGATCACCGCCCAGCAGCGGTTGGAGGCCGGCGTGGACGCCAAGCCCAAGGCCGCCGGAGCCCCCGAGGCGAAGGCAGAGGCGAAGACTGAGGCGAAGACAGAGGTCAAGGCTTGACGGTGCTCGTGACCGGCGCCTCCGGGTATCTCGGAGGCGCCGTCGCCGCCCTGGCCGGGGCCGTCCCCGCGCCGCGGATCGACATCAGGGACCTGGGCGCCCTGTCGGCCATGTTCGCCGTGGTACGACCGGCGACGGTCATCCACACCGCCACGGTCCTCGGCAACAAGGGCGGCGCGGCCGACGACCTCTGGCCGGTCGTCTCGGCGGGCGCCGCCAACGTCGCGGTCGCCGCCCGCTCGATCGGCGCCCGGCTCGTGCACGTCTCCTCCGACGCCGTGTTCGCGGGGCGTGACGCGCCGTACACGGAGGCGGACGCGCCGTCGCCGGTCTTCGACTACGGCGCCGCGAAGGCCGCCGCCGAGGAGGCCGTCGCCGCCGTCGACCCGGGTGCGGCGATCGTCCGCACGTCGCTGATCGTCTCCGGCGGCCGCGGGAAGCTGTCCCGGCACGAGCAGACCTGCCTCGACCTGGCGACCGGAGCCGCGTCCGGGGCGCTGTTCACCGACGAGATCCGCTGCCCGATCGCCGTCGACGACCTGGCCGCGGCCCTGGTGGCCGTCGCCGCGACCGACCACGCCGGCGTGCTCAACGTGGCCGGCCCCGAGGCGCTGTCCCGGCACGAGATCGGCGTCCGCGTCGCGGAACGGCACGGCGTGGACCCCGCGAAGGTGCCGGCGTCGACGCTCGCGGCGAGCGGAATGACCCGTCCGGCCAGGGTCGTGCTGGACTCCTCGGCGGCCCGGGCGCTGCTCGGTCTCACTCCACGGCCTGTCTGACCAAGGTCTTTCGCAGCGCACACAAAGTTTGAGTGCGGACGCGGAGCGTTCGCACGGGGGGTGTGGGGAGGCGCAGCCCCCCACAAAACCGCGGCCCGCAAGGGTCGGGGAGCTAGAAGCTGTAGGGTCTGGGGCCGTGGACGGCTTGTTCGAGATGCAACCACCGGGCGGCGGCGATCCCGCGCCCCCCGGCGGATTCGACGACGTCGCCGCCGACGCGCCCCTCGCCGTGCGGATGCGCCCGCGGACCCTGGACGAGCTCGTCGGCCAGCAGCACCTGCTCGCGCCGGGCGCGCCCCTGCGGCAGCTGGTCAGCGGCGACGCGCCGATGTCGGTGATCCTGTTCGGTCCGCCCGGCTGCGGCAAGACCACGGTCGCGCACCTGGTCGCCCGGGCCACCGACCGCAAGTTCGTGGCGCTGTCCGCGCTCAACGCGGGCGTCAAGGACGTGCGGTCGGTCATCGATGTCGCACGCCGGGAGCGCCGCCGGGGCGGGCCGCCGACCGTGCTCTTCATCGACGAGGTGCACCGCTTCAGCAAGACGCAGCAGGACTCGCTCCTCGCGGCCGTCGAGGACCGCACCGTCACGCTGCTCGCCGCCACCACCGAGAACCCGTTCTTCTCCGTCATCACGCCGCTCATGTCGCGCTGCGTGCCGCTGAAGCTGCATCCGCTGACCGAGGACGACGTGCGCGAGCTGCTGCGCCGTGCCGTGGCCGACCCGCGGGGGCTCGACGGCAAGGTGACGCTCGCTCCTGATGCGGAGGCGCATCTGGTACGCCTGGCGGGCGGCGACGTGCGGAAGGCCCTCACCGCGCTCGAGGCGGCCGCGGCCGCGACGACGGCACAGGGCGCCGAGGTCATCGACCTGGCCACCGCCGAGCAGGCCATCGACGTGGCGGCGCTGCGGTACGACCGGGACGGCGACGAGCACTACGACGTGGTGAGCGCGTTCATCAAGAGCATCCGCGGCTCCGACGTCGACGCGGCCCTGCACTACCTGGCGAGGATGCTGGAGGCGGGGGAGGACGCCCGGTTCATCGCCCGGCGCCTGATCGTGCACGCCAGCGAGGACGTCGGCATGGCCGACCCGACCGCCCTGCAGACCGCGACCGCCGCCGCGCACGCCGTGCAGTTCGTCGGCCTGCCCGAGGCGCAGATCGTCCTGGCGCAGGCGGTGATCCACCTGTCGGTCGCCCCGAAGTCCAACGCGGTCGTTGCCGCGATCGGCGCCGCCATGGCCGACGTCCGCGCCGGGCACGGCGGTGCAGTTCCCGCGCATTTACGCGATTCGCACTACAGCGGCGCATCCAAGCTCGGCCACGGCAAAGGGTACAAATACCCCCACGACGACTCCCGAGGCGTTGTGCAGCAACGGTACGCCCCGGAAGGGCTCGACGACCGGGAGTACTACCGCCCTACGGGCCATGGCGCAGAGCGCGCTGTGGCGGAACGATTGCCGAAACTGCGGCGTATCGTGCGGGGGACCACAGTGTCGGCAGCAGACCCCGCAACCGACGGCGCGACCAGCATGGTGGAGGAGCGGCACCGGTGACATCGGGTCGAGATGAGGCCAAGAAGCGGCGCGGCCGCGGCAAGGCCGAAGAAGGCCCGAGCGACGAGGACCTCGGCTGGCTCGCCGAACTCCGCAGCGCCCGAGGCGACGAGGACGTCCTTCAACAGCCGCCCGCGGCCCCGCGCGACGGCGGCCACGACGTGCTGGACCAGCCGGCCCCCCGCCGCGCCGAGCCCACCCAGGCCTGGCAGGCCCCCCGCGCCGCCGGTCGCGGCGAGGTCGAGCGTGAGTCGCCGTCGGGTGGTGTACCGGCCGCGGGTCGTCGTGCCGCGCCTGAGCCGACGACCGCGTGGCAGGCCCCCCGCGCCGCCGGTCGCGGCGAGGCCGATCGTGAGTCGCCGTCGGGTGGTGTACCGGCGGCTGGTCGTCGTGCTGCCCCTGAGCCGACGGCGGCGTGGCAGCCCGAGACTTCCCAGTCCGGTCGTCGGGCCGCTGGTCGCGGTGCGGTCGATCGTGAGTCGCCGTCGGGTGGCGTGCCGGCGGCTGGTCGTCGTGCTGCCCCTGAGCCGACGGCGGCGTGGCAGCCCGAGACTTCCCAGTCCGGTCGTCGGGCCGCTGGTCGCGGTGCGGT
>NZ_JBEXUD010000032.1:0-61400 GCF_040614215.1 Dactylosporangium sp. NPDC006015
CTTTGCATGGTGGTTCCACCCTCCGGGTGATCGAGGTGCACGATGGGCGATCGGGCGGGCGAGGCGGGCGCCGCCGGCGCGGCGGCCGGGGTGACGGGCGCGGCGGGCTGGGCGAGCGGCGCCGAGACCGGTCCGGCGGCCGTGGCGAACGCCGGTGCCGGCAGGTGCGCCACCGACCGCAGCGCCCCCTCGGCCACCACCAGCTCCGGCTGGTCGAGCACCGTCGGTGCGATCCCCGTCGCCTGATGCAGCATGGTGGCGATCAGCGGCATCCGCGTCCCGCCGCCGACCAGGAACACCGCGCCGACCTGCTCCGGCGCGACCCGCGCCTCCCGCATGCACTGCGTGGTGATCCGGATGGTGTCGGCGAGCCGCGGCCGGGCCAGCTCCTCGAACTGCTCGCGGGTGACGAGGACGTCCTGGTCGACCAGCGGCACGAGCAGCGCCGCCGAGGACTGGGCGGACAGCGCCTCCTTCACCTCCGACGCATCCTGCCACAGCGTCCGGAACGCCCGGCTCTCCGCGGTCGTGCTCGGATTGCGCAGCCGCCGCCACTCGTCCGGGGCGGTGCGGCCGACGATGTCACCGACGATCGACAGCACGATCTCGTCCAGGTCCAGGCCGCCGAAGTCGTCGAGGCCGCGGAACGACAGCGGCTCGAACGTCTCCGGGCCGCGGCGCACCACCGACACGTCGAACGTGCCCGCGCCCAGGTCGTAGACCACCAGGCAGCCACCCTGGGGCAGCTCGCGGCCGAGCACGGTCGCGAAATACGTCGCTGCGGCCGTCGGCTCCGGCAGCAGCGTCACCTCGGGCAGGCCGGCGTGCCGGGCGGCGTCGAGCAGCACGGACTGGCGGGCGGGGCCCCACTCGACCGGGCAGGTGATGACGACCCTCGCCGGTGGCTCCGACAGTGCCCGCACGGCCTCCTGCCAGACCCGGCCGAGGGTCGCGCCGACGAGCGTCACGATCGGCACCGGCTGCTCGCCGAGCAGCAGCTCCAGGTCGTCGACGCGGCGCTTCGGATTTGGCTCATAGGCCTGCGGGACCAGCCGCGCCTTGCGCTGCGCCGCCCGGCCCGTCAGCAGCCGGCCGTCGTCGTCGACGCAGACGGCGGAGGGCAGCAGCGGGGAGCTGTCGAACAGCAGCGGCCGCACCCGGCCGTCCGGCCAGGACAACATGGCCACGGTGTTGGAGGTGCCGTAGTCGATGGCCAGCCATGACTGTGCTTGCGGGTACGCCACGGGGCAGAGCTTAAGGGAGCCCTACGACGATTTCGGGACGGAAGATCACGACGTCCGGACGGTTTCATCGGCCGAACGACCCATCGTTTTCAGTCAGTGCACGTCACGGCCGGGTGTACTTCCGGCGCGCCGAATTGGGTGCTCGTCGCGGCGTTCACCGCGCCGCGATGTCGAGCAGTTCCGCCGCCACGGCGGTCGGGGTGCGGCCGAGCCACAAGGCGTGCAGCGGGCGGGACAGGTGCAGGCCCGCCACCCGGAGCTCGACCAGGTCGCCGGCGGCGACGGCGGGCGCGGCGGCGCGGGCGCTGATCACGCCGACGCCGCCGCCCGCGCGGACCGTGGCGAGGATCGTCGTGGTCGAGCCGAGGCTGATGGCGTGCGGCAGTACAGGAGGGAAGCCGAGCGCCTGTTCGAGCGCGTTCAGGAAGGTGTCGCGGGTGCCGGAGCCCGGTTCCCGCAGCAGGAGCGGCTGGTCGGCGAGGTCGCTGGGCCGCAGCTCGCGCCAGGCGTGCGCGGCGAGCGGGTAGCTGGCGGCGACGACCAGGGCGAGCCGGTCCTCACCGACGGCGCGGGAGCCGAGGTCCGCGGGGATGTCGGGCGACTCGACGAAGCCGAGATCGGCCACACCGCGGCGGACGGCCTCGACGACGCCCTGGCTGTTCGCCACGTCGGCGGCGATGTCGAGGCCGGGATGGGTGCGGCGCAGGCTCAACAGCCAGCCCGGCAGCAGGTGCTCGGCCACGGTGAGGCTCGCCGACAGGCGCAGCCGCGCCTGCCGGTCGGCGCGCAGGGTCAGCACGCCGTCGGCGAGGGCGTGCGCGGCGTCGATGACGCCGTGCGACCAGGCGACGACCGCCTCGCCGGCGGGGGTGAGCAGGCTTCCCCGCCGGGAGCGCACCAGCAGGGACACGCCGAGGCGGCGCTCCAGCTTCGCCAGCCGCGCGCTCGCGCTGGGCTGGGTGATCCCGTGCGCCTGCGCCGCGCGCCCGACGCTGCCGGTCTCGGCGACGGAGACCAGGAGGTCGAGCGCCGGCAGGTCGTTCATCCAGGGCGGCAGCGGCATCGTGCGCAGTCTGTCACAGCCGCTCTCCGGCCGGGCCGTCATCCGGTAGGGCCGGGCCGTCATCCGGTGAGCAGGTGCTGCAGCCCGAGGCTGGTCACGCTGACCGCGACCCAGAGGATGAGGCCGAGCAGCAGCGGCCGGACACCGGCCCGGCGCATGGCCGCCACGTCGGCGGACAGGCCCACCCCGGCGAGGGCGATCGCGATGCACAGCAGCGCCAGCCGGTGCAGCGCCTCCTGCCCCTCGGCCGGGATCAGGCCGCCGGTGTTCAGCGCGGCGACGCCGAGGAACGCGATCAGGAACCACGGGACGAGGGAGGCCGCCAGACGCGCCTTCGACGTCCGCACGGGCTCCTCACGGCGGCGGGTCCAGGCGGTCACGGCGAGCACCACCGGAATGATCATCAGCGTCCGGGCCAGCTTGACGACGACCGCGTACCGGTCCGCGTCGCCGCCGAAGGCGCCCGCGGCGGCCACCACCGAGCTGGTGTCGTTGACCGCCGTGCCCGCGAACAGCCCGAACGCGTGCGGGCTCAGGCCGAGCGCGTGGCCGAGCGGCGGGAAGACCAGCACGGCGGCGACGTTGAACACGAAGATCGTCGAGATGGCGTACGCCACGTCGCCGCCCTTCGCCCGCAGCGCGGGGGTGGTGGCCGCGATGGCGGAGGCGCCGCAGATGCCCGTGCCGACACCGATCAGCGTGCGCAGGTCGCCGGACACCCCGAGCCGGCGGCCGGCCAGCCAGGCCAGCAGCAGGCACACCGCCAGGGTGCCGAGCATGACCGGCAGCGACCCCGCGCCGACGTGCAGCACCTCGCCGAGCGACAGCTGGGCACCCAGCAGCACGACGGACATCTGCAGGACCGGCCCCTTGGCCAGGTCCAGCCCCGGTCGCAACGCCTCGGACCGGCGCCGGGCCAGCGGGCTCAGCAGCACTCCGGCGACGACGGCGAAGACCGGCGCGCCCAGCACGGGCACCCGCGCGCCGAGCGCGGCCGCGGCCGCACCGAGCACGACGGCCGCACCGAGCCCGGCGGCGTGCACCGGCACGCGACGCCCACGAGCCTCAGCAAGAACGATCACCAACTCAGGCTCCGGCCCGGCGGAACGCTCCGGTAGCGGCCGATCCGGAACCACGGTCATAGGCATCGCCTATGACCTCGCCGGTACACCGGCCGCGTCGAGGTTGCCGGTAGCAGGCACGGTCATCGATACTTGGGTTTCCGCCGCCTTGTCATTGGAGCACCCCATGCCGAGCTGCCGGCCCCTGGCTGCCGTCCTGTCCGCCGTCGTGCTCGCGACGCTGACCACCACCGTGGCGACCGTCGCGACACCGTCCCAGGCCGCCACCGCCGGGCCGAAGACCGTCATCGCCAACCTGTTCGAGTGGAACTGGACCTCGGTCGCGTCCGAGTGCTCCGCGTTCCTCGGGCCGCGCGGCTACGGCTACGTCCAGGTCTCCCCGCCGCAGGAGCACGTGCGGGGCCAGGAGTGGTGGGTCGCGTACCAGCCGGTCAGCTACCGCATCGAGTCGCGCAAGGGCACCCGGGCGCAGTTCCAGTCGATGGTCAGCGCCTGCCACGCGGCCGGGGTCAAGGTCATCGTCGACGCGGTCGTGAACCACATGGCCAACACCGACAAGAGCGGCCCGGGCTGGGCCGGATCCGCCTGGACGCACTACGACTACCCCGGCACGTACCAGACCCAGGACTTCCATCACTGTGGGCGCAACGGCAACGACGACATCGTCAACTACAACGACCGCTACGAGGTGCAGAACTGCGAGCTGGCGAACCTGGCCGACCTCGACACCGGCGCCACCTATGTGCGTGACCGGCTCGCCGGCTACCTCAACGACCTGCTGTCGCTGGGCGTCGACGGCTTCCGGATGGACGCCAGCAAGCACATGCCCGCCGCCGACATCGCCGCACTGAAGGCCCGGCTGTCCCGGTCCGTGTACATGGTGCAGGAGGTCATCTACGGCGCGGGCGAGCCGATCACCCCGCAGGAGTACACCGGCAACGGCGACGTGCACGAGTTCCGGTACGGCAAGGACCTCGCCCGCGTGTTCCGCAACGAGCGGCTCGCGTACCTCTCCAACTTCGGCGAAGGCTGGGGGTACATCCCGAGCAACGTCGCCAACGTGTTCGTCGACAACCACGACACCCAGCGCGACGTCCCCGGCACCCTGACCTACCGCGACAACGGCATCTACGCCCTGGCCAACGCGTTCATGCTGGCGTGGCCGTACGGCTCCCCCACGGTGATGTCCAGCTACGAGTTCACCGACCGCAACCAGGGCCCGCCGTCGGACGCGTCCGGGCGCACCAACAACAGCACCTGCTTCACCGGCGGCTGGCGATGCGAGCACCGATGGCAGGCCATCGCCAACATGGTCGCCTTCCGCAACGCCGTCACCGGCACCGGCGTCGTCAACTGGTACGACAACGGCTTCCAGCACATCGCGTTCGGCCGTGGCAGCGCCGGCTACATCACCATCAACGACGAGGACTTCACGGTCACCGGCCGCTCGTACCGCACGAACATGCCCGCCGGCCGCTACTGCGACGTCATCCACGGCGAGAAGAGCGGCACCACCTGCACCGGCCCGGTCATCACCGTCGACGCGACCGGCTGGTTCCGCACGGACGTCGCCGCCCACGACGCCGTCGCCATCCACACCGGCGCCCGCATCTCCTGAAGGAGCTGCCTCAGTCCGACTCGCCCCGCCATACCTCGGCGAACCGGACACCCTGCTCCGAGTCCAACGCCTCGACCAGCTGCCGCGCGCAGAACATGGGTCCGTTCGGCACCTGGAGAATCCGGAATGCGACGGTGTCCGCAATCTCGGCGCCCTTGAACGCATGTCGTTCCACGTACATGACGTTTCCCCCGGAAAAGCGAACGATGTGGGAGCGTGCCTCGTCCAGCACGTCCCTCACCTGCGGCACGAACATCCAGAACTCTCCGTCATCGCAGGTCAGCTCGACGAACTGCCCGTCTGCGCCAACCACCGGCTCGACCTGACGCTTGAGCTCGGGAGTCATGGCGAGCGCCAGCGACCCCAGCCAGAGCAGTCCGGTCGGCTGCAGCCGACCGCCCCGCTCGGTGACGTCGATCAGCCGGACCCGGATTCGAGCAGGACCCGGCGGTGGCGGAGCAGTACGGCGCCGACTTCCGCTCACTGTTCACCTCGTGGGCCCATGTCGCGTCCGCGCAGGTCATCACCGAAGCGAGGCAGGTTCTGGGCTTCTAAGAGGTCCGCCGGAATTCCTGGAAGCCGGTAAACCGGATGCCCGCCCGCCGTTGACCTAGAGGTCGGCCGAGATTCGATCCATGACGTTGCCGGCGAGCGCGTCTATCTGGAAGGCCGTAACCGGCTTCTCAAAATCGCGAATACCGTCGCGAAGCAGGATGCCCATTGCCTGGGCCTCCTCCAGCGAAAGCGACGGCGTAAGCCATCGCACCCATTCGACAAGTTGGCGGATGTCGTACGTGAACAGACCGCGGTCGACGGCAGCGCGCCGAGCGACGCATGCGATGGCCCGAGACAGGCGCTGAAGCGGCCGGTCGTACTCGGCCAACCAGAACTCCAGCTCCGAACCCGCGTCGTCACCGTCGGACAAGCGCACCGACCCGATCCCGGCGGCGGCGCCGGAGGTCCCGACTCGCGGCGACGCATCGATTGCCAGGTGGACGCGCGAAGCCGCCCCGGGATCGTCCACGAACACGCACACCCGGTGGCGGCCGGGGCCGCCGATCCGCCGGGAGTAGAACACGGTCTTGTCCGTGTCGAACACGTGCACGAACGTTGTGGGAAACTCCAGAACAGCGTCCACCACGAGCGTGCCAGCCTTGATGCCGACCTGACTCCAGAAAGCAACACGGACCGGTGCTATCTGTGCGCGGACTCTGAGCAGGATCTGCGTCGACGACGCAACCGCGGCGGCACCGCTTTCCAGCTTCAGCGTCTCAGGCTCGGGGTGCACTCCGATCATCAGTTCCGGATGGCTCAGGTACGCCTCGATCGCACCGTCCAACATGCTATGACCCTATGTCCTGGATGTGCCAAGGCTCGTCCTTGATGATGCCGTAAGCCACCGTCGCGGTGGGGGATCCACAGATGCGGGTCCCCCGCCGCCGTTGTGGTGTCTCAGACCTCCACCCGTCCCGAGGTGGGACGACGGCCGGTCACAGCCAGTGGATGTCCCAGTCGGGCGATTCGCCCATGGGTTCACCCCGGATCGGCACCGGTGTGTGGCTGCCGTCGCGAGCGAGTCGCTGCCACTGGCCGGAGGTAGTGCGGATGATGAAGTCCTTGCCGTCCGGGGACAGGGCGGCCGCGTACACGAAGGTCTGCGACGCGGGCATGACCTGCTCGAGTGAGACCACGGCCTGCGTCTTCAGGTCGAAGGTCGCGATGGCCAGCACGCCGAACGGCTGGGTCTTGTCGGCGTCCTGCTCGTCGGAGCTCGCAACACAGAAGAACCGGATGTCGTCGATCGCCTGCTTACAGAAGTACCGGAACCGCGGGCCGCTGACCTCGCGCAGATCCGCGGCCGTGACCCGCAGACCGCTGAGTTGCACGGTCCCGGTGCCGGACCGGCCGGTCATCGTGAGCTTGGCCGGGTGGATCGCGGCGACCGGCTCCTCCTGCCGCAGCGTCTGTGCCGCGGCGGGGTCGAGGGTGAACCACGGATTGGTGTCGGTGACCTTCGAGTCCGGGTCGCGCGTGGTCTCGATGCGGAACCGGCCCTCGCGGAACGTGGCGTGGTCGAAGCAGAGCCCGGCGGGCTGCGGGTGCTCCTTCTCCAGCGCGAACGTCTGACCGGTCCAGCGGTACACCTGCAGCTTGCAGCGCCGCAGCCCGACGGCGGTGGTCCCTCCGGGCGCGACGGTGAGGCGGCCGGGGTGCTCGCCGCCGGACACTGCTGCCTGGTGCAGCACGCGACCGTTGGACGGGTCGAAGACGCCGACCGTGCCATCGAGCTCGTCGTACCAGGTGATTCCCGACGGCAGGCGGGACGGTCCGGCGGCCTGAGACGGTGATGTCGATGGGCGGCCCTCGGGCGACGGTTCGGTGTCGCAGCCGGCGGTGAACAACGTTATGGCGACCAGGACCGCGGTCCCGGAGGTGAAGCGGTTCGGAAACATGCCAGGCACAGTGGCACGGCGCGTCAAGGCCAGGACGCGCGGTGATGAGCGGGCGCATCGGACCGGCGCTCGTGTGCGCCGAATTCCCTGTCGGCCGGTAAACCGGATGCCCGCCCGCCGTTGACCTAACTGGTAGGGAGGTGTCCATGCCGAGAGAACCTGTGCCGCCGCCAGAGTTCGACGACTATTTCGCCGCGCGCCGTGACGCCGTGCGCCGCACCGCGTTTCTGCTGTGCGGCGACTGGCACTGGGCCGACGATCTGACCCAGGCCGCGTTCATGCGCCTGGCGGTGAGCTGGGGCCGTGTCCAGGACCACGGTGCCCTGGACGCGTTCGTCCGCACGTGCCTGGTGCGGGCGTACCTGTCCGAGACCCGCCGCGCCTGGCGGCGCCGCGAGCTGACGCACGCCGAGGTCCCCGACCAGCCGGCCGGACCCGACGACGCCGAGCGGTCCGCGGCGCGGGCGGCGTTCACGGCCGCGCTGGGGCAGCTGCCACCGCGGCAGCGGGCGGTGCTGGTGTGCCGCTACTACCAGGACCTGTCGGTGGCCGCGACGGCCGAGGCGCTGCGGTGCTCCGAGGGGACCGTGAAGAGCCACGCGGCGCGGGCGCTCGCCCGGCTCAAGGAACTCCTCGGCGACGACGAAGGGGTGCGCCATGACATCTCTGCGTGAACGCTTCGACGACGCGGCCACCACGGCACCGCCGAGCCGGCTGTCGAGCCGGGCGGTGTACGCCGCCGCGTGGCGGCGCCGACGCGCCCGGCAGCGGTGGGCGGCCGCGGCCGCCGGCGGTCTCACCGCGCTCGTCGTGGCGGTGGTGGTGGCCGTGGCCGGCAGCGGGGCGCCGCAGTCCGGCCCGGCCGGCACGGAAAGTCCACGGCCGTCGGCGCCCGGCACCACGGCCGTCCCCGCAGTGGGGATTCAAGGGCCGGTGGCGGGCGAGGGCAAGCACCTGTACGTGCAGTGGGCGCCGTTCCAGTGCGAGAACATGTCGAAGTACGGCTGCCCCGGCCGGCTGCTCGGCTCCGACGACAACGGCGCCACCTGGACGGAGCGGTACAGCGGCATCGTCGACGACATCTCCGCACCCGCGCCCGGCGTGGTCCTGGCCCACTTCGACGGCGAGTCCGTCGACGTCAAGCACGTCAGCACCGACGGGGGGCGGACGTGGAAGCTGGTGCGGCCGGTGGAAGGCACGGTGGGCACGGTGCCGGCCGGCGGCTGGGCGACCTGCACGGACGAGCGCAGGGAGCAGGATTACACCGGCCCGTACCGGTGCGGCCTGCGGGGCGTCGACCCGCGGACCGGCGAGGCCCGGACGCTGGCGAACCAGCCCGACATACGGCCGGACACGGTGCTGTCCACGCCGGTCGGCGCCGGGCTGTGGGTCGGCGGGACGGCCCCGGACGGCCGTCTCGGCCTCGCGGTCAGCCACGACGGCGGCCAGACCTGGCGCACGCGCGTGTTCGCCGAGTCCGACCCGGCCGACCCGGGCATCGTCTCGGTCGCGACCGTCGACGGCACCAGCGCCTACGCCGTCGTCACGACCGGCCAGCCGCGCCGGGTGCTGATGTACCGCACCACCGACGGCGGCCAGACCTGGACGACCGCCGATCCGGAGCACACGGTGCCGTACAAGGACCACGGCCAGGACACGTACCTCGCCGCCGACGGCACCCACGTGATCCGCACGGTGCACGACAAGCTCGCCGAGTGGTACGCCGGCAAGGGCGGCACATACCGGGCGCCCGCGCCGGTGACCGGCCTCGCCGACCACGACGGGTTCTGGCCGGTCCTGACCACGGCCCCCGGCCGTTACCTGACCAACGACCTGACGGCGCTGTACACGTCGCCGGACGGGCTGCACTGGACCCGGCTTCCGGTGGCGGTGCCGCCCGGCTGAAGGCCCGGCTCCCGTAACACCCGGCCGGGTTCACGTCCGCGGGCGGCCGATGGCGGTCAGCGTGGCGCCGGTCAGGACCGAGGCGACGCCGAGCAGCAGCATCCAGGTCAGGGCGAGGCCGGTCACCGGCAGGCCGGCGCCCACCGCCTGGACCGTCACCGTGAACGCCAGCGTGTGTGTCACGCCCGACCGGTCCACGCCCAGCGCCACCACCGTGTGCTCGCCGGCCGCCAGGCTCGCCGGCACCGTCACCGGCTGGCGCACGTCGCCTTGCGCGTCGGCCACCGCGGTGGCCAGCAGCGCCGGCGCCGAATAGATCGCGATGGTGACCGTCGAGTGGGGGGCGAAGCCGTGACCGACGACGGTGACCTCCTGGCCCGGGGTGGCGGTGTGGATGTCGCCCTGGTCGGTGGTGAGGGTCGCGTCGGGGGCCGGGGTGCTGGCCGGCACGGGTGGCGACGTCGCGGTCGCCGCGTTGGTGACCGCCGGCGCCGAGTCGCGGCCGAAGGTGCCCTCCGCGACGATCTTCACGGTGTACGAGGTACCCGCGACCGCGCCCAGCACACAACTGGTGTCGGTGGCCTTGGCGTGGCACGTGGCGGGTCCCGGGTCCGCGGTCAGCAGGTAGCCGCCGACGCCTGAGCCTGCCGCGGGCGGGGTCCACTGCACGGTGATCGAGGCGGCGCCGCCGGTCGCGGTCGCCGTCGGGGCGTCCGGTGCGGCGCTCGGCGTCGCGGCGACCGGCTGGCTCGGGTCCGAGTCCACGGCTCCCGACGCGTATACCTTGATCGTGTAGGCGGTGGCGTTGGTCAGGCCGTGGATGACGCAGGTGAGGGCCGGGGCGGTGGCCTGGCAGTCCGACGCCGGGCTGCTGGAGCCGGCCGGATACGCGGCCGCGTGGTAGGTGTCCGCGGTCGCGGGCAGGCCGGCGGTCCACGTGACGGTGACCTGCCCGTCGCCCGCTTCCGCGCTCGTGATGGTGGGGATGCCCGGCGCGGCGACCACGGTGAACGGGGCCGACCCGTCGGACGGGCTGCCCGTGCCGGCGGCGTTCACCGCGGTCACCCGGGCCCGGTAGCCGGCGCCGGCGTCGAGGCCGCCGACGTCGCACGGGCTCGCGGTGGGGCCGGCACAGTCGCCGCTGGTGACGGCGGTGTACGCGCCGCCGCCCTTGGAGAGCTCGACGGTGAAGCGCGCCGCGGGGGTGGCGCTGCTGGTCGGGTAGGTCCACGCGACGCGCAGCTTGCGGTCGCCGGCGACGGTCAGCACCGGCGTGCCGGGCGCCAGCGGGCCGGCGACGGCGGTGACCTCGGCCGACGGGACGGACTGGTTGCCTTCCATGGCCGACGCCACGGCGGAGATCTTGAACCGGTACGCCTGGCCGGGGGTCAGCCCGGTGACGGTGCACGGGCTGCTCACCGGCGTTCCGGCACACGTGCCCGAGCCGGCCGCGGTGTACGGGCCGCCGCTGGACACGTACACCTTGAACCCGCTGACGCTGCCGGACGGGCCGGTCCAGGCCACGGTAACGGTGCCCGACCCGGTGACGGTGACAGCGCCCGGCGTCGGCGCCGACGGTGCGGCCACGGCGGTGACGGCGGTCGACGGGTCCGACGCGGGCCCGCTGCCGGCGGCGTTGACCGCCACGATCTTGAACTGGTAGCTGCCGCCGCCGGTGAGGCCGGTGACGGTGCAGCCGCTGGTGACGGTGCCGGCCGTGCAGGTGCCGGCGGTGGCCGCGGTGTACGAGCCGCCGCCGAGCGACACCAGCACCTGGAAGTTGGTCGTGGGCCCGCTCGCGGTGGCCGGGTCGGTCCAGGTGACGGTGAGGGTGCCGTCGCCGGTCACGGAGGCCGCGGCGCCGGTCGGGGCGGCCGGCGGGCCGATGGCGGTGACGCTGACCGGGCTCGACGGCGAACCTTCCGCGCCGCTCAGCACGCTGGCGACGGTGAAGTAGTAGACCGTGCCCGGGGCGAGGCCGCCGACCGTGCAGGCCGTGCCGGTGACGCCGGAGCAGCTGCCGGAGGTCACGGCGGCGTACGACCCGCCGCTGCTGAGGCTCTGGTAGACGACGTAGGAGTCGGCGCCGCCGCTGGGCGCGTCCCAGTCGAGCGCGACGTCGCCGGTGCCAGCGGCGACCTCGGCGGTCACGTTGTCGGGCTCGGGCGGGCCGAGGGTGGTGAAGGAGATCGAGCCCGCACCGTAGTTGTCGTCGCTGGCGAAGGTGGACGGCGAGTCCTCCCGGGCGGGGTCGACGTAGCTGCTCCCGCCGCCGCCCGGGCCGCCCTCGGCCGACGGGTTGGCGGTGGCGCCGCCTCCCCCGCCGCCGTAGTAGCCGCCGCCACCGCCGCTGCCGCTCTTCGAGCCGCTCGGGCCGCCGTTGCCGCCGTAGCCGAGGGTGCCCGCGCCACCCGGGGACGCGGCGCCGAATGCCGCGCCGCCCGCGCCGCCGGCGCTCTGGGTGCCGCCACCGCCCGGGGACGCGAAGCCGCTGCCCGCCGTGTTCGACGGGAAGGCCGGCGACGGGGGCTTGCCGCCACCGCCGCCGGGATAGACCGTCCCGCCGCCGCCACCGCCGGCGATCACGGTGCGGTCGCTCAACCCGCAGGAGTCCGTGGCGGCGCAGGTACCTTGGCGGATGTCGGAGGCGTCGCCGCCGGCGCCGCCGCCCGGCGCGGACAGGCCGCCACCGTTCCAGCCCGCGGTGCCGCCGACCATGACCTGGATCTTGTTGCCCAGCCCGGCGGGGGTCGTGATGACGGCGGTGACGGTGCCGCCGCCACCGCCCACACCGCCGCCGCCCTGGGAGCCCTTCACCACGACCTGCAGCTTCGTGGTGCCGGCCGGGATGGTGTACGTCTGCACCGCGCCCGTATAGGTGAACGTCGTGGTGGCGGCGTAGGCCGGCGTCGCCGAGACGGCAACGAGACCGCCCGTTCCGAGCGCGGCAGCCAGGACCGCCGCAGCCTGTCGGACGAACTTCATGCACCACTCCAGACACCTAAGGTAATCGCACAGTAACGCTACGCATCCACGCGGGAGGCCCTTCGGCACAATCCGGGCGTCATCACGACGGGGTCGAGCGGCGAGCAGGGCGGGCGTCGACGCCCCGGACCGCCTGGCGCGGCGGCACCGGCGCGGCTGGCACGATGTGCTCGTGACCGGCCGGGAGCTACGGGAAGCGGGGTACCTCCTGCTCGGCGCCGTCTTCGGGGTGTTCTGGGCGGCGCTGGTCGGTTCGCTCTACCTGTCGGGCATCGTCACCCGGTTCGCGCCGGTGACCGTGGTGCTGCTGCTCGCCGCCCACCTGTTGCTGCGGCCGATCGGGCGGTTCGAGCGGCTCCTGGCCCGGGTCCTGCTGGGGCAGGACGTGGCGGCGCCGGCGCCGATCGGGTTCCGGCGCGCGGTGTATCCGCGGCACCCGCGGTGGCGGCGGCTGGCCGACCCGTTGCGGTGGACGGCCGCGGCGGTCCGCGACCCGCACAGCTGGCGGGTGCTGGCATGGACGCTGGTCCGTGCCGTCAGCGGGCCGCTCGGCGCCGCCGTCGTGCTGCTGTACGCCGCCTCGCCGTTGCTCGTGCTCTGGCCGCTGGTCGCGCTGGCGGACCGCATGAGCGACCGGATCGAGGTCGGTGCTGCCGGGACGGCCTGGTCGCTGCTCGGCCCGGTCGCGTTCGTCGCGGCGGTGCCGGTGCTGCGCGGCTCGCTGCGGGCCCTCGCGGGATGGCACCGCCGCCTCGCGGTCTGGGCGCTCGGCCCCGGCCGCAAGGAGGTCGAGGCCGCCGTGCTGGCCCGCGCCGTACGGGCCGAGGAACAGGTACGCATCGACCAGGAGCTGCACGACAGCATCGGCCATCTCCTGTCCATGATCGTGGTGCAGGCCGGGGCGGGCGCGCACGTGTTCGACCGTGACCCCGCCTTCGCCCGGGCCGCACTCGCCACGATCGAGGAGCGCGGGCGGGCCGCCCTCGGCGAGCTGGACCGCATCATCGCCGGCATCCGCGGGCACGGGCCCGACGCCCTCGCGCCGCTGCCGGGCGCCGGGGACCTCACGGCGCTGCTGGACGGCGCGGCCGGCGCCGGGCTGCGGGTGCGGTCCCGGATCCGGCTCGGGCCGCTGCCGCCGGTCGTCGGCCGCGGCGTGTACCGGGTGCTGCAGGAGGCGCTCACCAACGCCGCCAAGCACGCCCCCGGCGGCGACGTGGACGTCGACCTCGCCGCGGACGAGCGGATCGTGGCCCTGTCGGTCGTCAACCCGCTCCGGGAATCATCGCCGGCCGCCGGCACGGGGCTCGGGCTGGCGTCGATCCGCGACCGGGTCGCGCTGCTCGGCGGGCACGCCACGGCCGGACGCACCACCGAGGGCGGGTTCGCGGTCCGCGCCGTCGTGCCGCTGGGCGCCGCCCTGCCCGACGGGCCCGCCGCCTGCCGCCTGGCCGCCGGGTGCGACTGCCTGGGCTGCGCGCTGCACCGTACGGTGTGGCGATGAGGATCGCCATCGTCGACGACGATCCGCTCGTCCGGATCGGGCTGCGGGCCATCCTGGCCTCCGAGCCCGGCTGGGAGGTCGTCGCCGAGGCCGGCGACGGGGACACCGCGGTCGCGATCGCCGCCGCCGATCCCGCGCCCGACCTGATCCTCATGGACGTGCGGATGCCCGGCACGGACGGGATCGAGGCGACCCGCCGCATCACCGCCGGCGGCACGGCGGTGCGGGTGCTGGTGCTGACGACGTTCGAGGTCGACGAGTACGTGTACCGGGCGCTGCGCGCCGGCGCCAGCGGGTTCGTGCTGAAACGGACCCCGCCAGCGCGGCTGATCGAGGCCGCGCGGGTGGTCGGCACCGGCGAGTCGCTGCTGTTCCCCGCCTCGACCCGCGGCATCATCGAGCGCTTCGCCACCCCCTCCGGCGCGGGCCTGCCGGAGCTGTCCGAACGCGAACGGGACGTCCTGCGCCTGCTGGCCCGCGGCCTGTCCAACGCCGAGATCGCCACCGAACTGTTCCTGTCCGTGCAGACCGTCAAGTCGCACGTGGCGACGCTGCTGGCGAAGCTCGGCGTCCGCGACCGCACCCAGGCCGTCGTCGCCGCCTACGAGTCCGGCTTCGTCACCCCCGGGCAGTGAACTGATTCCCTCCAGAGGACCAGCCAGGTTCCCTCCGCGGAGGGTACGACCGCCGAGCCGCCACACATACCGTCAGAACCGCCGCGCACCGGCGCGGCACTGACGCGGAAAGGCGGCACACCACCGTGACCGGGACGACCCTGCTCCCCGACCAGACGACCCGCCGTGACCGGGCCGTCCTGCTCTCCACCCTCTGGATCTTCGCGGTGCTCAACTACCTGTACTGCGACGTCCTCGGCCACATGGACTCAGCCGTGCTGACCGACCTGCTCGACGGCGAGGTCGACGGCATGCGCATCAGCCCGGGGTTCCTCCTCGGCGCCGGCTTCCTCATGCAGCTGCCGATCTGGATGGTGCTGCTGTCACGGGTGCTGCCGCAACGGGCCGCACGCTGGGCCAACATCGCCGCCGGCGCTGTGATGACCCTCGTCCAGGCGGCCTCCCTCGCCGTCGGCACACCGGCGACGTACTACGTCCTGTACAGCATCGTGGAGATCGGCTGCACCGCGTTCATCGTCTGGTACGCCTGGACCTGGCGCACGGCGACTCGCACGGCTTGAGCATGCGGGTTGACCCGGCACGCCATCATGATCGGCGTGACGGGACCGGACCTCTCCCCCGACCGCTACCTGACGCTGTTCGGTGGGCTCGACGCCGGCCTGCCGGCGCTCGCCATCGACCCACTGCTGGCCGGCGTCGACGACCTCGCCCCGCTGCGGACCCTCGCCGCCGCCCTCGCCGCCGCCGGCCGCCACCGCGACCTGCGCCGCCTGCTGCTCACCGGCACGCTCGTCAACGTCTGGTTCGAGGCGCACGAGGCCCACGACGACGTGGAAGGTTTCCTCGCCGACGTCGACCTCGCCCGCCGGCACGCCGCTGCGGAGACCGACGCCGCCCTCGCCGACGGCGGCCCGGCACCGTCACTCGTCGACGAGGTGTGGCTGGGCCTGGTCGCGGCGAGCGTCCACAGCCGCCGCGACCGCGCCTCCACGGAGGTCGCGGCCCGGCTGCGCGCGGCCGGGATCGGCACCGTCGACCGGCTGGCCCGCCGCGACACACCCAGCTGGGTGGACTACTGGCTCGAGCAGGGGCGTGCCAGCGGCGGGTACTACCGGGTGCAGATCGTCGTGGACATGCTGCCGGCTGTCCCGTCCGGCGACCGCCCGGCCCTGATCGCCGATACCCTCGAGCACACGCTCGCGTTCCGGCCCCCCGTGCCTGACCCCGACCGGCTGTCGGACGACGAGAACCACTGGCGCGGCGCCGCGATCGCCGACCTGGCCCCGCACCTGGATCCGGGCCAGGCCTCGGCCGCGCTGAACGCCCTCGCCACCGTCGAGAACCCCGACTTCTACGAGGCCCTGGCGTGGGCCGCGCTCGTGCCGGTACTACCGCCCGACCGACGCGACGAGGTCATCGCCCGGGCACTGTCGGTGGCCGCCACGATCTTCAGCGCCGGGCACCGCGGCGAGGCTCTCGCGGCCGTCGCCCCGCACCTGGACGCCGCGCAACTGCGGCGGGCCGTCGAGGCGGCCGCCGACTTCGACTGGCTCTACAAGGCCGAGGCGCTGACGCCGCTCGTGCCGCACCTGCCCGCCGAGCATCTCGCCGGGGTGCTCGCGTTCGCCGTCGGCCACCCTTTCGAGACTCCCCGGGCCGCGCTGCTCGCAGCCCTTGCCCCGCGGCTGCCGGACCGGCTGCTGCCGCACGCGTTCGCCGCCGCCAAGGCCATGACGTACCCGGAGCCGCGCGCCAGGGCCCTGACCGCGCTCGTGCCGCACCTGCCGGAAACGGTCCGCGCTGCCGCCGTCCGGCGAGCTTTGGACGCCGCCGCCACCAGCCCGGGGTGGCAGCGCGTCCGCACCCTGACCGGCCTCGCCGCCCACCTGCCGGACCGGCTCACCGACCGGGCCCTCGACATCGCCTCGGCCATCGCCGACGAACAGGAGCGCGCGGCCGCCCTCGCCGGGCTCGCCCCGCACCTGCCGGCGCGGCACGTCGACGCCGCGCTCGCCGCGGCGACCGCGATCCACGACGAGGAGCACCGCGCCTGCGCGCTGGAGGCCCTGGTCGCCCACCTGCCGGCCGATCGGGCCGCCCAGGGCCTCGCCACCGTGCCGACCCTGCACAGCCCGGCGCTGCGCGCCCGGGTCTGGACCGCGCTGGCGCCACGCCTCCCGGCCGGCATGCGCGCGGTGATCCTCCGCCGCGCGGTGGCCGCCGCCACGGCCGTCGGCGACCACGACTGGCGGGCCCGCGCCCTGACCGCACTCGCCCCGACCGCTCTCCGCCGGGCAACCGGCGCCCCAGACCGAGACCCCGGCGCCCGCGGCCAGGAACACGGCGTCCCCGGCCGCGACGACGTGACGGCCGATGGGGTGTTGGACGCCGTGCGCGGCATCGTGTCGGCCTCGGCGCGGGCACAGGCGCTCGTCGGGGTCGCGCCGCATCTGCCCCCGGACCGACTCGGCGACGTGCTCGACATCGCCGCGACGATCACCGACCCGCGGGTCCGGGCGGAGGCCCTCGCCGGGCTCGCGCCGCATCTGCCCGCGCAGCAGTGCCGGGACGCCGTCGCCGTGGCGGCCCTCGCCGCGGACCGGGGCGCGCGGGGGCAGGCGTTGGCGGGCCTCACTCCGTATCTGCCCGAAGACGACCGCGCCGCAGCCCTCGACCTCACGCTCGACATCGCCGAGGCCGAACCGAAGCACCGGGCCCGGATTCTCGTCGCCCTCGGGCACGCGACGGCGGCAGGCACGTTGCCGCCGCACGTGGCAGACCGGGCGCTGCGACTCGCCGCCGCGGTCGTCAACCACTACCAACGGGCGGACGCCCTGGCCGCACTCGCGCCGCACGGCCGGGACGCGCAGCCGGGCCCGCCCGCGGCCGCCGCCGGCACCCCCACCGAACAGGCGGACCTGCTCGACCGGGCAGTCGACAGCGCACTACTCATCGACGACGAGCAATCCCGGGCCCGAGAGCTCGGCCGCCTCGCACCGCGCCTGCCCGCGCACCGCCGCGACCATGTGCTGCGGGCGGCGACCGGGATGTCCGGCGCGTACCCGCGGGCTCTCGCCCTGACCTGGCTCGCGCCCCACCTGCCGGCACCCGCCCGCGACGCCGCCGTCGCCGGCGCTCTCGCGGCCGCGGCCGAGGTCGACCACCTCAAACTCCGGGTGAGTGCCCTCAGCCGGCTGCTGCCCGTCCTTCCGGAGCACCAGCGCGTCGAGACCGGCGCCCAGGCCTTGGACGCCGCCGAGGCGATCGCCACCGAACCAGACACCGTCCGCGATCGGGCAGGGCAGCCCGGACAGGCCCGGGCAAACGCCGTCGCCGAGATCGCCCCGCACCTGCCGGCGGCGCTGCTGCCCCGGGCCGCCACCGCGGCGGCCGGCACCGCCGGCGACCCACACAGCGACCACGCCGCGCACGCGATGCTGGCGGTCGCCCGCCGGGCCCGCCAGTGTCTCGACGCACAACCCGGTGCCGCGACCGTCCGGACCGCCGTGCTCGTCCTGCGGACCGGCCTCGACGCCCAGGACCGGCGCATCGGCCTCGCCGCCATCACCGGCCTCGCCGGAGCCATCGAGACGCTCGCCGGGACCAGCCCCGCGGCAGCCGTTCTCGGTACCGCCGCATGGTGGGCCTGACCGCCCAGCGACTCCAGCTGCGGTCGGGCGGAAACCGGCCCGGTCGCCGCCGGGCCGGTGACACCCGGCCGCCTCAGTTGCTCAGGTTGATCGGCGGCGGGTTGTAGGGCGGGTTGGTGTCGGGGTCGGTGTTGTCCTCCGGCCCGTACACCCGCAGCATGATGTTGAACGGGGCGTCGGACACCGGCAGCCAGTTCGCCGCGGGTGCGTTCGCGGGCTGGTTGCGTCCGATGTACACGGTGATCGAGAGCTTGAGGATCTCGGTCGCGCCGGCCTTCGGGCAGACGAGGTAGTTCTGCAGCGTGGTCATCCGCACCGACGTGCGGAACTCCTCCGCCAGGTCGGTCTGGTCGACGCCGGCGGCGGAGTACTTGTCGGCACGCAGGTTCCAGATCGTGACCGGGAACGGCACCGACACCGGCGGGATAGCGAGTAGGTGGCGTCGGTCGATGGGATCGTCAGGATCACCGGGCCGTTGCGCAGGTCCACGAACGCCGACGAGTACAGCGTGTCGTCGTCGATCGCGACCACCGACCGATACTCCGGGCCCATCCCGTCGGGTCCGACGAGCGTGTTCGCGCCGTGCTTGCTCCACAGGAACGTCTGCTTCCGGCAGCGACGGATCCGTGGCACGCTGACGGCGGAGGTGGGTGCCGTGGTCGCTGACCGGATGCGCTGGCGCAGACGGATCGAGCAACTGGACCCGGCGCGCGACCACGAGGAGATCTACCGGATCTCCGCCGGTCACGAGTTCCCCTGGGACTACACGAGGGCGCTCGAGTTCGCGTTGTTCCGCACGTACTGCGTGCCGTCGATCTCGGCCCTGCTCGACGCGACCGGCGAGTTCCGGGACCGGCCGCAGCGCCGCTACGACGACACGCAGCTGCTCATGGCGGAGCTGGCCGCGCACGGCTACGACTCGCCGCGAGGCAGGGAGGCGCTGCGGGTCATCAACCGCGCCCACGGCCGGTATGCCATCGACAACGACGACATGCGGTATGTGCTGGCCACGTTCGTCTACGACCCGATCGACTGGCTGGACCGCTTCGGCTGGCGGCCGCTCACCGAGCACGAGCGCCTCGCCGCGTTCCACTTCTACCGCCAGGTCGGGCTGCGCATGGCGATCCGCGACATCCCGTCGGACTTCGAGGAGTTCCGGGCGTTCAAGCGCGACTACGAGGCGGCCAACTTCCGCTACAGCGACGCCAACGCCCGGGTCGGGCAGTACACGGTCGGGCTGTTCGCGAGCTGGTTCCCGGCGCCGCTGCGGCCGATGGCCCGCCTGGGGGTCCGCGCGATGCTGGACCCGCCGATGCTCGCCGCGTTCGGCTTCCGCCCCGCCCCACGCTGGCTGACCGCCCTGTCCGGGGCGACGCTGCGGGCCCGGGCGGCGGCGGTGCGGCTGCTCCTGCCGCCCCGACGGGTGTCGAAGCTGGGAACGTCACCCCGCAACCGCACCTACCCGGGCTACCCGACCGGGTACCGCCCGGCCGACCTCGGCGCCCCCGCCCCGCCGGCGTCGCTGGACGAGCGGTGGCTGCGCCGGGACCCGGCACCCGAGCCGCAGTAGCGGCTCGCCGCCGCACTTGCCGTGGCGGCCCGCACCCGTTCAGTCCTCCGGTTCCGGGAACAGCCCGGGGATGACCGCCTCGCGTGAGTAGTCGGCGAGGAAGCCGAAGATCTCGGCGTCAGCACTGGCGCAGCGGACCCTGTCGTTGCGTTGCCGCGCGTCGCGCACATCTCTGGCAGCCCGCGTGCCGTCATCCCGGCTTCGAATGCGGTTGCCGGACGGGCGGAGCGCGGTTACTCTCTACGGTGTACAGAGAAACTGATCCAAGGAGTGACGTTGTCCGACCAGAGCCCGATCACCAGCGCCGCCTACACGCCCGAGGACGAGGACGTCACGCGGCTGCTGGACTGGTTCACCGCCTACGACGCGCTCGCCGAGCGGGGTGACGTCGAGCGCATGGCCGACGTCGCGCTGTTCCCGCTGACGGTGACGACGAACGACTCGGCCGGCGAGTGCGTGACCCAGCAGTGGGACCGCGCCACGTTCATCCAGGCGATGGGCGCCGCCGTCGGCGAGCCGCGGCCGCGGCTGGACAACCACCGCAGGCCCGTGTTCCTCAACGCCGACCTGGCCGTCGTCGTCACCGACAGCACGGTCACCACCGGCGAGCAGGTGCAGCACATGCGATACGTCGACGTGATGGCCAAGACGGGCGGCGAGTGGCGCTTCACCAGCATGATCCAGGCCGGCTGGGGCGACATGCTGCGCGGGGCGTTCAGCGCCTGACCGGCGCGCCGGGGCCCCGGTGCTGGAGTGCTGCCTGGGGACGCGTCTGGGGACGCAAATTAACCTGCGAGGCGATCTACCCTCTCCGGCGCTACCGGTTCAGGTATTCGACAACACCGATCGACCTTTCGATCTCCTGGTGCTATCCGGCTCCACTGTTTTACCAGCTTCGCCCGGTCGTCTCGCAGGCAAGTCCCATGCTACGCCCGGCCGGTGCCGGCATCGGGTGAGTGAGCGGGTGACTGTAGCGGCCCTCAGTGGTGGAATCCGGTGGCGTCGCCGGCGGTGTGCAGCGGCCCGGGCTGGGCCTCCAGCTCGGGCAGCAGCCGCCGCAGGTCGGCGAGCAGCAGGTCGGCCAGGTCGTGGGTGAAGCCGTTGCGGACCACGACCCGGAGCACGGTGAGATCGGTGCGGTTGGCGGGGAAGGTGTACGCCGGGACCAGCCAGCCGCGTTCGCGCAGCCTCCGGGACACGTCGAACACGTTGAACGCCTCGACGTCGGCGTTGGTGGTGAACGCGAACACCGGCAGCTGGTCACCGCGGGTCAGCAGCCGGAACGGGCCCATGGCGGCGATCTCGCCGGAGAGGTGGAGGGCCACGTCGCGGGACGCCTGCTGGACGGCGCGGAAGCCGGCGCGGCCGAGGCGGAAGAAGGTGTAGTACTGCGCGACGACCTCCGCACCCGGCCTGGAGAAGTTCAGCGCGAAGGTCGGCATGCTGCCGCCGAGGTAGTTGACGTTGAAGATGAGGTCCTCCGGCAGGGCGTCGCGGTCGCGCCACAGGACCCAGCCGACGCCGGGGTACACCAGGCCGTACTTGTGCCCTGAGGTGTTGATGGAGGCGACCCGCCCGAGCCGGAAGTCCCACTCCAGGTCCGGGTCCAGGAAGGGCGCGATCATCGCCCCGGAGGCGCCGTCGACGTGCAGCGGGATGTCCCATCCGGTGCGCCGCTGCAGGGCGTCGAGCGCCGCCGCGATCTCGGCGACCGGCTCGTAGCTGCCGTCGAACGTCGAGCCGAGGACCGCGACCACGCCGATGGTGTTCTCGTCGCAGTGCGCCACCGCCTCCTGCGCGGTCAGGTGCAGCCGGTCGCCCTCCATCGGCACCAGCCGGGGCTCGACCTCCCAGTAGTTGCAGAACTTCTCCCAGCAGACCTGCACGTTGATGCCCATCACGAGGTTGGGCCGCCGGGCCTCGCCGGCCGCACGCCCGGCCGACCAGCGCCGCTTCAGGGCCAGGCCGGCGAGCATGCACGCCTCGCTGGACCCGGTCGTCGAGCAGCCGACCACGCCGGCCGGGTCCGGGGCGTGCCACAGGTCGGCGAGGATGCTGACGCAGCGCCGTTCGAACTCAGCGGTCTGCGGATACTCGTCCTTGTCGATCATGTTCTTGTCGACGCACTCGGTCATGAGGCGGACCGCCTGCGGCTCCATCCAGGTCGTCACGAACGTGGCGAGGTTCAGCCGGGCGTTGCCGTCGAGCATGAGCTCGTCGTGCACGAGCTGCCAGGCGGTGTCGGCGGGCACCGGATCCTCGGCCAGCGCGTCGCGGGGACCGGACACCTGCTCGGCCAGCGCCGGGTTGGCGACCGTCGCGAACGGGTTGCCGTCCGCGACCGGCGGCCGCCGTTGCTGGCCCGCCCTGTGCAGCACCATCGTCCTACCTCCTGCCAGCCGGCGGCACCCGTCCGCTCGGGAAGCCCGCCTACCCGCTGGCGGGGCCGTGACACGGGGCTGACGGGACCGCACGGCACGGTTTGCGGGTCCGTCCGGCGGGTAGCCCGCGACCGGCGTACCCGCGAGGGGAGTGACCGGAGATGACGACCCGCACGCTGCCGGACCTGTTCACCTGGCTGGAGCACGCGCGCCTCGCCGGCGACGTGCACTACGACGAGCGGCAACGCTCCTGGCTGGTGCTCGGGCACCCCGAGGTCACGTCGGTGCTCGGCGACCCGCACCGGTTCTCCTCCGACCTGGGCGACCTGCTGCCCCGCCAGGAGGACCTGGAGCTGTTCCGGCGCGGCAACTTCGTCCAGATGGACCCGCCCCGCCACGACTCGCTGCGGCGGCTGGTGAGCCGGGCGTTCACGCCGCGGGTGGTGGCCGGCCTGGCCCCGCGCATCACCGCGGTCACCGAGGAACTGCTCGACGAGGTCGCCGATGCGCGGCGGTTCGACCTGGTCGACGACCTGGCGTACCCGCTGCCCGTCATCGTCATCGCCGAGCTGCTCGGCATCCCGGCGGAGGACCGGCCGGTGTTCCGGCGGTGGGCCGACGCGCTGTTCGAGCGGCCCGAGATCGGCCCGGACGATCCGCTGACCCGGATGATGGACGACCAGCGGGTCCGCGCGGTCGCACCGGTGCTGCGGGAGATGAACGAGTACCTCCTGCGGCACGTGCGCGCGCGTCGCGCGGCCCCCGGCGACGACCTCACCAGCGGGCTGGTGCACGCGGAGGCCGACGGCGAACAGCTCGACGACGAGGAGATCATCGGGTTCGTCGGGCTGCTGCTGCTCGCCGGGCACATCACGACGACGGCGACGCTGGGCAACACGGTCGCCACCCTCGACCAGCACCCGGACGCGGCGGCGGCGCTGCGGGCCGACCCGGCGCTCCTGCCGGACGCTATCGAGGAGGTGCTGCGCCTGCGCACCCCGTTCCCGCGCCTGGCCCGGCGGGCCAGCACGGACACCGTCGTCGGCGGGGTGACCGTGCCGGAGGGCGACGTCGTCGTCGCCTGGCTGGCCGCCGCCAACCGCGACGCCCGGGTCTTCGCCGACCCGGCGCGCTTCGACATCCGGCGCACCCCGAACCCGCACCTGACCTTCGGGCACGGCATCCACTTCTGCATCGGCGCGCCGCTGGCCCGCCTGGAGGCGCGGATCGCGATGGAGCTGCTGCTGCGGCGGTACCGGACGATCGCCGTCGACACCGAATCGGCGGTGTTCCGCAACCCGTGGGTGATGCTGGCCCCGACGAAGCTGCCGGTGGAGGTCACTCCCGCCTGAGCCCCGGCCCGGTCAGCACCGCCGCACGGATCCCAGCAGCGCGTCGATCTCCTGTTCGTAGGCGACGTCCCCGGTCTCGGCCATGGCGTGGACGAACTGCCCGCCGCCGTCCTCGACGAGCGCCTCCCGCAGGTGCCGGGGCGGGGCGCCGTCGTCCTTCGGGAACACGTGGATCCAGTCGGTCGGCAGCCCGAGCAGCCGCCCGCCGGTCCGGGTCACCGCGTCCTGCGGGAAGGCGGTGTGCACGAGCGATGGTGCGCTGCCCCGGTACACGCTGCCCGCCACGTACGGCCCGTCCAGCGGCGTCAGCCGCCGCAGGCGCAGCACCGCGAACGACAGGCCGAACTCCTGGTAGGCGACCCAACCGGCCGGCGCGTCCAGGGCCAGGACCGGCCGGCCGTCCAGCCCGGCCAGCGTCCTCGTGCCGGCCGCCGCGCCGGGCTTACGCCCGCCCGGGGTGACGGTGGACAGGATCCGCGCGGCGAGCCCGGCCAGACCGTCCGGGTCGCCGGCGGCGTTCGGCGACACGAACAGCTGCACCCGCACGATGCTCGCGTCCCCGGCCCGGACGAACGCGTCCGCGATCGGCACGGCCTGGCGCGTCGTGTCCAGCGGCTGGTAGCCGTAGGCCACCGCGTCACCCGGGACCGGGATCGGCACGAGCCGCTGACCGGCGGGCAGTGGCCCGGACGCGACCATCGCACCGACGGTCGCCCCGAGATCACCGGCCACCGTCCGGAACAGCTCGGTCGCCAGCAGCACCAGCCGTTCGCCGTCCACGTCGTACACCACCCGGGTCTCGGTCCGCGCCGACGCCGCCACCCCCATCAGCGACTGCGGCCGCGCCTCGACCCGGGCCCCGTCCGGCGGCGCGATTCCCAGCCGCCCGTCCAGCAGCGACAACTCCGGTCCCGCCACGAAGGCTCCGCCGACCCGCCCGAGTGCACCCACGGCTACCGAACCTAGTACCCGGGCGGGCTCTGGTACTAGGCGATCTGCTTGGTGCTCATCAGCGTCAGGGTGTCCACGACGCGGTTGGCGAAGCCCCACTCGTTGTCGTACCAGCCGACGACCTTCACGTGCCGACCGTCTACCCTGGTCAGCGCCGAGTCGAAGATGCACGACGCCGGGTCGCCGACGATGTCCGCGCTGACGATGGGGTCCGTGCAGTACGACAGGATGCCCTTGAGCGGACCCTCGGCCGCCTTCCGGTAGGCGTCCAGGACGGCGTCGCGCGTCACCTCCGTCTCGACGGTCGCGTTGAGCTCGACCAGCGAGCCGACCGGGACCGGCACCCGGATCGAGTCGCCGGACAGCCGCCCGGCCAGGCCCGGCAGGACGAGCCCGATCGCCTTGGCGGCGCCGGTGGTGGTCGGCACGATGTTCACCCCGGCGGCCCGGGCCCGGCGCGGGTCCCGGTGCGGGCCGTCCTGGAGGTTCTGCTCCTGGGTGTAGGCGTGCACGGTGGTCATGAACCCGTGCTCGATCCCGGCCAGCCCGTCGAGCACGGCGGCGAGCGGCGCGAGGGCGTTGGTGGTGCAGGAGGCGTTCGACACGATCGTGTGGCGGTACGGGTCGTACGCCTCGGTGTTCACGCCGTACGCGAGCGTCACGTCGGCCCCTGCCGAGGGCGCGCCGACGAGCACCCGCTCGGCGCCGGCCTCGAGGTGCGCGCGGGCCGCGTCGGCGGCGGTGAACCGGCCGGTGGTCTCGAGCACGATGTCGACGCCCAGCTCGGCCCACGGCAGCTTGAGCGGCTCCCGCTCGGCGAGCGCGTGGATGCGCCGGCCGTCGACGAGCAGGTCGTCGCCGTCGACCGCGACGATGCGCCCGAAGCGCCCGAGCGTGGTGTCGTACTTCAGCAGCTGCGCCAACGCCGCCGGCGCGGCGAGATCGTTGACGGCGACGACCTCGAGGTCGCTGTCGCGTTCGACGATCGCGCGCAGCACGCCACGCCCGATGCGACCGAACCCGTTGATGGCAATTCGTCCTGACATGCGTCAATCGTGCTGGTATGCGAGGTCAGCCGACAGCGGATGGTTCGCCAGTCTCCGCAAGGATCCCGCCACCCGACCGCGCCGCCGCCGAGCCGTTCGGGCGGGCGAACGTCTTGCGGTACTCACTCGGCGACGTGCCCAGAATCCGCTGGAAGTGCAGCCGCAGGTTGGACCCGGTCCCGAGCCCGACCCGCGCCGCGACCTGCTCCACCCCGAGCCCGCTGCGCTCCAGCAGCTCCCGCGCCCGGTCCACCCGCGCCCGCAGGATCCACTGCGTCGGCGTGTACCCGGTCTCCTCCACGAACCGCCGTGACAGCGTCCGCGCCGACACGTTCGCGTTGCGGGCCAGGTCCTCGAGCGCGAGCGGCTCGTCGAGCCGTTCGAGGGCCCACTGCCGGGTCGCCGCGAAGTGCTCGCCGACCGCCTCCGGCACGCTGCGCGGGATGTACTGCACCTGTCCCCCGCTGCGGTACGGCGCCGCCACGAGCCGCCGCGCCACGTGATTGGCCAGCGCGACGCCGTGGTCGCGGCGCACGAGATGCAGGCACAGGTCGATCCCGCTGGCCGCCCCGGCCGAGGTGAGCACCTCCCCCTCGTCCACGAACAGCACGTCCTCGTCGACGAGGATCGCCGGATGACGCCGGGCCAGCTCACGCGTGTAATGCCAGTGCGTGGTGGCCCGCTTGCCGTCCAGCAGCCCGGTCGCGGCGAGCGCGAACGCCCCGGTCGAGATCGCGGCGAGCCGGACCCCGCGCGCGTGGGCGGCGCGGAGCGCGGCGACGACCTCGGCCGGCGGCTCCTCGCGATCCGGGTTGCGGTACCCGGGGATGAACACGGTGTCGGCCGCGTCGAACGCGTCGAGCCCCTCGGCGACGTGGTACGCGAGCCCGTCCCCACCGGCCACCAGCCCCGGCGCGGCCCCACACACGTGCACCGCGTACGGCATGCTCGGCCGGTTGGTGAACACCTGCGCGGGAATGCCCACGTCGAGCGGCTTGGCCCCGTCGAGCACGAGCACCACGACTCGATGCACCCCGTCGGTCACGGCTGCCCCTCCTCTCACCCGTGCAGCGTCACATCGGCACGGGCCGCCCGGACAGTGGCGGGAAAGCCACGTACCACAAGTTTCTCGCCACCGCGCCGGTCACCGCCGGCCCACCCGCCGGCGCACCGCCGTGGCGAGCGAGGTCAGCGCGCGGGCGGCGGCCCGGCCCGGTCGCCCGTTGAACAGGTGCACGAGGGCGTCGACGGTGCCCAGGCGCAGGCGGCCGTCGGAGAAGATGGCGGCGCCGCGCAGCGGCAGCTCGTTGATGCCGTGCTCGTACATGGCGAGCGCGGCCGGGTCCGCCCGGACGTCGTCGTCGATCGGGGCCATCCGCCACAGGATCGCCTTGAGCAGCCGGCCGGGGCGGGTCGTGCCGACCTCGTCGAGGGTGGACTGGCGGGTGAAGGGGCGCACCGGCCGGGGCCGCGGGACCGGGTGCCCCAGCCGCCGCTCGAACTGCTCGTCGCCGGCGGCGACCAGCGGCGCGCCGGCCGGCTCGGCGGCGGTGCTGACGCCGCCCTCCACCGCGATCGTGACCACGCCGACCACGTCCGCGCTGGACCGCGCCACCTCCAGGTCGTGGGCACCTGACGGGATCCGCCAGCCGGCGACGCGTACGTCGTAGAACGCGAACGCCCTGGCCGCGACGGTGACGGCGACGGTCCGCCGCTCCCCCGGCTCCAGGTGGACCTTCGCGAACCCGGCGAGCTCGCGGCGGGGGCGGGCGACGACCCCGGTGCGGTCGTGCCGGTAGATCTGCACCACGTCGGCACCCGGTCGCGGGCCGGTGTTGGTGACGGTCACGGTGACGGTGACGTCGTCACCCGCCTGGACGGTGGCGCGGTCCACGCCGATGCCGTCCCATTCGAAGGTGGTGTAGCTGAGCCCGTGCCCGAACGGGAACAGCGGCTCACGCTGTGCGGTCGTGTGGTACCGGTAGCCGACGTACAGGCCTTCCCGGTACTCGACCTGGTGGGGGTCGCCGGGGAAGTACGGGTCCGCGGCGACGTCCTCCAGCGACGCCGGGAACGACTCGGCCAGCCTCCCGGACGGTTCGACGTCGCCGTAGAGCACGTCGGCGAGGGCCGCGCCACCGGCCTGACCGCCGAGGTAGGACTCGACGATCGCCGCCGGGGCGTCCTTCCACGGCATGAGCACCGGCGCGCCGTTGGACAGCGCGACGACGGTGCGCGGGTTGGCCGCACAGACGGCCGCGACGAGCTCGTCGTGCTGTGCGGGCAGCGCGAGGTCGGTGCGGTCGAACCCTTCGCTCTCCTTGGCCGGCGGAAGCCCGACCATGACGACGGCGACGTCGGCGGCGCGGGCGGCGGCGACGGCCTCGGCGATCAGGCCGGGTTCGGGGCGCGCGTGGACGGGGTCGTACCCGGGCGTGTAGGTGACGGTCACGCCGCGGCGGGTCAGCTCGTCCAGGGCGGTGCTGATCCGGGTCGGGGCGACCTGGGAGCTGCCGCTGCCCTGGTACCGGGGATGCTCGGCGAACGCGCCGATCAGCGCGACCGAGCGGCCGGGGTCCAGCGGCAGGACGCCGTCGTTGGTGAGCAGCACGGTGCCTTCGGCGGCGGCGCGGCGCGCCAGGGCGTCGTGGTCGTCGACGGGGATCGCGGGACCCCGGGTCCGCGCCGACCTCGCCACCAGGTCGAGCACCCGCTGGGCGGATTCGGTCACCAGCTCGGCGGGCAGGCGCCCGGACGTGACCGCCTCCTCGACCTCACGGTCGAACAGGCCGTGGCTGCCGGGCATCTCCAGGTCCATGCCGGCGGCGACGGCGGCGACCCGGTCGTTGGTGGCGGCCCAGTCGCTGACCACGAGGCCGTCGAAGCCCCACTCGTCGCGCAGGATGCCGGTGAGCAGGCGGTGGTGCTGGGTCGCCGGGTGGCCGTTGACGTTGTTGTACGCCGCCATGACCAGCCACGGCCGGGCGGCCCTCACCGCGTGCTCGAAGCCGGACAGGTACAGCTCGCGCAGGGTCCGCTCGTCGACGACCGCGTCGACGACGAACCGGTGGGACTCCTGGTTGTTGACCGCGAAGTGCTTGAGGCAGGCCCCGACCCCGTGCTGCTGCAGGCCGGTCACCATCGCCGCGGCGAGCCGGCCGCTGAGCAGCGGGTCCTCGGAGAAGTACTCGAAGTTGCGGCCGCACAGCGGGTGCCGCTTGATGTTCAGGCCCGGCCCGAGCACCACGTCGACGCCCAGGGCCCGCGCCTCGACGGCGAGGGCCTGCCCGATCCGCTCCGCCAGGTCCTCGTCCCAGGCGCTGGCGATGGTCACCGCCGTCGGGAAGCACGTGGACCGTTCGCTGCCGGTGACGCCGAGGTGGTCGCCGGCGTCGGCCTGGAACCGCAGGCCGTGCGGCCCGTCGCTCAGCACGGCGGCCGGCACGCCGGCCTCGGGCAGCGCCCGGGTCCGCCAGACGTCACCGCCGGACAGCAGGCGGATCCGTTGCGCGAGGGTCAGCGCGGCGGCACGGGGCAGCGCGGTCATGGACGCTCCAGGCATGGTCGTTCGAGCGGCGGGCGCGTCCAGCATGCCCTCCGCACCGCGCGGCGACGATCCGGGCCCTGACGAAGACGCCCGGCGGCAGGCAGGATTGAGCATCTGCGATACATTGCGCCGAGCGGGCCTGACGCCCGCGGTGCCCGGCCCTGCCGGTCACCGCCGCAGCAGCCGGGCGATCCACTCGTCACGGGCCCGCACGGCCTGGCGGGCCATCGGCGACCGCGGGACGAGCTGGTCCCAGCCGTGCGTGCCGCCCGGCCACACGTGCAGCTCCGCGACACCGCCGTCGGCCCAGATCCGGGTGGCGAAGGCGACGTCCTCGTCCCGGAAGACCTCGGCCGAGCCCACGTCGATGAACGTCGCCGGCAGGCCCGCGAGGCTGGTCGCGCGGCCGGGTGCCGCGTAGATCGACACGTCCGCGGTGCCCCGGCGGTCGCCGAGCAGGGCGGTCCAGCCGGTGCGGATGCTGCCCCGGTCCCAGGCGCCGACGCCGTCGAACTGCCGCATCGACACCGTCTGGTCCCGGTCGTCGAGCATCGGGCAGATCAGCATCTGCCCGAGCAACGCCGGTCCCCCTCGGTCGCGGGCCAGCAGCGCCACGCCGGCCGCCAGGCCGCCGCCGGCGCTGGCCCCGACGAGCACGATCCGGGCCGGGTCGGCACCGAGCTCGGCGGCGTGCCCGGCGACCCAGAGCAGCGCCGCGTAGCAGTCCTCCACCGGGACCGGGTCCGGGTGCTCGGGGGCGAGCCGGTAGTCGACGGTCACGGCCACCGCACCGTGCTCGACCACCCAGGGCAGCACGGCGGACATGCCGGCGAAGCGGTCCCCCAGCATCATGCCGCCGCCGTGGAAGTGCAGCACCACCGGCGCCGGTCCATCCACAGTGGACCCGTGGAACACCGACACCCGCAGGGCCGCGCCCTGATGGCCGGCGATGGTCAGGTCCCGCCGGTCGACCGGGAACGCCGAGAGGTCCTCCGGCACGGCGCTCGCGCGACGCCCGGCGATCTGGTCCGCGGTCACCGGGACCAGGGTGCCGTCGGCGCGCATCCGCTCCAGCACCGTGTCGACGGCCGGGTCGAACGGGGGCCGCCCGAGCGGCACCGGCGTCATCGGTCGGTCACCTCGGCGAACCTGCTGGTGATCCAGGCCGGATCGGTGATCGCGGTGCCGACGACCACGGCGGCCGCGCCCGCGTCCAGGGCCTGCCGGACGTGCTCGGGCCGGTGGTAGCGCCCTTCGGCGACGACCGGCACCGACGCCACCTCGGCCGCCAGCTCGCGCACGAGGGCGAGGTCGGGGCCGGTGAGCTGCCTGCTGTGCGGGGTGTACCCCGACAGCGTGGTGGCGATGAGGTCCGCGCCGCAGGCGGCCGCCGCGACTCCTTCATCCACTGTGGACACGTCGGCCATGACGAGGCCGCCGGCGTCGTGCACCGCCCGGACTGTGTCACGCAGGGAAGCGCCGTCCGGGCGGGGACGGGCCGTGGCGTCGGTCGCCACGACGTCCGCCCCGGCCGCCAGCACCTCCAGCGCGTCGGCGACGGTCGGCGTGATGAACACGCCGCTGTCGCCGCGCTTCGTCAGCCCGATGACCGGCACCGTGACGGCGTCGGCGACGGCACGGACATCGGCCAGGCCACCGACCCCGCCGCAGCGCACGGCGGTGGCGCCGCCGAGCACGGCGGCCTCGGCGAGGCGGCGGATCGTGGCCGTGTCCCGCAGCGGATGCGCGGGACCGGCCTGGCACGACACGACGAGTCCACCGCGGATCGCCGTCATGAGATCGGTGAGGTTCATGTTGCTCCTGTACGGATGGCGAGAGGTTCAGCGGTGCGCGGCAGCGGCCGTGCGGGCCAGGTGCGCCGCCCCCAGCAGCGCGGTGTCGGCGCCGGTGGCCGGCACAAGGACGGGCACGGACCGCAGCGGCGGGAGCGCCTCCTCGCGGAATGCCTCGCCGACGGCGCCGCTGAACTCGGCGACGTTGAGCGCGACACCACCGCCGAGGGTCACCGCGTCGACGTCCACGGCGGCGACCAGGCCGGCCAGGGCACGACCGAGCAGGCGGCCCGCGCCGCGGACCACGATGTCCGCGACCCGGTCGCCCGCGCGCAGCCGCGCCACGACCTCGGTGAGCGACAGCGCGTCGACGCCCACGTGCCGCGCGTACACCGCGGCGATGGCCGGACCCGCGACCGCCGCCTCGAGATGGTCCATGCGCCCGCAGCCGCACGGGATCGCGCCGCGCACGGGGACGAGCAGATGCGCCAGCTCCCCGGTGCTGGCGTGCGGGCCCGCCACCGCGGCACCGTGCCGCAGCAGGGCACCGCCGACACCGGTGCCGATCGAGACGTGCAGGACGTCCCGGAACGGCGCGACCGCCGGGTCCCGCGCCACGCCCATCGCGGCGACGCGCACGTCGTTGGCGACGGCGGTCCGCAGGCCTGTGCGGGCGGTCAGCTCGGCGCTCACCGCGGTCCCGGCCCAGCCGGGCACGATGTCGGTGGCCGAGCGGACCGTCCCGGTCGCCGGGTCGATGACGCCGGGGGCGCCGACGCCGGCGGCGCCCACCTCGACCCCCCACCGCTCGGCGTGCCCGTGCATCTCCCGGACGAGCCGCGCCGTGGCGTCGAGGATCGCCGGGCCGCCGCTCGGTGTGCCGACCTGGGTGCGTTCCAGGACCCGGTCGGTGTCCTCGACCAGCCCCGCCGCGATCTTCGTGCCGCCGATGTCGACCGCGATCCACGCGCGGCGCCGGCCAGTGGTGCCCTCGGTCACAGCAGCCCCGTCGCCACCAGCGTGCGCCGCACGGCGTCGATCTCGGCGTCGTCGAGCTGGATCTGCGGCGGCGCGGTGACCGCGTGGTCGATGACGCCGCGCAGCCGCAGGGCCGCCTTGAACGCGCCCAGCGCCGAGGATCCGCGGCCCATCCGCGCCGGCGAGCCCACGTGCACGATCCGCATCAGCCGCAGCAGCCGCTCCTGCTCGCGGGCCGCGAGGTCCCACTCGCCGGCCACCGCGTGCCGGTAGAGCGTCGCGTATCCGTGCGGATCGACGTTGCCCAGGCCGGGCACCACCCCGTCGGCGCCCATCCGCAGCGCGTTGTCGACGGTCAGCTCCGAGCCGGTGAGCACGCTGAACGTGGACAGCCCGGCGTCGTCGCGCGCGGTGAGCAGGTCCCGCAGCCCGGCGTCGTCGCCGGTGGAGTCCTTGAGCCCGGCGAGGACCCCGTCGGCGGCGAGCCGCAGGAGCATCTGCGGGTCGAGCCGGGTGTGCACCGACACCGGCAGGTCGTAGGCGTACACCGGGGTCTGGCACTGCTCGGCGACGCGCCGCAGGTGCAGCTCGACCTCCGCCGGGTGGGTCCGCGTGTAGAACGGCGCGGTGACGACGATGCCGGCGCAGCCGGCGCGCACGGCCCGGTGCGCGTGGTCCAGCACCCGCAGGGTCGTCATGTCGATGACCCCCACCAGCACCGGCACCTGCCCGGCGACGTGCCGCACGACCGCGTCGACGACCGTGGCGCGGTGCCGGTCCGGCAGGAACGCCACCTCGCTGGAGGAGCCGAGCACGAACAACCCGTCCACGCCGCCGGCCAGCTGGAAGTCGACCAGGCGCAGCAGCGACGCGACGTCCACCTCCAGATCCGGGGTGAGCGGGGTGCACACCGGCGGCACCACGCCGGTCAGCCCCCTGGGCACCGTGGATCCCGCGGTGGCCGCCGCGCCGGTCGTGGAGGTGATGGTGCTGGTCATACGTGCTCCTCAGTGGATCGATCGGCGCCGTCGGCCGAGCCGGCCGGGCGGTGCAGATCCGAGTAGTCGGTGACAGGGTGGTAGCAGCGGTACCGCTGGGCCGGGTCGGCGCTGTCCTCGGCGTAGGGCGGCATCGCGGTGGCGCACGTGTCGGTGGCGCGCCAGCACCGCGTGCGGAAGGGACATCCCGACGGCGGGCGCACCGCCGACGGGACCGGGCCGGTCAGCGGGATCGGGCGCATCGGTCGCAGCAGCCCGGGTGTCGCGGAGAACAGCGCCTGCGTGTACGGGTGGCGCCCCCGCTCGATGCGCGCGACCGGCAGCTCCTCGACCACGCGGCCGAGGTACATGGTGACGATCCGGTCCGACACGCGCCGGACCGTCTGCAGGTCGTGCGACACGAACACCATGGCGAGCCCGAGCCGCTCGCGCAGATCCATGAGCAGGTTGAGGATCTGCGCCCGCACCGACACGTCCAGCGCGGAGGTCGGCTCGTCGGCGACGAGCAGCGCCGGCTCCAGGGCGAGCGCGCGGGCGATCGCCACCCGCTGCCGCTGCCCGCCGGACAGGTGCGCGGGCAGCGCGTCGCGGGCCGAGGACGGCAGGCCGACGAGGTGCAGCAGCTCCCCGACGCGCTGCTGCCGTTCCCGCGGGCTGCGCCACCGCTGCACGTCCAGCGGATCGGCGATGATCCGCTCGACGGGCAGGCGGCGGTTGAGCGACGTCGACGGGTCCTGGAAGACCATGCCGACGGTCCGGCCGATGTGCCGGCGACGCTCGGTGGTGCCCAGCCGCCAGATGTCGCGGCCGCCGAGCGTGACCGTCCCCGCGGTCGGCCGCTGCAGGCCGACGAGGACCTTCACCAGGGTCGACTTGCCGCATCCGGACTCGCCGACGACGCCGACCGTCTCGCCGGGCGCGACGGTGACGTCCGCGCCGGTGAGGGCGTGCACGCGGTCGCGGTTGAGCAGCGAACCGCCGGGCGCCCGGTGCTCGACGCTGACCTCACGCAGCTCCGCCAGGCTCCCCAGGTTCACGGGGGACGGTGCGGTCATTGGACAGCCACCTTCACATCGTTGTCGCGTGGTGCCGGGTGGTGGCAGGCCGCCAGGTGACCGTTGAGCTCGGCGAGCACCGGGCGCTGCCGGTCGCAGCGCTCGGTCGCGACCGGGCAGCGGTCGGCGAAGCGGCAGCCGGCCGGGAAGTCCGCGGGTGAGGGCACCGTGCCGCTGATCTGCACCAGCCTCGGCGCCTGCGACTCCAGCGACAGCACCGAGCCCAGCAGTCCACGGGTGTAGTGATGGGCCGGCGCGGCCAGGACGGCCGCGGTGGCGCCGTGCTCGACGATGTGCCCGCCGTACATCACCGCGATCCGGTCGCAGACGTCGCTGACCAGTGCCAGGTCGTGCGAGACGAGGACGAGCGCGAAGCCGAGCTCGGCACGCAGCCGCAGCAGCAGCTCGATGACCTGCGCCTGGACGGTGACGTCCAGCGCGGTGGTCGGCTCGTCCGCGACGACCAGCTTCGGGTCGCGGGCCAGCGCCATCGCGATGACGACGCGTTGCCGCTGCCCGCCGGACAGCTCGTGCGGGTAGGACGACAGTGTCCGGGCGGGATCCAGCCCGACGAGGGTCATCAGCTCCGGCGCCGTGCGCGTGCCGCCGCGGCGGATGACCTGCTTGAGCTGCGACCGGACGGTCATCGACGGGTTGAGCGCCGACAGCGCGTCCTGGTAGATCATCGCGACCTGCCGGCCGGTCACGGCCCGCCGGGCGGCGCCGCGCAGGGTGAGCAGGTCGGTGCCGGCGAAGTCGACGGTGCCGCCGACCCGGGCGCCGCGCGGCTGCAGGCCCATCAGCGTCAGCGCTGTGAGTGACTTGCCGCAACCGGATTCGCCGATGAGCCCGAGCACCTCGCCGGGGCGCACGTCGAAGCTCACCCCGTCGACGATGTCGACGCCGTTGTGGCTGCCGGGGAAGCCGACGCGGAGGTCACGCACGGACAGCACGGGCGCCGCGGTGACCGGCGGGCGGGCCGCGGCGGCGATCCGGGCCGCCGCCTCGGCCAGGCCCGGCAGGGCGACCGGCGTGCGGTCACCGGCGACCGCCTTGTCCAGCGGCTCGCCGGACCCGCCGCGGCGCCGGCCGGCCGGTGCCGCCCAGGCGTCGGAGATGCCCTCCGCCAGGATGTTCAGGCTCAGCACGGTCAGCAGGATCAGCAGGCCGGGGAAGAAGGTCGCCCACCAGCCCTTGCTGGCCAGCAGCTGCTGCCCGTAGGCGATGACGCTGCCCCAGGACGACGGACCCGCCTCCGGCTGCAGACCGCCGCCGATGAACGACAGCGACGCCTCGAAGACGATCGCGTTGGCCACCATGATCGTCGCGTACACCAGGATCGGCGCCGCGCAGTTGCGGGCGACGTGCCGCACGACGATGTGCCAGCGCCCGGCGCCGATCACGCGCTCGGCGGCGACGTAGTCCTCGTGGTACTGGGCGGCGACGTTGGCCCGGACCAGCCGCGCGATCTGCGGGGTGAAGACGAAGCCGATGGCGCCGACGAGGACCGGGAGGCTGTCGTTGCCGTACGCGACGACCAGGATCGCGGCGAGCACGATGGTGGGGAACGCCATCACGACGTCCAGCACCCGCATGATGATCTCGTCGACGGCGCGCCGGCTGGTGGCCGCGACCGCGCCGAGGACCGCCCCGGCGAGCAACGCCAGCCCGGCGGAGCAGAAGCCGACGATCAGTGAGCGCCGGGTGCCGGCGACCAGGCGGGAGAAGATGTCCCGGCCGAGCCGGTCGACGCCGAACCAGAAGTCACCGTTCGGGCCGGTCGACGGTGCGGCGAGGGCGACCTGGGTCGGGTCGTGCCGGACGAGCCAGGGCGCGGCGACCCCGACCGCGACGACCACCAGCAGCAGGCCGAGGCAGATCCTGGCCGGCAGCGGCAACCGGCGGACACCGGACCCGACGGCCTGGATGGCATGGACGGCCCGCGCGATCATGCCTGCGCTCCTCGGAGTCGGGGGTTCGCCGCCAGGTACAGCAGGTCGACGACGAGGTTCACGATGACGAAGCCGAGCGCGATGACGATCACCAGTCCCCGGGCCAGCCCGATGTCGTTCTGCTGCACGGCGCTCATGATCTGCGTGCCCATGCCCGGCAGCGTGAAGATGGCCTCGATGATGATCGCGCCACCGATCAGGTAGCCGACCTGCAGACCGAGGACGGTCATCGGGGTCAGCAGGGCGTTGCGCAGCACGTTGCGGCCGACCACCACGATCGGTGGCAGCCCGGCGCCGATCGCGGTGCGCACGTAGTCCTTGTCGAGCTCCTCCACCATCGAGGTGCGCACGACCCGGGCCAGCGCGCATCCGACCGGCACGGCGAGGGCGACGGCGGGCAGGATCATGTGCTGCAGCCAGCCGCTGAACGACTCCGACGGCGGCACGTAGTGCCCGCTCGGCAGCGACCCGCCGCCGATCGTCGACAGCTGCTGGATGAGCAGGATCGCCAGCCAGAACGACGGGATGGAGATGCCCGCCATCGACAGCAGCCGGGTGAGCTGGTCGGGCCAGCGGTCCCGGTAGAGCGCTCCGGTCAGCCCGAGCACGAGGGCCACCACGATCGCGCCGAGGACGCCGAGGAAGGTCAGCTGCAACGTGACGGGCAGCGCCTCGGAGATCACCGAGCTGATCGGCACGTTGAGGGAGAAGGTGTTGCCGAGGTCGCCCTGCAGCAGCGACCACAGGTAGTCCAGGTAGCGCACCAGCAGCGGCCGGTCCAGGCCGTTGGCCTTGTTGAACGCGTCGATCTGCTCTGCCGTCGCCTGGTTGCCCAGCACGGAGATCGCCGCGTTGTTCGGTGACAGCGCCATGACGAGAAAGATGAACAGGATGATGCCGAGCATCAGCGGGACGAGCGCCGAGAGCCGGCGCAGGACGATGCCGAGGATTGCGTTCACCCGCCGCTCCTTCCGTTGTCGGGGTGCGCCGCCGGGGTCACAGCCGGACTGGGATCACCGGTCCGGCCGGCGTCCGGCGGCATTCGCTCAAACCTCAGGGGGCGAGGCTTCACGCCCGCGACGTGTTGAGGAAGTACAGGCCGGTGGTCGAGGCGCCCTGGAAGTTCTTGAGCTTCTTGGGGTCGTGCGCGGTCACCATCTTGACGTGGAACACCGGGTACAGCGGGACCTCGTCGGCGATGATGTCCAGCGCCTGCTTCCAGATCGCCTTCTGCTCGGCGCCGGAGGCCTTCGCGGCCGACTCGATGAGCTGCGCGCACTGCTTGGCCTGGTCGTTGGTCCAGCGGTGCCGGTCCTTGGTCCACGTCTGGTTGAGGTAGAACCAGCGCAGCAGCAGGTCCACGTCCGGGCCGAAGGTCGTCGGGTCGCCTGAGGCGGCGAGGACCCGGAAGTTCGGGCCCGGCACGACGGTGCCGTAGATCGCCGAGGACGGCATGGTGTTGAGCGTGGCGTTCACCCCGATCGCCTTCCAGGCGTCGATGACGATGGGGGCGCTGTCCTTGATGAACGCGGCGTCGGTGGTGTGCAGCTCGAACGACAGGTTGCTCGCGCCCGCCGCCGCGAGGAGGCTCTTGGCCTTGTCCGGGTCGTAGTTGTAGACGGTGCCGGCCTGCTGGTAGCCGGTGTTGCCCGCGTCGAGGTAGCTCGTCGCCGCCGTGCCGTAGCCCTGGAGCGCGGTCTTGATGACCTTGTCCTTGTCGATGGCGTAGTGCAGCGCCTGGCGCACCCGCTTGTCGCTGAAGGGCGCGGCCGTGCAGTTGAACATCAGGAACATGTGGTTGAAGGCCTGCTTCTCCTCGACCTTGCGGTCGCCGCCGCTGAGCGCCTTGACGTCGAGGTAGGGCACGGCCTCGATCGCCTGGGAGGAGCCGCCCCGCAGGTCGTTGAGCCGGGCGGTGCCGTCCGAGCTGGTCCGCAGCGTGATCTTCTCGACCTTCGCCGGGCGCGAGCCGTTGTAGGCGGCGTTGATGCCCATCACGACGCCGGCGGTGGCGTTGGCGCTGACCACGGTGAACGGGCCCGAGCCGGTCGGTGCGGTGTCGAACGCCTTGGACGCCGCGGCGTCACCGGTCTTCGCCTTCGGCACGATCTTGATGACCGCGATCCGCTGCGGGAACAGGCTGAACGGGTGCTTGAGGGTGAACTCCGCGGTGCGCGCGTCCTTGGCGGTGACCTTGTCGAGGAAGGTGATGAAGCCCGCCATGAGCGCCTTGTTGGCCGGGTCCATCGCCCGCTGGAACGACCACGCCACGTCCTCGGCGGTCACCGGCGTGCCGTCGGAGAACTTCGCGCCCTCCCGCAGGGTCACCGTCCAGGTCAGGCCGTCGGCGCTGGGCGTCGGCTGCGCGCCGGCCAGAGCCAGGTACGGCTCGCGCGTGATCGGGTCGAGGTCGATCAGCGCCTCGAAGACGTGCTGATTCACCGCCGTGGCCACCGCGCTGGAGGCGTTCATCGGATCGAACGCGCTGGACAGGGTGAAGGCGAGCGTGGCCTCGATCGTCTTGCCGGCCGGGCCGCCGTCGCCGCTGGTGGTGGTGCCCTCACCGTCGCCGCAGGCGCCGAGGCCGGCGGTGATGGCGGTCGCCGCGCCGAGGACTCCCGTGTACCGCAGAAGGTCGCGCCGCGACACGCCTTCGAGGGTGTTCTTCATGCCTACTCCCGAGGTTGTAAGACATCGTATGTCTGATCAATGTGAGCGGTACGCTAGAAGCCTGCCAGGGCTGAGTCAAGACCGCGGCGAGAACCATCTGTAACGGATGCGCAACATCGATGCCGGCGGACCGCCGCGCCGACACGCGCCGTCCGACGAACCGGACGGCCGCCGCCGAAGACGCAACATGCCTGGTGGCAGCGCGCATTACCGGCCGCGCGCCGATCCGCCCGCGGCCACGACAGGACAGCGCGACGCGCCCACCGGACGGCGGCACACATCACGCTGCGTATTCATTCTCTCGGACCATAGCGCGCACCGGGACCGGCGCGGACCGGCACGGCGACCGCCGCGGTCAGCCCGGGCCGGCGGCGGCGATCCGCCGGCGGACCGGCGCATAGTGCTGCACCACGGCGGCGGCGAACGCGTCCACGTCACGCCGGCGGGCGGCCTCCACCATCGCCCGGTGCGCGGCCATGGCCTCGGCGTCCTCCTGCGGGCTGGACATGCCCAGGTACGGCGCGACGATGGCGTGCACGTCCCAGAAGGCGGTGGTGAGCTGGCTGACGAGGTGGTTGCCCAGCGGCTCCATGAGCAGCCGGTGGAAGTGGCGATCGGCCTCGATCTGCGGCGCGCTGCCGGGCGCGCACCGCTCCAGCTCCGACGCCGCACGCTCGAGGCTGGCCACGTGCGCCTCGTCGAGCCGCTCGATGATCCGCCCGGCCATGCCCTCCTCGAACAACTGCCGGACCTCCACCAGGTCGAGCAGCGCCCGCACATCGTCCCCGGGGCTGAGCAGGCCGCGGAACGCCAGGCTCTCCACCAGCGACGACAGCGACAGCCGCCCGACGAAGGTGCCCGAGCCGTGCCGCACCTCGACGATGTCCAGCGCGGCGAGGGTCTTGACCGCCTCCCGCAGGCTGGAGCGGCTCGCGTTGAGCGCCTCGCACAGCTCGGCCTCGGTCGGCAGCGAGTCGCCGGGCCTGAGCCGGTTGTCGATGATGTACGTCTTGATGCGGTCCGTCACCGCCTGCCGCAGTGGCGTGCGGTCCGGACGGACCGGTTTGATGTCCGTGCGCATGAGAGCTGACCCTCCCTGAACCCGTACCCGAGGGCACCTCTGACATGACATCAGACATCATACGCCTGACATTCCGCAACCCTCGCCGGGCAGCAACGGATGTCTGATGTCGGACGCTTTGTTAGCATGGCCAGCACTTCTGGCAGCGGACGATCGGAAACGCCATGCGCACGGACATCAAGCCGGTACGGGCCAACCGCGCGCTGCTGCGGCACGCGGTCACCGAGCAGATCAAGACGTACATCATCGAGAACCGCCTGAAGCCCGGCGACTCCCTGCCCACCGAGGCCGAGCTGTGCGAGGCGCTCAACGCGAGCCGGTCCAGCCTGCGGGAGGCGATCAAGACCCTCGCGGCGCTGGACATCGTCGAGGTGCGGCACGGCTTCGGCATGTTCGTCGGCCGGCTGTCGCTGTCATCCCTGGTGGAGAGCCTCACGTTCCGCGGCCTGCTCAGCCCCGAGGACGACTTCCAGGTCCTGCTCGACCTCATCGAGGTGCGCCAGCTCTTCGAGCAGGGCATGGCCGGCAGGATCATCGAGCGGTTCGACGAGGGGCAGCTGGCCGAGCTCGACCGCCTGGTCGACCAGCTCGATGCGGGCGGCGCCGGCGAGTCGCTCGTGGACACCGACCGCGCGTTTCACGACCTGCTCATGCAGCCCCTGGGGAACCAGCTGATCACCCAGCTCAACGGCGCGTTCTGGGACGTGTACACGATCGTCGCGCCGTATCTGGGCATCGCCAACCGCGAGGAGAATGCCGACACCGTCTCGGCGCATCGGGCCATGGTCGAGGCGGTCCGCCGGCGCGACGCGGCGTCCTTCGCCGCCGCCGTGGTGGCGCACTACGCCCCGGTCCGCCAGCGGATCGCCGCCGCCACCCGGACCGCGGCGGAGCACCCCCAGCACTGACCCAGCCCTGACCGACCGAAGAGGCCGCCGGACGCATCCGGCGGCCTCTTCGGCATCCCGGCGCCACCTCGCGCCGCGCGACCTCGCTCCCTGACCTCCTTGACGCGGTATCCACGTCACCCTATGGTCGTCGGACATCGTATGTCCGATGACCTCAACCCCCGTGGTCATGCATCCGAAGGAGCCGATGTGACGCATCCGAGAGCCTTGATCCGAGCCGCGACGGCGGTGATCGCGGCGCTGACCTTCACCGCCGTGCTGCCGGCCGCCTCCGCCCAGGCCGCCGCACCCGCCGGCGTCATCGCGGTGGCCGGCGCCGACTGCGCCGCCAGCCGGTTGACGCTGAACCTCGTCAACACCAGCACCGCCGCACAGACATACACGGTCACCTGGCCCGGGCGGTCCGGCTCGCCGTGGACGCGCACGGTCCCCGCCGGCGGTTCCTTCCTGCACTACTGGACCCTCGCCCCTGGCACCGCGTACGACCTGCGCACCACCACCCCGACCGGGCTGGACACCACGGCCGCCGGGATCTTCCACTGCGGCACCGGCATGTCCGCGCTGACCAGCATGGACTGCACCGCCGGCCGGCTGCAGCTCACGCTGGAGAACCGGACCGGCGCCGCGAAGACGTTCACCACCACGTGGCCCGGGCGGTCCGGCTCGCCGTGGACCACGACGGTGGCGGCGGGCGGCAACGCGCAGCTGTACTGGACCGTCCCGGCGGGCACCGCGTACGCGCTGCGCACCACCGCGACCGGGTTCGACCTTACGAACCAGGGCACCGCGACCTGCGGCCTCGCCGCCGGTGCCCCCGCGATGAACGCCGTCACGGTGCTGACCACCCAGAGCGTAATCCGCGGCCTCAACGGACCGAACGGCACCTACGACGGCACCGTCGCCTCCGTGCGCATCCCCGGTATGGCCGTGACGAACAACGGCACCGTGATCGCCGTCGCCGACGCCCGCGTCAATGGCAGCTACGACCTCGGCGGCGGCGACAACAACATCCAGATCGCCATGATGCGCAGCACCGACGGCGGCGCCAGCTTCGAGCAGCCGCGCATCATCCACCACGCGGCCACCGTCACCGAGGGGGTCGGCGACCCCAGCGTGCTGGTCGACCGCACCACCGGCGCCGTCTACGTCTTCTTCACCTACTCCCCCAGGCCCGGGATCAGCTACTGGTCGGCCGGCTCGGGCGTCAACACCGCCACCGATCCCAACAGCCTGCACCTGCGCTACATCAAGAGCACCGACCACGGCGCGACCTGGGGCGCCCCCGTCGAGCTCAACCCGCAGGCGAAGGACCCCGCGTGGAAGCAGGTCTTCTTCTCCTCCGGCCACGGCATCCAGACCAGTTCGGGACGGCTGATCCAGCCCATCTCCTACCGTGACGCGAACGGCGTCAGCAACGCCGGCAACGTGTACAGCGACGACCACGGCGCGACGTGGCGGCGGGGCGGCTCGGCCGGCGCAGTCATCAACGAGAGCAAGGCCGTCGAGCGCGGCACCGGCGCCGTGGTGCAGAACATGCGGCACGACAGCGTCCGCAGCCGCTACTACTCGACGTCCACCGACGGCGGTATCACCTTCGGTGCCGCGACGGCGAGCAGCCTGCTGCCCGACCCGGGCTGCAACGCCGACGAGATGAGCTACCTGCGCCCCTCCGACGTCGGGTCGAACGGCGCGCCGGCCCGCACGGGCACCGTGCTGTTCAGCAACAACGCGAGCTCGAGCGCCCGCAACAACCTCACCGTGCGGCTGTCCACCGACAACGGGGCGACGTGGCCGACCCGGGCGCTGCTCAAGCCCGGCGCCGCCGGCTACTCCACGATGGCGGTGCTGGCGAACGGACAGGTCGCGGACCTGTACGAGATCGGCAACACCGGCGGCATCGTCTTCACCCGGTTCTCCCTGGACTGGGTGCGCGGCGCCTGACCCACCGCATGACACCGCGGCGGGCACGTCCGACCTGGACGCGCCCGCCGCGCCGGCCGTGGTGGCCCGGCTACCGTTGGCGCACGGCGTAGGTCAGGTGCGTCGCCCTCGGGGAGGGCTCCGAGCGGACCTGCTCCAGGGCCACGCGGGCCGCGTCCACGCCCTCGAACAGGCGGATTCCGGAGCCGAACAGCACGGGCGACAGTGCGATCGAGCACTCGTCGACCAGGGCGGCGTTCACGTACTGCAGGATCGTCTCGGCGCCGCCGGCGATGCGGACGTCGCGGTCGCCGGCGGCCTCGCGTGCCTGGTCGAGCGCGGACTCGATGCCGTCGTTGACGAAGTGGAACGTGGTCCCGCCCGGCCGCTCCCAGGGGTCACGCTTCTCGTGCGTCACGACGAAGACCGGCGTGTGGAACGGCGCCTCCTCCGGCCACATCCGCTCGCCGGCGTCGAACATGCGCTTGCCCATCACGCTCGCGCCGGTGCGCTCGAACGTCTCCCGCACGATGTCGTTGTCGCGCCCTTCCTCGCCGCCGGCGCCCAGGTGGAGGTTCTCCCGGAAGAACCGCTGCGGGAAGATCCACCGCTGCAGCTCCATCCACTGCCGCCCCATCAGCTCCCCGGCGGACGCGGGCGCGACGAACCCGTCCAGCGACATCGACACGCTGAAGAACACCTTCCCGGCCATCAGCCCTCCGCCCCCTTCCGAACGGTCTCGGTGACGTAGGCGGCCAGGTTGCCCAGGGTCTGCCGGCCGCCCTCGATCGCGTGGTACTTCTCGACCGCCTCGTCGCGCAGTTCCTTCGTGGGGAACACCGTGCGCATCTCGACCCGGGTCGCCGCGCCGTCCGGCTCGAACGTCAGGACCGACTCGAAGGCGTTCGGGTCGTCGCGGGACTCACCGTGCAGCATCGCGATCCGCTCCGGCGGGACGATCCCGGTCCAGGTGATCCACTCGGAGTAGTCGGTCCCGTCCGGGCCGCGCATCACGAAGTCCCAGACCCCGCCCTCGCGGAACTCGAAGGACCGCGTGGTGGTGGTGAACCCGTCCGGACCCCACCACCGCGACAGGTGCCGCACCTCGGTGAACGCCTCGAACACCAGCTCCCGCGGGGCGTCGATGACCCGGGAGATCACCACCTCCCGGTCGGCCGTCGCCGGCTCCACCCCTGTTTCCTGCCCTGCCCCTGCCATCGATCAATCCCCTTGCCGTGTCTGCTTGAGCTCCTGCACGTAGGTGTCGAGCCGGTCGAAGCTCTCGTTCCAGAACTGCTCGAACCCGCCGACCCACTCGTGGATCGGCCGCAGCCCGCGGGCGTCCAGGCCGTAGAGGCGCTGCTTGCCCACCTCGCGGACCCGCACCAGCCCCACCTCCCGGAGCACCCGCAGGTGCTTGGACGCCCCCGGCTGGCTCATCCCCAGTTCCCGGGCCAGGTCGGTCACCGGCCGCTCACCCGCCCGCAGCAGCGCCAGGATGTCCCGGCGCTGCGGCTCGGCGATCGCGTTGAACGTGTCCGACGTCGTCGCTGCTCGTGCCACGACCGTAATCATATTCCGATAACGGCATGCGTCAAGCCCGACCGCTGCCCTGCCCGGCCGGGGCAGGGCAGCACAGGGCAGGGCAGCTGGGGTCAGGGGCGGCCGAGCACCAGGGAGGTCGCCTCGTCCGGGACCACGTCGGCGGGCAACGGCGTGATGCGGCGGACCGCGCCGTCGAGGCCGAGCAGGACCACGCCGTCGGGGCGCGCCACGGCCAGCTCGTCCGCGCCCGTCCAGTACACGGTGCGCGCGTCGTCCTGCAGGGTGAGCACGGGCTGCCGGGTCGACAGGTCGATCACGGCGGCCTGCCGACCCTGGGCGGCGACGACGAACCTGCCGTCCGGCGACCACGAACGGCGACCCGGGACCGCGCCCGGCACGGTGTCGCCGACGCGCGCGCCGGTCGCCACCGAGTACACGGCCGTGCCGTCGTCGATGAGCTTCTGGGTCAGCTCCGTGCCGTTGGATCGCCAGCCGGGCGCGCACTGCTCCAGGCACACGATGTTGGGGCCGACCTTCCTCGCGGTGGCCGCGGCGACGTCGGCGACCGCCATCTGGATGCTGTCCGGTTCGGTGCCGTTCGTCGCGTACACCAGCTGCGTGCCGTCCGGCGACCAGTCCGGTGTGGCGCTGACGATCTTCGGCCCGGTGACCCAGCGGACCTTGCCGGTGCCGACGTTCAGGATGCCCACGGACTGGCCGTCGACCACGGCGGCGAGGTCGCCCGACGGTGCCGGACGGACGGTGCCGTACTGGACGGTGCGGTAGCTGCCCTTGCTCCGGTTCAGGACCAGGGTGCCGTTGTGCACCGGCGCGGCCACGATGACGAGACCACCGCCGACGTCCACCGGGCCGGCCGAGAACGCCGGTGTCGGGCCCGGCGTGGGCGGGGCGCTGGGGGTCGCCGGCTGGGAGGCCGGCTGGGTCGTCGGCTGCGCCGGCGCCGAGCTCGCGACCGCACCGGGCGTGATCGGAGCCGCCGTGTCGTCGGGCAGGACGGCGTAGGGGATCGCGAGCGCGCCGACCGCCGCCACCCCGGCCAGCCCGACCAGCGCGCGGCGCCGCCACAGCAGCCGCTGATACCGGCGCACCGCCGGTCCGGCGAGGTCGACCGGCTTGGCCTCGTCCACCAGATCCTCGAGCGCACCCCGCAGCGCGGTGTCGAAGGGGTTGTTCACAGCGGTACTCCATCCAGGGTCGGGGAACTGGCGGCGGCGCTGCGCAGCTTGGACAGCGCCCGCGACGTCAAGCTGGCGACGGTGCCGGTCGAGCAGCCGAGCAGGTCGGCGACCTGCTGCTCCGTCATGTCGTCGAGGTAGCGCAGCACGATGACGGCCCGCTGCCGCGGGGTCAGCACCCGCAGCGCCTCGCGGAGCACCAGCCGCAGGTCGGAGCGCTCGCTCGGGTCGGCGATGACCTCCTCGGGCGGCGTGGCCATCAACGTCTCCGGCCGGCGGCTGCGGTGCCGCCACCCGGAGACCCAGTCGCGGTACACGATCCGCTTGACGTATGGCTCGGGTTGGTCGGTGATGCTCGACCACTTCATGAGCGCCTTGGCCAGCGCTCCCTGCAGCAGATCCTCTGCGGTGTGTTGCGCACCGGTCAGCGCGTACGCGAACCGGAACAGCGCGTGACTGCGTTGCTCCACGAACTCGGTGAACTCGTACTTGGTCACTGCATCCACGTAGTGCACCTCCGCCGCTACATACGCCGCGCACCGGCGGAACCTTGCCGCTCCCGGCGACAATTTTCCGCCCGTCTCGCTGCTGTTCGAGCATCTGGTCCGTCCCGGCGACGACGTCGTGGTGGAGAAGCCGACCTACGACCGGGTGCTGCTGCGGCTGCGCGGGCTCGGCGCCAAGGTCCATCAGGTCACGCTCGACAAGGACGGCCTCGACGTCGACGAGTTGCGCCACCTGCTCGACGGAGGGTTGCGACCGAGGCTCGCGTACGTCATCCCGACCTTCCAGAACCCGTCGGGCATGACGCTGTCAGAGCCGAGGCGGGCGACCCTGCTGGAGCTCGCGGCCGAGTTCGGGTTCACCGTCGTCGAGGACGACCCGTACGCGCGGATCCGGTTCCGGGGTGCTCCGCTGCCCGATCTGCTGTCGCGGGACACGGCGTGCGTCGTCGTGCACGTCGGGTCGTTCACGAAGACGGTCTGTCCCGGTGTCCGGGTCGGCTACCTGATCGGTCCGGAGGGCCTGGTCGAGGCCATCGCACGCCGCGCCACGAACCAGTACCTGTCCCCGAGCATGGTGTCGCAGGGCATCGTGCACCAGTTCTGCTTGAACGGTGACCTCGACCGGTCGGTTGAGGTCACCCGTACCGCGCTGCGGCAACGGGCGACGACCCTCGCCTCATCCCTGCGCAAGCTCATCCCCGGAGCCAGGTTCACCGAGCCCGACGGGGGCTACTTCATGTGGGTGGAGCTGCCCGACGGCATCGACGCCGGCAGTCTCTGGCAGGAAGGGCAGCGGCACGGGGTCGCGTTCGTCAGGGGCACCGACTTCCTCCTGGACGGCGGCGAGAACGCGGTGCGCCTGGCGTTCTCATCAATCCTGGACGAAGACATCGACGATGCGGTCCGCCGCTTGGCGGACGCCATCACCGAGGTGCGGACACCAGGCGCCATCACGCGCACGCCCGAGGCCGGCCGCACGTTCCAGCACCGACCGGCGTCGATCAACCCGCCGGTCGAGCCGCCGGTCAAGCCGCCGGTTGAGCTGCGGGTCGAGCCGCCGGCAGCCGACACCAGCACCGACACCGGCGAGGCACCGGCCCGCGTCACTCCCCCGCCCGAGCCACCCGCCCGGCGCCGACGGCTTCCGCGTTGGGCGTCGCGGGGGTGGGCGGCGTTCCTCGACGCGCTGGACCTCACCCCGCCCGCGCCCCCCACCGGCGTCGAGGCCACCGTCGACGAGTCGCTGGCACGGGTGGAAGCGCACCTCGACCAGATGCTGCACCGCCTCGGGCCGCCCGCCGCGACGGCCCACGACCGCGCGAGGAGCACGTCGTGCGCGAGCGCCGGACTGTCGCACGGCCTGCCGACCCCGCCGGTGCCGCCGCGGATCACGGCTGGCGTGACCTCGCCACCTGGGACAGGCTCGCCGAGTGGGAGAAGGCGTCGCCCGGCACCGCCGGGGAGCTGATCGAGCTGCTGAAGGCGGAGCGCCGCCACGCCCACCGGTTGGCCTGGGCCGACTGGGCGAAGCAGTGCGCGGGTGTGGTGCTCGGATTCGGCTGCGTGCTGACCATGGCGTGGCTCGCGTGGCACTACGCCGAGCTCGGCTCGCCGGTCGAGGCGTGACCGTGATGGGCGCCGGCACGGCCTCGACCGTGGCCATCTTCGTCACCGGGCGGTACGTCGGTCAACGACGTCCCCGCGGCTCGGGCACACCTGACGCCGGTGCGCGCCAGTGATGCGTCAGCGCATCCCGGTCCGGTCCTCCCGCGTGGGCGCCCGGCCGGGTCAGCCGACGCTGTAGGTCAGGGTGACCGCGTTGTTGGTCTCGTCGTACTCCGTCCACTGGTAGGAGTCGACGTCGATGCCGAACTGGTAGGTGCCCGGCACGGCCGGTGTCTGGAAGTAGTACGTGAACTGGCTGGTCGTGCCCGTCGGGAGGCTTTCGGCGTGGCAGACCACGTGGCCGGCGCCGCTGCCCCACCGGAAGCAGTCGAAGGGCACCCCGCCGTCGTTGGTGAAGAGGATGTCCAGCTCACCCGGCGCCCGGCGCAGGTGCACGTACACCGGTCCGGAGTCGGGACCGATCCCCGGCCGCGGCGCGGTGTTCCCGCCGACGCGCCAGCCCGTGTTGGTCACCTGGACCGTGTAGCTGTGGATCACGCCGGCGAGGACGGGCGTCGCCGGGTCGACCGTCGCGGCGACGGTGATGTCCGCGTAGTACCGGACGCACGTCACACCGGTGCAGGGGGCGGCCGCGGCCGGGCCGGCTGGGAGCATCGTCCCCAGCAGGACGATGCCGGCGGGAAGGGCGCGCCACAACCTCGGTAACCAGGACATGACCCGATGCTAAGAATCGATCATCGTCTCACCAAGGCGACCGCAGGGAACCCGACAGACCCGCCGGCCACAGGAAGGGACAACCATGACCCAGTTCCCGCGCCACTCGGTCAGCGTCGCCGCGGTGGTCACCGACGACGGCGGCCGGGTGCTCGTCATCCAGCGACGCGACAACGGCGCATGGGAGATCCCCGGTGGCATCCTGGAGCTCGACGAGACCCCGCAGGCGGGCGTCCGCCGTGAGGTGCTCGAAGAAACCCGGGTGGAGATCGAACCGGAGCGGCTGACCGGCATCTACAAGACCGTGACCGCCGGCATCGTCGCGCTCGTCTTCCGGGCCCGTCTCGTCGCGGGCACCCCGGCGGCGACGGAGGAGGCGGCCGCCGTCGACTGGTGGACCGCCGACCAGGTCACCGCGGGCATGAGCGAGGTCTTCGCCGTGCGCACCCTCGACGCGCTCCGCGCGGACCCCACGCCCGCCGTCCGCAGCCACGACGGCCGGCGGTTCGTCGACCGGCACGACCAGTACACCTGACGAAAAGACGCGATGTTCCGCTTGGGACCGTCGGGATGAGCCGTTGCCGTCGGGCTGCGATCGCGGTGCGGACGGGCAATCCGCTCAGCGCCGGCCCGCGACCGCCGACGGTGACAGCAGTGCTGTGTTCGATCGGAGGCCGCGATGCATGACGGGAAGCTGCTGGTGATGTCACGGCGGCTCCAGCGTCGTGCCCAGGAGGCGGGCGGACCGACGCTCGCCTCGACCGTGCTGGCGGCGTTCGCTGTGGCCGTCTTCGCCGTCAACCTGTCCGGTCCCCGGACCCCGCTGGTGTTGCTGTGGCTGGCGGGACCCCTGTCGGTGGTGGTCCCGGTGTTCGCCGCGGCGAGGATCGCCCGATCGGCCCGGTTCCCGGCACCGACCCGGCGCTTCTGGAAGCACCTGGCCATCTGCGCGGCGCTGGCCGGGGTCGGCGTCGCATCCAACGCCCGCGACGCGCTCGGCAGCGGCGTCGCCAGCCAGGACCTCTCGCCCCTCACCGTGGCCGCCTACAGCAGCGCCGTGCTGACGCTGCTGTGGGGTCTGTGGCGGTTGCCGCTGGGCACCACCAGCCGCGGGGACCGAATGCGGATCGGCATGGACGCCGGCACGGTGCTGGTGGCGGCGACGGTGTTCATGTGGCATTACCAGGCCCGCCCGCTGCTCGAGGCCGGCAACTACCGGGCGCCGTCGCTGATCGCGGCCAGCTTCACCCTCGTCCTGGAGCTGCTCGCGGTGTTCGCCATCGCGAAGGTCGCGCTCTCCGGGCACATGTTCGTGGCCCGCGGCGCGTTGCACCTGTTCGCCGCGGGCATGATCGGCGGCGCGCTCAGCGGCTTCCTGCAACGGTTCATCGTGGACCAGCCGCACCTGGGGCTGTCCCAGATCACCGTGCCCGTGGTGATGATCTGCGCGACGGCGGCGGCGAAACGGCAGTGGCAGGAGCCCACCGCGCCGGGCCAGCGACGCCAGACGGGCACCCGGCCGTCGAGCAACCTCCCCTACCTCGCGGTGGCGGCCGTCGACACGCTGCTGCTGGTCGCCATCTTCACCGACGACGGTGACGAGCGCCTCGCGGCGGTGGCCGCCGTGGCGTTGACCGCGCTGGTGGTGTGGCGGCAGATCACCGTGTTCCGGGAGAACGCCCGCCTGGTCGCCCGCCTGGACCACAACGCGACCCACGACGCGCTCACCCAGCTGCCCAACCGGGCGCTGTTCAACGACCGGCTCGCCGCGGCGCTGTCGTCGACGACCGGGCACGGCGTCAGCGTCGCGCTCGTCGACCTCGACGACTTCAAGACCGTCAACGACACGCTCGGCCACGCGGCCGGCGACGCGCTGCTGCTCGCCGTGGCCCGGCGCCTCGTCGCGGCCGTCCGCCCCGGCGACGTGGTGGCGCGCCTGGGCGGCGACGAGTTCGTGGTGATCCTCGACGACGTCACCCCCGCCGTCGCCGAACAGGTGGCGCAGCGGATGATCGCCGCCCTCGGCGAACCGGTCGTGGCCGACGGGCACGAGCTGCTCGTGCGCGCCAGCATCGGCATCGCCGGCGGCCGGCCCGGCGACGACGCCGGTGAGCTGCTGCGCCGTGCCGACATCGCGATGTACGCCGCCAAGCACGGCGGTGGCAGCAACTGCCTGCCGTACACCGACGGTATGGCCGGTGCGGTGGCCGGCTCGGCCGCGCTCGGCGCCCAGCTGCGCCAGGCCGTCGACAACGGCGAACTGTTCGTGGAGTACCAGCCGATCGTGTCGCTGGACAGCGGCCGCATGACCGCCGTCGAGGCGCTGGTGCGGTGGGCGCACCCCACCCGTGGGACGCTGCCGCCGGCCGAGTTCATCCCGGTCGCCGAGCGGACCGGTCTCATCGTGGCGGTCGGCGACCTGGTGCTGCGCGAGGCGTGCCGGCAGCTGGCCTCCTGGTCGGCCGAGCACGGCCCGCTGGCACCGGCCGCCGTCAACGTCAACGTCTCCGCGCGTCAGCTCGCCGAGGCCTCCTTCACCGACCGGGTCGCCGCGGTGCTCGCCGACACGGGCCTCGCGCCGCACCGGCTCACCCTCGAGATCACCGAGAGCACCGCCGTCGCGCTGGGCGACGCCGTCACGCACCTGGAGGCGCTGCGCCGGATGGGCGTCCGCGTCGCCCTCGACGACTTCGGCACCGACCAGTCGTCGCTCACGCTGCTGCAGAACCTGCCGGTCGACGAGATCAAGCTCGATCGGTCGTTCGTGCAGCGTTCGGCCCCGGGACGCGCCGGCGCCATGCCGGCCGCGGTGCTGGCCCTGGCCCGGGTCGTCGGGCTGGACGTCGTCGCGGAAGGGATCGAGGTGCCGGAGCAGGCACGGCGGCTCGCCGCGCTCGGCTACCGGACCGCGCAGGGCTACCACTTCGCCCGCCCCATGCCCGCGGACGCCGTCGACCGGCTGCTGACCGCCGCCCCGGCGACCGCCGCGGCGACGTAGCGGTGACCGCCGCGGCGACGTAGCGGACGGAGCCTCCCGGCTCAGCCGATGAGGTCGAACTGTTCCCAGGGGCCGATCGCGGTGCGGTTGGCGATCAGCGCGGCGTTGCCGCCGTTCTCCGCCGTGACGTACCTGCCGTTGACGTCCGCCTTGAGGCTGACCGTGCCGTCGCCGTTGCGGACGAGCTGGAACTTCTCCCACGAGCCGACGGCGCCACGGTTGGCGATCAGCGACGCGTTGCCGCCGCTCTCCGCGCAGACGTACTGGTTGTTGGCGTGCGCGCGCAGCGCGATCAGCCCGTTGCCCGCGTCGATCCTGTCGAACTGTTCCCAGGGGCCGATCGCGGTGCGGTTGGCGATCAGCGGCGAGCCGCCACCGTTCTCGGCCGTGACGTACCTGTTGTTGGCCCGGGCCCGCAGGCTGATCACGGTGTTCGTGGGCACCGCGCAGTCCCCGGCGACCGCGCCGGCGGTGGTGAGGATGCCGCCGAGCAGGATGTGCAGGAACGCGGCCTCGGTGTAGCTCTCGGCGGTGTGCCCGAGCGCGGTGTAGAAGGACCGGCCGCCGTCGTAGTTCTGGCACCAGGTGGTGGGGTGGTCGCCGCCCATCGTCGAGCCGGTGTAGGACGTGTTGTCGACCGACGTGAGCACGTGCACGGCACCGCGGGGGTTGGCCTGGAAGTCGTACCACTCGTCGGTCCGGGTGAACGACGCGGCCAGCCCTTGCGTGGCCGGGTGCGCGGTGTCCTCGACGACGAGCCGGGCGGGCTGCGGGGCCGGGTGCCCCTTGAAGTAGGCGCCGACGAGCTTGCCGTACCAGGCCCATGCGTAGCCGCTGTCGCTTGCCGCGTGCACCCCGACGAAGCCGCCGCCGCGCTGGATGTACCGCTGGAACGCGTCCTTCCCGGCCTGGGTCGTGACGGGGTCGCCGGTGGTCGACAGGAAGATCACCGTCCGGTACGGGGCGAGACCGGCGTCGGTGAAGACCGCGTCGTCCTCGGTGGCGTCGACGGTGAAGTTGTCGGCGGCGCCCAGGTCGCGGATGGCCTGGACGCCCGCGGGGATCGAGTCGTGCCGGAACCCGGTCGTCTTGGAGAAGACCAGCACCTTGAACGACGCGTAGGCGGGCGCCGCGTGGCCCGGCGCGGCGGCCACCAGCGAGCCGACCACGGCGCAGACGACGGCGAGTGCCACCAACAGGGCACGGCGGACAGCGGACCGGGCGATCATGCGCACTCCTGTGGGGTCGTCACAGACGGGCCCGCCCGCCTCTCGGCGACAACCTACACACGGTTCGCGATCGCCGCTGACCCTCCGCCGGGCCGGCGCCGCCGCAGGCAGGGTAGGGACAGCCCTACCACGAAGACCAGGGCCGGCCGTGTGCCCTGATCGGCGGCGCTCGACAACGCTGAGGTGCATGCGAAACACGGTGGCCGTCGAGCTGCTCGACGTGACGAAGACGTACCCGGGCGCCGGGGTCCGGGCGCTGGACGGGGTGTCGGCGGCGTTCACCGCCGGCACGTTCAACGCGGTGATGGGGCCGTCCGGCTCGGGCAAGTCCACGCTGCTGCAGTGCGCGGCGGGCCTGGACCGGCCGGACTCCGGCCGGGTGCTGCTGGCCGGTCAGGAGATCGGGCGGCTGCGGGAGCCGAAGCTCACCGAGGCCCGGCGGAAACTGGTCGGGTTCGTCTTCCAGTCGTACAACCTGATCGACTCCCTCTCCGTCTGGCACAACGTGCTGCTGCCCCAGCGGCTCGCCGGGGCGCGGCCGGACCGGGCGTGGGCGCGGGAGGTCGTGCGCCGGGTCGGGCTCGCCGGGCGGGAGGACGACCGCCCCGCGCAACTGTCCGGCGGGCAGCGGCAGCGGGTCGCCCTCGCAAGGGCGCTCGCCGCCCGGCCCGAGGTGATCTTCGCCGACGAGCCGACCGGCGCGCTGGACCTGACGACCGGCCGGGAGGTGCTCGACCTGCTGCGTGAGGCGGTCGACGGCCTGCACACGACGATCGTCATGGTGACCCACGACCCGGCGGCGGCCGCCCGGGCCGACCGGGTGGTCTTCCTCGCCGACGGCCGGATCGTGACGGAGCTGGCAAACCCGTCGGCGGCGCAGGTCGCCGCCCAGATGACCGCCGTCACCGACCGCAAGGCCACGACCATGACCGGGAGCGCCCGATGATCCGCCTCGCGATCGCCACCCTGCGCCGGCACCGCGGCGCGTACGCCGGCACGTTCGTCGCCGCGCTCCTCGCCGTGGCGCTGCTCGCCGGCGGCGGGCTGCTGCTGTTCTCCGTCCTCACCGCGAAACCGCCGGCGGACCGGTTCGCCGCGACCTCCGCGGTCGTGGCGGGCGAGCGGGAGATCAGCCTGGAGACGGTGACCACCAAGCACAAGAAGGAAGGCAAGACCAAGGTCAAGCGCAAGGTCAAGACCGAGCGGCTGACCGGCGCCGGCACCCTGCCGGTCGACCTCGCCGGCCGGATCGCCGCCGTGCCAGGGGTCAGCTCGACCGTCGCCGACTACGCGTTCCCCGTACAGGCGACCACCGGGGACGGTCGCCCGCTGCGGGGCGCCGACGACGCGCCCGTCATCGGGCACGGCTGGGCGTCGGCGGTGCTCACCCCGTACACCATGAAGAACGGCAACACGCCCGGCGCAGGTGAGGCCGTGATCGACGCGGACCTCGCGGCACGAGGACACGTCGCGGTCGGCGACGAGCTGCGGGTCACCACCCGGACCGGGGCGCGAACCGTGCGGATCAGCGGCATCGCCGCACCCGCCGGCCGGGACGGGCTGCCCGCGCAGGGCGCGCTGTTCCTCGCCGACGCCGACGTCGCCGCCGTGTCGGGGCTGCCGGGGCCGACCGCGGTCGGGATCTTCGGCACCGCGGACCCGGCCCAGATCCGCGCCACCGTCCGCGCCGCCGCCGGTGCCGCCGACGTCCTCACCGGCGCCGACCGGGTCCGCGCCGACCTGCCCGGTGCGCTGCCGGACTACATCGGCCCGATCTCCATCTTCGGGTTCGTCATCGGCATCACCGCGTTCGCGGCGATCTTCGTCCTCATCGGCACCGTCACGCTCAGCGTCCGGCAGCGGCTGCGCGAACTGGCGCTGCTGCGGGCGATCGGCGCCACCCCGAAGCAGCTGCGCCGCGTCCTCGGCCTGGAGAGCGCCGTCCTCGCCGCCGTCGCCGCGCTGCCCGCCGCCCCGCTCGGCGTGCTTTTCGCCGGGGTCGTCGCCGCCCGGTTCCAGACGCTCGGCGCGGTGCCGGCCCAGTTCGAGGTCCGCGCCAACGTGCCGGTGCTGCTGCTCGCGGCGGCCGCCGGGGTCCTGGTCACGTTCGTCGCGGCGCGGATCGCCGGGCGGCGGGCGGTGCGGATCGCACCGACCCAGGCCCTCGTGGAGACGGCGACGGCACCGACCGGCGGCCTCGTCGTGCGGGTCCTCGCCGCGCTGGTCGCGACGGCGGGCGCGGTCGCGGTGCTCACGTTCGTGCCGCTGGACGGGCCGTTCGGCATGGGGATGAGCTTCATCTCCTCCGCCCTGCTGCTGTGCGCGGTCGCCGCCACCGGCCCGCTGCTCGTCCGCCTGCTGACCACGATCGTCGCCCGGCCGTTCGGGCTGGCCGGGCTCGTCGCCCGCGCCGAGTACCGCCGGGTCTCCGCCGTCGCCGTCCCGCTCGTGCTCATGTTCGCGATCAACACCGTCATGCTGCTCAACGGCGCCCTGTCGAGCCGCCTGGCCGGGCAGGAGCAGGTGGCCCGCTCGGCGCCCGCCACGGCCCAGGTCGCCGGTGCCGGCGGGCTGCCGCTGGACGCCGCGCGCCGCCTGGCCGCGGTGCCCGGCGTGACCGGTGCCGCCGCGCAGCTGCCGACCCGGGTGATCGTCGCGCAGGGCGGCAAGCCCGAGGACTACCCGGCGCAGGGCCTCCTCGTCACCGGCACCGACGCCGCCCTCGACCTCGGCGTCGTCGCCGGCGCGTACACCGCCGACGGGTTCGCGGCCAGCGCGGCACTCGTCCGGCAGTACAACTGGAACGTCGGCGACCTCGTCCCGCTGTGGCTTCCCGACGGCCAGCAGCAACAGTTGCGCCTTTCCATGGTGTACGAGCGATCGCGCGGCTTCGGCGACCTCGTGCTACCCGCCGAACTCGTCGCCGCCCACGACCCGCGCGGGCTCGTGCGCACGGCCGGCCTCCGGTACACGCCGGGCACCGACGAACGGATCCGCGCCGAGTTCCCCGGGCTGCGGCTCACCCCGACGCTCGACGCCGCGCCGCCCGGCGACGCGTCGAACCAGCAGGGCGCCTGGGAGCTCATGGTCGTCATCTCGCTCGGGTTCACCGCGATCGCCGTCGTCAACACGTTCGCGATCGCCGCCACGGCCCGCCGACGCGAATACGCCGACCTGCGTCTCATCGGGGCGACCACCCCGCAGCTGCACCGCCTCGCCGGCGCCGAGGCCGTCGTCACCGTCCTCGTCGGGCTGCTGCTCGGCGCGGCCGTGACCGGGATCGTGGTCGGGGCGTTCAGCATCGCCCAGGACGGCGTCTTCCGGGTGTTCGTCGAGCCTGTCACGTACGCGGCGATGGCCGGCGGCGTCGCTGCCCTCGGGCTGATCGCCGGGTTCCTGCCCACCCGGCTCATGCTGCGCCGCCGGGCGCTGGCGAGCCGGGTCTGACCCCGTACCATCTGCGATGATGCGCAAGATCATGGGTTCGGTGCGGCCGCTGGCGTACCTGGCGACCGCACCGATCGCCGGGGTGGTGGGGTTCGTCTGGAGCCTCGCCGCCACCGTGGTCGTCACGCTGCTGGCCGTCACCCAGCTCGGCGGGCCCGCGTTCCTCGGCGCGGCCTGGGTCACCCGCGCGCTGGCTGCCGTGGAGCGGCGCCGGGCGGGCTGGGTGCTCGGTGCGCCCGTCGCCGCCCCGTACGTGCCGGTGACCGGCGCCTGGCGCTCGCGGGTGGCCGGGGTCGCCGCCCAGCCGGCTACCTGGCGGGACCTTGCCTGGCTGGTCGTGCTCTTCCCGCTGGGCCTGGCCTGTGGCGTCGCCGGGCTTGTCGTCGCGATCGTCGACCTCGGCTCGATCGTCGCGCCGCTGTGGGCGTGGGCGGTGCCGAACCCGCACGCGCCGTGGCCGATGAAGCCGCTCATGACCACCGTTCCCGGCCGGTTCGGGCTCACCGTGGTCGGGCTGGCGCTGCTGCCGGTCGCCGCCTGGCTCGTCCGTACCCTCGCGACCGGCCTCGCCCGACTGGCCGCGGCGCTGCTCGCACCGGGCGAGCACCGCCGGCTCGTCGAGCGGGCCGCACGGCTCGCCGAGACCCGCCGCCGGGTCGTCGACGCCCAGGCCGCCGAGCTGCGCCGCATCGAACGCGACCTGCACGACGGCGCGCAGGCCCGTATCGTCGCCGCCGGGATGACACTCGCTCTCGCCGCCCGCAAGCTGCGCACCGACGGCGACGCCGCGCCCGACGTGGCCCTCGCCCGCCGCCAGCTCGACGACGCCCTGGCCGAGCTGCGCCGCCTCGTCCGCGGCATCCACCCACCGATCCTCACCGACCGTGGCCTGCACGCCGCGCTCGCCGCCCTCGCCGGCGACACCCCGTTCCCCGTCACGCTTCACGGGGCGCCTGACCACCGGTATCCGGCCGCGGTCGAGTCGGCCGCCTACTTCGTCGTCGCCGAGGGCCTCACCAACGCCGCCAAACACGCATCGGCGTCGACCGGCGCCGTCGACATCCGCCGTACCGGCGACACAGTGCACGTCACGGTCACCGACGACGGCCGCGGCGGCGCCGACCCCAACGGCCCCGGCATCGACGGCCTGCGCCGCCGCGTCGAAGCCCTCGACGGCACCCTCACCCTGTCCAGCCCGCCCGGCGGGCCAACCGTCCTGCACGCGGAGCTGCCATGCGCATCGTGATCGCCGAAGACCTGCTCCTCCTCCGCGACGGCATGATCCGCCTGCTCACCGACACCGGCCACACCGTCGTCGCCGCCGTCGACACCGCCGACGCCCTCGTCGCCGCAGTCACGGAGCACCGCCCCGACCTGTCGATCGTCGACGTCCGCCTGCCACCGGGGTTCCGCGACGAAGGCCTCCGCGCCGCGCTGCGCCTCCGCTCCGCCGACCCCGCCGCGAAGGTGCTCATCGTGTCGCAGTACGTCGAACGCGCCTACGCCGCCGACCTCCTCGCCGACGGCCGCGGCGGCGTCGGCTACCTGCTCAAGGACCGCGTCACCGACCTGGACGAGTTCCTCGACGCCGTCGAACGCGTCGCCGCCGGCGGCACCGCCCTGGACCCCGAAGTCGTCCGCCAACTCTTCACCCGCAACGCCCGCAACCACGGCGTCGAAGGCCTCACTCCCCGCGAACGCGAGGTCCTGCACCTCATGGCGCAGGGCCTGTCGAACACCGCCATCTGCGCGACGCTTGTCCTGGCCCCTGTCTCGGTCGAGAAGCACATCACCAACATCTTCGCCAAACTCGACCTCCCCCCATCCGACGACGCCCACCGCCGCGTCCGCGCCGTCCTCACGTACCTCAACACCTGACCGCCCTCCCAAAGCCGCCGACGCAGGCAACGCTGGAGACGACGCAACTCGGGTACGCCCGGGTCCTGGCAGCGAACCACCCCACATGCAGGAGGAGCACCCCGCGGACCCCGATGAACGGGTCGGCAACGCGGGACCACCCCCGCGTGCGCGGGGAGCACGGCGGCCCCCGCAACCGAGCAACTCGGCGCCACCGGACCACCCCGCGTGCGCGGGGAGCACTGCACCTCGATCTGCGCCGTCTCTGCCTTGATCGGACCACCCCCGCGTGCGCGGGGAGCACGACCCCGACCTGGGGGAAAGCCTGCAAGAGCGAGGACCATCCCCGCGTGCGCGGGGAGCGCGCGCACGGGTTGACGGACGTCACGGTCTCGGGGGGACCAGCCCCGCGTGCGCGGGGAGCACCCGCTGCCGACGCCGCACGACCTGCGGCACACGGGACCACCCGCGCGCGGGAGGAGCACTGTGTGGTGGGCCGCATGGCCTCGACGTAGTAGGGACCACCCCCGCGTGCGCGGAGAGCACGATGGCGGGAGCTGCTTGAGTTCGGTGTCAGCGCTTCCGGAAATTGCCCCCTTGCGAGTCGGCGGGTTCCAGGCCCGGGGGTCAGTCTTTCGGGAGCGGCGACATTCGGTGACCTGCGGACCATCGCCGCGTGCGTGGGGGCACCACGAATGGCGTTCATTCGCGGTGCGGAGAGCAGGACCATCCCCGCGTGCGCGGGGAGCACCTCCTGTGGCCGGTCTACAACCACAAGAAGAACGGACCATCCCCGCGTGCGCGGGGAGCACGAGGTCACCCACCGAGTGTTCGGCGCGACCTTCGGACCATCCCCGCGTGCGCGGGGAGCACTGATCCTCGAACCCGTCCGGCGTGTCCGGCGTGGGACCATCCCCGCGTGTGCGGGGAGCACCCGGCACCGGAGCGCGGATTCCAGTGCTCGACCGGACCATCCCCGCGTGCGCGGGGAGCACTCACCCGCGCTGTCATCTGTGGTGTCGGTCGCGGGACCATCCCCGCGTGCGCGGGGAGCACAGCGGGAACGTTCTTGGGCTGATGGGCGACCTGGGACCATCCCCGCGTGCGCGGGGAGCACGGCGCCGGCGTAGGAGAGGGCCGTCGCGATCCGGGACCATCCCCGCGTGCGCGGGGAGCACAAGCTGCACCTCGCCGCCATGAAGTACCCGAACGGACCATCCCCGCGTGCGCGGGGAGCACCCGGTCAGGCCGAGGCCTGCGTTGCCGGCGAGCGGACCATCCCCGCGTACGCGGGGAGCACGTCTCGTCGTCGACCTGGACGAGGTCGAAGGCCGGACCATCCCCGCGTGCGCGGGGAGCGCCTGGCGTCGTAGTCCTCGTGGCCGCGGAACGGCGGACCATCCCCGCGTGCGCGGGGAGCACCGCCTGCGCGACCGGATGCTCGTCCGTGAGGGCGGACCATCCCCGCGTGCGCGGGGAGCACACCTGGCGGTCCGGCCACCGCTGATCACATCGGGGACCATCCCCGCGTGCGCGGGGAGCACTCGCCGCCCTTGACGACGAGAGAGCCGACCAGAGGACCATCCCCGCGTGCGCGGGGAGCACCAGGTGACTCACGGCGGACCGCAGTTCCGCCACGGACCATCCCCGCGTGCGCGGGGAGCACAAATACGGTCCGGTCGTGACCGTAGTTGACGTCGGACCATCCCCGCGTGCGCGGGGAGCACCCCGGGTCGAGCCAGACGAACGGACCCGAGCCGGGACCATCCCCGCGTGCGCGGGGAGCACGCGTCGATCAGGCTCAGGCTGGCGCGCCGGTCCGGACCATCCCCGCGTGCGCGGGGAGCACAGCAGCGCGAGGGCGAGGGCAGCGCGGCGGGCCGGACCATCCCCGCGTGCGCGGGGAGCGCACGATCCTGTTGCGGTCGGGGGTCGTGGCCACGGGACCATCCCCGCGTGCGCGGGGAGCACTTCTGGCTGGTCGTCGTCGCGCTGATCGCGTTCGGACCATCCCCGCGTGCGCGGGGAGCACATTCAGTCGGCGCTGTCCGGCCTGAGCAGCTGGGGACCATCCCCGCGTGCGCGGGGAGCACACGAGCCCGCTCTCGGGGCGAATCACGAAGCCGGGACCATCCCCGCGTGCGCGGGGAGCACGGCCCGTTCAGCGGCGAGGGTGCCGCCCGCGACGGACCATCCCCGCGTGCGCGGGGAGCACAGCTTCGACGTCACCAGCGCCGACTGGTCGGCCGGACCATCCCCGCGTGCGCGGGGAGCACCGACGCTGTCCGCGCCGGCCGACGCGCTCACGAGGACCATCCCCGCGTGCGCGGGGAGCACTCCCTGGGGGCGCTCAGGGGGGTGACGGCACCCGGACCATCCCCGCGTGCGCGGGGAGCACGCCGGGTCCACCATGCAGCAGTGCAGGATGTACGGACCATCCCCGCGTGCGCGGGGAGCACGGCGCCTACCTCGGCGGCATCACGTCGGTGTCGGGACCATCCCCGCGTGCGCGGGGAGCACTGCCCGGTCGCGGTGTCCTGCCAGCGCCCGCCGGGACCATCCCCGCGTGCGCGGGGAGCACGCGATGAGTCGGTGTTCGCGGACTTCCCCGTGTCGGACCATCCCCGCGTGCGCGGGGAGCACCCGCGGCCGGCCTCAGCAAGATCGGCAAGGTTGGGACCATCCCCGCGTGCGCGGGGAGCACCTGGCGGCCGCCCGGGACCGTTCCCCGAACGGCGGACCATCCCCGCGTGCGCGGGGAGCACGACATGCCGTTCTCGATATTGGCGTCGCGGACCGGACCATCCCCGCGTGCGCGGGGAGCACAAGAGTGTCCTGTGCGTGCTCGCGCCCGCGCAGGGACCATCCCCGCGTGCGCGGGGAGCACTTGCCCGCGTTGCCCATCGCGATCCGGTCCTCGGGACCATCCCCGCGTGCGCGGGGAGCACGAGAGCGTCCGCACGCAGGTGCGGCACAACGTCGGACCATCCCCGCGTGCGCGGGGAGCACCTGGCGGCCGCCCGGGACCGTTCCCCGAACGGCGGACCATCCCCGCGTGCGCGGGGAGCACGACATGCCGTTCTCGATATTGGCGTCGCGGACCGGACCATCCCCGCGTGCGCGGGGAGCACAAGAGTGTCCTGTGCGTGCTCGCGCCCGCGCAGGGACCATCCCCGCGTGCGCGGGGAGCACTTGCCCGCGTTGCCCATCGCGATCCGGTCCTCGGGACCATCCCCGCGTGCGCGGGGAGCACGAGAGCGTCCGCACGCAGGTGCGGCACAACGTCGGACCATCCCCGCGTGCGCGGGGAGCACACCTCGGTCGTGAAGGTCCCGAAGTACACCGACGGACCATCCCGCGTGCGCGGGGAGCACACTGGATCGCCGCCGGGCGCCCGTACGCGCTGAGGACCATCCCCGCGTGCGCGGGGAGCACGCTGGGTCGTAGACCTCCGCGGCGATGCGGAACGGACCATCCCCGCGTGCGCGGGGAGCACGACTGGACGCACATGCCGATCAGTTCGAGTTCGGGACCATCCCCGCGTGCGCGGGGAGCACCCGCCCGGCATGACCGAGCAAGCGGAGAGCGACGGACCATCCCCGCGTGCGCGGGGAGCACCCACGCATAGATCAGGTAGGCGATCGCCTCCCGGGACCATCCCCGCGTGCGCGGGGAGCACGAGGAGGTGAACACCATGAAGGCGTACATGAAGGGACCATCCCCGCGTGCGCGGGGAGCACAACCTCGGCCTGACGCTGCCCGAACACCCCGGGGGACCATCCCCGCGTGCGCGGGGAGCACGTCCGACGTCTGCCCCAGGTCGATCACGTCGCGGAGCGCGTACTGGGGACCATCCCCGCGTGCGCGGGGAGCACGTCCGACGTCTGCCCCAGGTCGATCACGTCGCGGAGCGCGTACTGGGGACCATCCCCGCGTGCGCT
>NZ_JBEXUD010000032.1:61498-143263 GCF_040614215.1 Dactylosporangium sp. NPDC006015
CGGGGAGCACTGCGGGCTGGTGCCGAGCGTCGACGGCTCGTACGGACCATCCCCGCGTGCGCGGGGAGCACGGTGCAGCTCGAGTCGAAGGCCGAGTGGGACGTCGGACCATCCCCGCGTGCGCGGGGAGCACCACGGGTTGGAACTCGTCACGGTCGGCGCCGCGGGACCATCCCCGCGTGCGCGGGGAGCACGTCGTTGATCTCTGCCGTCCGGTAGGGGTGCGGGGACCATCCCCGCGTGCGCGGGGAGCACGGGGCTTCTCTGTGTCTGGGTCACGCGGTCGGCGGACCATCCCCGCGTGCGCGGGGAGCACGGCGGGCTTCATCGGGCACTCTCCTTCGTCGTGGGACCATCCCCGCGTGCGCGGGGAGCACTGTGTCAGGCCTTCCTACGTGGTGTCGTGGACGGGACCATCCCCGCGTGCGCGGGGAGCACACCCCGACCAGCAGCACGAGCGTGCGCCTGGGCGGACCATCCCCGCGTGCGCGGGGAGCACACTTTCTGATCAGGGGCGATGGAGATCCACTTGGCCGATTTCAATCACTTTCCTTCGGCTGGGGATTGGAGGGCTGAGTGCGGCGGCCGAATCGGCGGCGGCGGGCGGCTTTGCTCCAGCCTGTTGGCAGGGCCGCGTTGAACACCGGGGCGCTGGGGCGGCGCATCAGTGTGATGCCGTCCAGGTCCACCGGTTTCCAGTGGTGGTCGTGGACTTCGAAGGAGAGGTGCTGTTCTCCGGAGGTCTGGAACACCAGCAGCGCGCGGCCTGGGCCTGCCATGTCGATCACGCGGGACCAGAGGCGCCGGCGGATGCGGGTGCTGACGTGGCCGACGTACACGCCGGCGGAGATTTCCAGGAGCCATTGGGTGAGGTGGCCGCGCAGGCCTGGTGGGCAGGCGGTGAGGATGATGACCGTCATCAGAAGTCGACGTCCTCATAGTCCCCGTAGTTTCGGCCGGCGGCCACTTCGAGGCCGTTGTCGTCCCACAGGCCGAGCGAGTCCTCGACGTCGTCGATCGGGGTGGTGGGTTGTGGTTGGAGCAGCAGTGTCCGGATGTCCCGGACGCATCGGGTGAGGATGGCGCCGTCGTGGACGTGGTTGCGGACTGCGCGGCGGGTGTCGGCGGCGATGTCGGTGGAGTCGCTGGCTGCCACGTCGAAGGCGACCGGAATGGTGATTTCGGCCTTGTACAGGTCGGCGACGTCGTAGACGAAGGCGCGTTCGTGTCCGGTGTGGACGAAGCCGAGGCCGGGTGCGGCGCCCAGCGCGACGATGACGGCGTGCACGACGCCGTACAGGCAGGCGTGGGCGGCGGACAGCGCCTGGTTGACGGGGTCGCCGGACGCGAAGTCTTCCCGGTCGTACTGGCGTTGATTCCAGGCGATGCCGGTACGCGCAGCGTGCTCGCGGTACGTGCGGCGGACGCGCGCGCCTTCCTTGCCGCGCAGCTGCTGCATGGTGAGGTTGGTGGTGTCCTCGCCAGGGAGTCGCATCGCGTACATGGTGCGGGCCACGGCGAGCCGGCGGTCGCGGTGGCTGACGGCCGCCGCCTGGGCGGTCAGGAGCCGGCTGGAGGCAGCCAGTGAACGCCCGTGGGCGTAGTAGCGCACGCCCCGCTCGCCGACCCAGACGGCGGTGGCGCCGTGGTCGGCGAGCAGGGCGACGGCTTGGTGGGTGATGCTGGTGCCGGGTCCGAGCAGGAGCACTCCGATGGACGCGGCGGGGATGTGCACGATGCCTTTGTCGTCGGTGGCGGTGATGGCGTTGCTGTCGCGGTGGATGACGCTGCGTTCGAGGTACAGGAAGCTGATCCGGTCCTCGGCCCGGGTGAGGTCAGGCAGTTCGGACGGTGGTACTCCGGGAATCGTCATCTCAGCGGGTCGGGGCGATGGTCAGCAACCCGCACCCGTACGCCTTGCCGTGCCCGATGCCGAGGGACAGCGTGTGGCGGAAGGCGTCGGCGTCGGTGATGTCCAGGAGTCCGTCATAGGTGACCGTGGTGAGGGTGACCGTGCCGGCGCCGCGTCTGAACGTCTGTGTCTGGCGGTGGTGGAGGCCGACGTTGGGTTCGTTGTTCTGCTGGGTGGCGACGGTGAAGCCGCAGCGGGCCGATCGGTCGATCAGCCACTGTGTCTGTTGTTCCGGGCGGAGGTGGCCGAAGCGTTGGGTCTCCTTCGAGTCGGCGGTCTTCCGTCCGCTGTGGGTGGGGTTGGCGGTGAGCCGGAACGCCCACTGCTGGCCCGGTTGCAGCGACGCGAGCAGCCCGCCGTACGCCCGGGTCTGCCACGCCTCGGCGGTGCCACGGCCGGCCTGGGCGACCATGTGCGTGAGGTCCGGCTGCCCTGGGCTGACGATGTACAGGTGCAGAATGCCGACCGCGGCGGTGTCCAGGCGCCACAGGGTGCGGGCATCGGCTCGCTCATAGTCGGCGGGGTCTGCGAATGCGCCGCGGATGGCGGCGTGCATGGCCTGCGGGGAGGCGAGGAGCTTCCGGGCTCCGCGGCGCGCCGGGTCGACGATGAAGCGGGAGAGGTACATGCTCAGCCTCCCAGCAAACTGAACGGGTCGTGGTCGGCGGCGTGGTCGGCGAGGTCGTTGTCGACGTCGACGTGGCCGCGGTGGACGGCCCGCCAGGTGTGCCGGCGGTGTGCCGGGTCGAAGGTCAGCGGTTCGTCCGCGATCGTCTCCAACGACGGTTCGCCCGGCCGGGCGTCGCGGATGATTTCGAGCCGGACGGTGCGCGCTGCCTTGCGGCGGTGCCAGTCGGCGGCGATCCAGGGCCACGAGTGCAGTGCGCCGTCGACGGTGTCGTCGTGGACGCCGAGGCACACCAGGCCGACCGGTGGGCAGGAGCGGCGTCCCAGGTACAGCGGGAAGTGTGGCCGTTTCAACGCCTCGGCGAGCCCGAGCAGCAGCTGGTGCTCGCCGCTGACGGCGGCGAGGAAGGCGGCGTCGGCGAGGTAGAACCGGTAGGTCAGCGGGAAGCTGGCGCGCCCGTCGAGGCTCCGCGCGGTCTGGAAGTCACGCAGGATCTGCCCGGGCTGGTCCAGTCGTACCCCGAACTCAAGGCCAAGCAGGTCGGTGAGTGGTTCGGTGCGGCGGATGCCCTTCGCCGCGGCGAGCAGGCCGATGACGCCGCTCTTGGTCGGGGCGACTTCGGTGCCGCGGTGCGCGAACCGGCTCGAGGCGCCCCACGCCTGGAGCGGTCCGGCCAGTCGCAGCAGCAGCACGCTCATGCCGGCTGGCCGAGCGCCGCGGTGACCTGCTCCCCCACGCCGCTGACGAGTTCGCGGAACGACACGGCCTTGCCGAGGTCGGCCAGCACCGCGGTGCGTTCGCCGACCTGGGTGACCCACGTCGCGATCGGCTGTTCACCGTAGGCGCGTTCCACGTCCAGGGTGTGCCTGGCGAGTGCCTCGGCGGCGAGCCGCACGCGGCCGTCGGCGTTGGTCTCCCGGATCGGGGTTTCGAAGGCGCCGATCATGTTGATGGGCTGGGTGTCGCGGATCTGGACCAGGACCGCGTCGGGCAGGGTGCGGTGCGCGAAGGTGTTCTGCTTGCCGGTCGGGACGCTGCGGGCGAAGGCGGTCAGGAACGCTTCCACGGCGGCCCGGGTGGCGGCGGCGTCGCCGAGGTTGCGCTGCAGGGCGTCGACGTTGAGGGTGGCGTACCGGTAGAGCGTCGAGGAATTGAACTCGACGGTGCCGATCATGCCGGCGCCGGTCTCCGCGACGTCCTGCTTGCGGTCGTCGACGGCGGTGAAGTAGTCGTATTCGTTGTCGACGGCGTGGACGCTGATGGCGTGCGCGACCTGGCAGGCGGCGTCGACGTTGATGTCGGTCATGTCGGCGACCATCCGGCCGAACATGGCGATGTCCACCGAGTGCTCGGTGTTCGCCAGCGCCTTGAACTTCGCCTTGTCCAACGTGGTGCCGGCTCGCGACGCCTCCAGCGCGGCGCCGGCGAGGTTGTCCAGTTGCCGGCGGCTGAGGAACAGCAGGTAGCCGGACTCGACGTCCTTCGCCTCGGTCTTCTTCTTGTCGGCCTTGGCCAGTCCCGACGCGGTGAACGCGCCGGCGGCCAGGGCGGACGCCTCATCGTCGGTCAACGCCGGGTCGAGCGCCTTGATCCGCGCGGCGAGGGACTCCCCGACCCGCTTGGTGCGTTCGCCGAGCTGGGAGCTGTCCAGCAGGTCGGCGAACGCGAGCCGGACCGCACGCTTCCACGCCTGGCTGGACACCCGGGCGCGGCGCACACCACCGTACGTGGCGGTCTTCGGCGACCCGGTGTCGTCCCGGTTGAGGTTGCTCGGCGGCACGGTCTGCAGCACGTGCACGTCGATGAAGATGCGGTTCATTCGGTGCTCTCCTCGGTGGTGTCGATGGTCGCGCCCGGGCTGTTGCGGAAGTACTCCCGTCCCCACGCGCCCTGGATCCGGGCCCGCGACGTCGGGTGCCGCAGCGCGCGGAGGTCGTCGCTGAGCAGGCCGTAGTCCAACGGGATCTGGTGCTCGCGGAGCATGGTGACGAGGCTGCGCAGGTGGTAGATCGCTTCGGCGTACGTGCTGGCGGTGCCGAGCGCGGCGAATCGCCGTCGCACGCCGTCCGGTCCGGTGCTCGCACGGGTCAGGCGTGCCATGGCATGGCCGAGGCCCTGCCCGTTGACGTGCATACGTTCGCGGCGGGACTGCTGGTGCAGCGCGTAGAGGGTGACCGCGTCGTGCACTGCCTGTTCCGTGTCGGCGGCCTCAGCGTCGTCGGCCGGCCGGGCACCGAGCAGGTGATCGGGCACCAGCAGGTACGTCTCGAGGCTGTAGTCGAAGCCGGGGGTGCGGCCGATGCCGCGTCGCAGCCGGGCCAAGGCACTCACCGCCTCTGGTCTCGGCGGGTCCCGCAGCACCTGTGCCTGCAGGCTCGCGACCGTCTGGGCGACGTGGTCGCCGAGCTCGCGACGGCGGCGGGACCCCCACGTCTTGCGGGCCGGCGCGTCCGGCTGTTCGGTTGCGGCGGTCGTCACTGGAGTACCTCCTGGGGTCGGTTCGCGTCGTCGGCCGCCATCGGCAGGGCCCTGGCGAGGCTGCCGCGGAACCATGCCTCGGCCTGGGAGCTGCAGTAGTGCGACTGCTTGCCGTTGCGGTCCTCGAGGATGCGGCCGGCCCAGGCGGCCGGGCTCGCGGCCTCGACGAGCTCGCGGCCGAGCCTGGCGATCTCGGACCGCACCCGCCGCTGCCACGCGGCTCGCGCCGCACCCGGGTCCGTGGCCGGTCCGAGCCGGGCCAGCCAGACCCGGAAGTGCCGGTCCAGCAACGCGTACCCGCGTTCGGCGGCGCGGTCGGCCGCGTCGGTGTCGCTGCCTGAGCCGCCCGCGGCGCGGATCAGGTTCACGGCGAGCGAGCGGAGCGCCTTGACCGCGGCATCCGCGTCGGCGGCGGCGTCGACGGCCGCGGTCCGCAGCGGTGAACCGTCGACCAGCAGGAGCACGTTCATGGTCAGGGCATCGCCGAAGACCGCGTCGACCACCGACTGGTTGCTGCCGTACGTGATGCTCGTGGCTCGCGAACGCACCCGGAAGTCGGGTCCGACGACTCCGGAGACCCGCAACCGGGCCAGCCACTGCAGCACCATCGGCGACAGCCGCTGCGAAGGTTCTCCGCCCGACGGGGCCGGCGGCAGCAGCGTCTGCAGTCCGCGCCAGAGCACCCGATCGTGTGGATGCGGCCGAGGCAGGTAGACCGGGACCCGTTTGAGTTTCTGTTCGCGTGGTCCGCTCCGGCCCCAGACGCTCATCGGCTCCAGCAGGTGCCGGTCCTGCCAGTCCAGGATGTCGCCGTACGCGATGACGGCGCCGGTGATGGCGTCCCGGTCGCCGAACAGCCGGATGCGACGCGACTGCCACGTGTACAGGCCGAGGACGCCGTACGGGCCCCGGGTGGCCGATGGTTCCTCGACGGAGGTGTGCGGCTCCCGCTCCCATACCGGCAGGTCCTGGTCGTTCGCGGATCGCCAGCCGGGCGCGATCGGGACCAGGTTGAGCAGGAGCGTCTCCCGCAGCGTGGCGCCTTCGAGGTACACCCCTCCGAGCGCGCCGACGGAGGCGACACCCAAGGGATACCCCTTGCCGCCCTTCACCCGCGGGTCGCCGAGCGCGCCGGTCTTGATGCCTGAGGGGTCGAACGCCTGACAGTGCACGAGCCACCGGGCGGCGTCGGCCGGCGTCATCGACTGCATGGCCGGCCCGGTCCGCGCGGTCAGGTACGGTTCGCCGTTGGGGACGTCGGCGATCAGCCGCTCCAGCCCGAACGCCTTGTCGCTCCCGGCGCGCAGGTCCGCGACCTGGTAGAACGGGTGCGTCGGGTGGAGCAGGTCGAACCGGTCGCGGAACGCCTCGAGATAGTCGGTGATGTCGGCCAGCGGCAACTGCGGCTCCTGCCACAGCACCCGCCAGGCCGTCTCTCCCGGTGGACCGTTCGTCGCGCGGTGCAGGACCGCCAGCGCCAGCCGCAGCAGCGCGAAGTTCTGCGTCGGCAGTTCACAGGCGATCATCTGGATGTCGGCGGCCTGCTCGAACAGGCCGAGCAGCGACACGTCGCGCCGCCGTCCGGCGGTGTCGAGGACCGGAATCCACGCCTCGTCCAGCAACGAGAACCCCGCCGTCGGGGTTGGGGTGGTCACGGGTCTACCTCCTTGGTGCTCGTTGGCCTTCATGCGGTGCGGGTGACCTGCAGTCCCTCGTGCTGGTCGTAGTGCACGTCGAAGCCGGCCACCGTCGCGTTGCCGTCGCGGTCGATGTCCAGGACGAGTTCTCCTGCCAGCCAGTGGTTCGTCTGCCAGGCGCTCACGTCGATCCGGCGCTCCAGGTCGGCGATGACCTCGTCGATGACGTCGGGATCGGTCATCGTTCGGGGCAGCGGCAGCGTGCATCGGGCGATCTGCCGGGGCAGCGGCCAACGTGGTTCACTCGCGGTCGGCACCGCCGTTCCGCCGCCGTCGATCCAGGGCGGGATCACGAGCCCTTCCGGTGTCCGGACCAGGAGCAGGACCTCCAGGGACTCGCCGTCGGTGTCGCGCACGTAGCCCTGCGCGGTGCGGTCGTCGGCGTTGCCGACGCCGCCGGACAACCAGTTGATGAGTGACGTCCCTGGCTCGCCCATGGCGGCGAGCCGGAATCCGTTCGCCTTCTGTTCCTTGTCGGCGGTCTCGTCCTTGTGCCGGGCCTCGGCTTCCGCCATCGCTGGTTGCCACTGCGGCGGGCCGAGGGGCGTGTCGCCGTAGGCGGTCTGGGTGAGCGGTGCGATGTCTGCCGGCAGTCGCAGCGGCTGGCCGTCCAGGTGCGGCAGGAGCACCGCGGCGGCCCGCAGCAGGGTGGACGTCTGGTACACCCTGCGTGACCCCGGCACCGGCTGTGGCGGTTCCTCGTCCCAGTCGGCGCCGCTGATCCAGCAGGCGGGTGATGCGACCCTGGCCGGCCGGTCCTGGCGCGGGTGCCGGTGCAGCCGGCCGATGCGCTGCAGCACGAGGTCGACCGGAGCCAGGTCCGTGACGAGCAGGTCGAAGTCGATGTCGAGGGACTGCTCGGCGACCTGGCTGGCCACGACGACGTGCCTGGCGGGGCGGTTAGCGCCGGACGGTCCGAACGTGTCCCGCAGCCAGCGGTCCTTCGCCGCCCGGTCGACCGCCATGAACCGGGAGTGCGCCACCGACACCGGCGTGTCCGGGCCGAGCGACGCCCGGAGCGCGACGGCCGTTTCCTGGACGCGTCGCACGGTGTTGCGGACGACGAGCGCGCAGCCGCCCTCGGCGAGCCGGTCGCGGAGCAGTTCGGCGAGCGCCGGCAGGTCGTCATCGAGGCGGTGCAGGGTGACCGTGACGCCGCGGCCCGAGTCGACGCAACTGGTCGCGGTGGCGCCGCGCGTCTCGCCGGAAACGGTGACGAGCGGGTAGCGCAGATCGGTGCGGATGTCCGCGTACGGGTCGACCTTCGGTTTGCCGCGGTCACGCCAGGTGGGTTTCGGTGGTGGGCCGAGACGGCCGTTGTCGTAGGCGGCCATCAGCTCGGCCCGGCGCCGCGCCGGCAGCGTCGCGGACAGCACGACGACGGGGACGCCGTAGCCACCGAGCCACTCCAGCGCACGGTCCAGGAATTGGCCCATGAAGACGTCGTAGGCGTGCGCCTCGTCGACGACCACGACCTTCCCGGCCAGCCCGAGGTGGCGCAGCACGAGATGTTTGCTGCGCAGCGCGGCGAAGAGCAGCTGGTCGACGGTACCGACGACGAAGCTGGACAACAGAGTGCGCTTCGGACCGGCGAGCCAGGCATGGACGCCGATGTCGGCGCCGCCGGCGTCCATGGCGATGCCGCTGGGAAGCGGCGTGGATCGCAGCCGGTCGTATTCGGGGTTGAGCGCTGCCTTGCCGTGCGCGAGCCGCACGTCGCGGGCGCCACGGCCGGGTTCGGCGTCGGGAAGCCTGCGCAGCCACGACAGCATCCGGCCGAACATGGCGTCGCTGGTGGCGCGGGTGGGCAGCGCCAGGTAGCACCCGGATGCGCCGGTCCGGCCGGCGAGGATCTCGACGGCGGCGAGCGCCGCCTCGGTCTTGCCTTCGCCCATCGCCGCCTCGACGATGATCATTCCGGGTGCCGGCATGGTGGTGGCGAGGTCCGCGACGGTGCGCTGGACGGGCCGGGGCGTGGCGCCTGCGGGCAGTTCGAACCGGGTGGTGAACAGCGCGTCGACATCGGCCGGTGCCGGGGCCGGCGTCCAGGGTTCCGGGAGGTCGAGGCGTTCCCAGCCGGTGTGCAACCGGACGCTGTCCGAGCTGTCGAGGATGTACGGAAAGTACGTCTCGTTGCTGGCAACCCAGTCCGCGACGATGACGAGGCCGGTGAGCGCGGCCTGAGCCGGCTGGGACAGCGGCGTGCCGCACCATGCGGTGAGCCGGTCACCGGCGCCGGACCGCTCCGTCATCCAGGTCAGCAGCTCCTGCTGGATCTCCTGCCATGCCTGGTCGCCGAGCAGGTGCCGGCGCGCGTCCACACCGGCGATGAGCTCGTCGGTGGGCGGGACGCCGTGGTGGCCGCCGACGACGACTGCGTACGGGTGCGGGTCGTCCCAGCCCTGTCCGTTCAGCCAGTCGGCGAGGATGACGTGACCGGCGACGGCGTGCGGTGCGAGGTGCCGGTCCGCCTTGATCTGCGCGGGCTGGAAGCCGAGACCCCGGTCGCGCATCCGCTCGGCGAGTGCCGGCGCCTGGATCGCGAACGCGGGCGTTGCCTTACCGATGTCGTGTGTTCCGGCAAGCCAGACCGCGAGCGTTCGTCCGTCGGCGGGGCCGGCGGGCAGCTGGTCGGCGATCAGGTCGCGGACGGTGGGGCTGAGCCAGTGGTCCCAGAGCCGTCCGGCGACGTCGGCGGAGTCGGCGAGGTGCCGCCACAACGGCAGCCAGCCGACCGGTGACGTGCCGGTGCGGTCGGTCTTGCCCCAGGCGGCGCGGGCGCCTTCGCCCAGTCGCGGCCCGCCGGCCGCCGTCACGGTGCTCATCCGGTGACCGCCGCCCGCGCAGCGACCACGGCACCTGCGGCCGGCAGCAGTGTTGTCGGGGTTCCGGTGTGCGACAGGTAGAGCACGTCGCGGGCCCGGGTCAGCGCGACGAACAGCAGGCATCGTTCGCGCTGCAGGTCCTGGCGGTGAGCGTGCGGATCGTCGGCCTCGGGCGTCACCGCGTTCCTCGCCGGCAGCAGACCCGCGTCGAGTCCGACGACGGCGAGGCACCGGAACTCGAGCCCTTTCAGGCCGTGCATCGTGGCGACCCGGACACCGTCGACACCGCGACGGTCGTCGGCGACGTCGATGTGGGCGTCGGTCAAGGTGCGGGTGATGGCTTTGACGAGGCTGCCGGTACGGGCGGCGACACCGATCGCGTGTGGTTCGACGCCCTGCTCGAGCCAGGTGCCGACCCGCTCGATCAGCGTGTCCAGTTCGCCGTCGCGGTCGGTGTGGGCGGTCAGGACCGGCTCCGCGCCGTGCGTGACGGATCGGTATCCGCGCAGAGTGTCGCCGTCGCCGTCGAGCCCGACGACGGGATCGCCGCTGAGCACCCGCACCGACAGGTTCAGGATCTCGTGAGTGGTGCGGTAGTTGACGGTCAGCCGCCGGGTGCGCCCGCGGACCTGGATGCCGAGCTTTGCCAGGGACGCCTGGTTGTCGTAGATGCGCTGGTACGGGTCGGCCAGCAGAAACAGGTCGTTGGGGCCGGGCGCGACGAGTGCCCGCAGGAGCCGCCACTGCGCCGGGTGCAGGTCCTGCCCCTCATCCACCACCACGTGGCGGTACGGTGCCGGTCGTTGTTGGATGAGCGCGGTGGCCTCGTCAGCGAGCTGGGTGTGGGTGTGCGACCGCCGCTTCGCCAGCTGCTGCACGACGTGCTGCATCGCGGCCCAGACCTCGTCGCGCTGCCCGGCACGCAGTCCCTCTCCGCGGCCCGCGCGGACGGCGTCGCGGTACGCCTCGACGCTGGTCAGCTGCTGGGCCAGGACGACCTGCTCCCACTCGCGCCGCAGGAACGCGGCGGAGAACCTCGTCATCCGGCCGGCCCGGTTGTGGTACGTCGGCCCGGCCGCGGCTGCCTCGTCCCACAATGGGCCAAGGACGGTTTCGTCGGCGACGGTGACCTTCCGGTGGCGGGAGACGATCTCGTGGGCGAGCTTGTCGATGCTGACCACGTCGATGCGGGCGCGGACCGCCGGGTCGCCGGCGAGCCGGTGCAGCTGCCGGGCGAGCGCTTCGGCGAGCGCGCGGGTGAACGTCGTGAGCAGCACCTTCGAACCGTCGTCGGGGAGCCGACCGGCGAGGAACACGGCACGGTGCAGGCCGGTGACCGTCTTGCCGGTGCCGGCGCTGCCGGCGACCAGCGCCGGGCCGCTGTACTCCTCGCGGTAGGCGACATCTCGCTGGGTCGGATGCAGGAACGTCCGCCACAGGTCGAACGGGTGCTCCAGGATCGCCGCGAGCTCCACCGGCCCGGACACGAACGTGATCCGGTCGGGCATGCGACGGGCGGCCGCCTCCAGGTTCCGGGTGTCCACCTCGCCGGGCTCGTGTCCGGCGAGGATCTGTTCGGACAGCTCGTCCCAGACGTCGGCGACGGACATTCCCGATGCCAGTCCACTCAGGACGGTGCCTTGGACCTGCGGCAGCAGGCCGCAGAGGCTGTCCAGCTGGCGGTCGGAATTGATCCGGCGTAGCAGCGGGATGAGGTCCGGGCTCAATCCGAACCGCTCCAGGTCGGCGTTGGACGCCTGCTCGAACAGTCCAGCGGCGGCCGGCTCGGCCGGCAGGGTGCGTTCGAAGTCCTCGATGCCGCCCTGGTCCCGGACCTCGAGGATGCCGAGCACCTGGTTGACCGAGAAGATGTGCCGCACGGCGTAGGCGTTGGCGTCGTCGTGCGGCATGACGTCCTTCAACAGGAACCTGGCGCCGCCGAGCGCCACCACGATCCCTCGCCAGAAGTTGTCGATCCTGATCGTCCGCACGTTCGGGTCCCTGGCGCCGGTCAGCTTCTCCAGGTGCAGCCCGGCGTGGACGTGCTGGGCGAACTTCTGGATCGCGCTGTGAACGGCTCGCTGGGTCGGCCGCGGCAGGGTGCCGAAGCGCAGCAGGAACTCCCGATCGATCGCCAGCTCGGCCACGCCGCTCCTCCGCATCGTCGGTCTGGCGCACACGCTGCCGCGTGACGCCCATCGGTCGACATGACTCTATTGTGAACAGTAGCTACAAGCAAATTCATTATGGCTGCCATTCACGACCGAGCGACCGAAGGGTGGTCAGCCGATCGGCTCACCCGCCGGAACCACGGCACCCTTCGATAGGCTGACGGACGTGATGGCGGACGCGTGCCTGAAAGACCGCTACGAGGTGGACCGCCTGCCCGTGGCGCACAGCGGGCTCGGCGAGATCTGGGGAGCATGGGACCGGCTCCTGGACCGCAAGGTGATCATCAAGGTCATCAACCCGGCGAAGTTGAGCGTCGACCTGCTCCAACGGTTCCTCAAGGAAGCGCGGCTGACCGCACGGCTGGAGCACCCCGGCGTACCGGCCGTCTTCGATCTCGGTGACCACGAGGGCCGCCCGTACCTGGTGCTCCAGCGCGTCAACGGGATCACGCTGGCGGACCTGACCGTCGAGCAGGACACGGTGCCGATCCCCTGGATCTGCGCCATCGGGGCACAGATCAGCAGCGTGCTGATCGCTGCGCAGCAGATCAGCCTCATCCACCGCGACCTCAAACCGAGCAACGTCATGCTGGAGCCGAGCGGCGCGGTGAAGGTCCTCGACTTCGGGCTGGCCCTGATCCACGACGACGGCCGCTACTCCCGGATCACGCGGACCGGCGAGAGTGTCGGCACCGTCGGATACATGGCACCCGAGCAGATCCTCAACGAGCAGACCGATCACCGCACGGACCTGTACGGGCTGGGAGCGACGCTGTTCCACCTGATCACCGGGCAGCCGCCGTTCGACGACGACACGACCACGACCATCGCACGACGCCAGCTGCACGACCCGCCACCGCGCCCGGCTGGGCTCCGCCCCGACACGCCGGAGGTGCTCGACGAACTCGTGCACGCGCTGCTCGCCGAGCACCCTCACGACCGGCCGGACAGCGCGGTCGACGTCTACAACATGCTGGCGCCGCTCAGCTCGCCGCTGCCGCCCATGCCGGGGTTCATCAACGACGACATCGACGCCGTACGGTCCTACGCCGCCATCGTCGGGCAGCTGCCGGCGCAGCACACGACCACGCCGGCAGCCCGGACCAAGCGCCCCGGCCTCGACCCCGACCAGGCCGACGCCGAGGCCCAACGCCTGCACGCGGCAGGACAGTTCCGGGCCGCCGCACGGCTCTGGCGGCAACTCGCCGACCAGCTGGCGGATCAGCACGGCGAGCGCCACCCGATGGTGTTCGACTGTCGGGTCCGCGCGGCCCGCGCCCATGTCCCGCTCGGCGAACACGACCGTGCGCTGCGCCTGCTCGACACCCTGCTGCGGCAGCGGATCCGGCTGGACGGCGCCGAACACCCGGCGGTGACGGACCTGCGGCAGGAGATCGCCCGGCTCCGCGCCGACTACCCGACCACCGGGTAGGGGTCGTCAGGTCCCGGCGCCGGCCAACGCCGGACGAGGATCGCTGAACCGCCGCGCGAGCAGCACCGCCTTCTGCTCCGGGAACCGGCTGCCACCGAAGTGGAAGACCTGCGCGCAGGTCTGCCCGCGGATCTCCGTGGTCAGGGCACGACGCGCCAGCGGTGTGTACATCGCGCCGTGCTTCAACCAAGCAGCCTCCTCACCGTGCACGTCGAAGCCCCGGCCGCTCGCCGCATGACCGAACGCGTCGTGCACCGCACGGAACATGTCGTTCTCGCCGTCACTCAGGTACGGGTGCGGGTTGTTGCTCGCGGCGCTGGCGAACACGCGCAGCCGCCGCCGGCGCACGTCCTCGACCATCGCGAGCGCGTCCGGATACGGGTCGTCGTCGACGACACGAACCGTCACGCCGAGGCCGCCGAACTCCACCCGGCCGACCAGGAAGTGGTACTGGCGCACCGTCTGCTCGGCGAACGCCGCGTATGCGGCGAAGGCCCGTTCGTCGCGGATCGGCGCCGCCATGTAGGCGTCCGCGATCGCGCTGCCCAGGTCCGGGTCGATGCGGACCCTCGCGTAGTCGGGCGCGACCCGAGCCGGGCTATCGAGGCGCCGCGCTCCATGCATGAGGTACTCGACCGGCGCGAACGTCGGCGATGCGGCCGTTGACGGGGTGGGTGTGAACAATCGTGTTCATGGTCCTCCTTCAATCGTTGGGGTGGGCGGCGTCAACACGGTCGGCTCGCGCGTCGAGGCCCGAGGTCCGGCCGGTCGCCACCGACTGCTCGTGACGCAGCAGCTCGCCGAGCATCCGGATCTCCGAGACCCGTCGGTCCTGGTAGAGCTTCGCGAACTTGCCGATCGTCGTACTACGCCCTCGCCGCGCCATGACGCCTCCCGTGATTCGTGAACGATCCGACCGTAGCACGCACGTCTTGTGAACACCAGTAACAATAATCTGCGATATGCTACTGTTCACGGGTGACAGGCGAGCGGAACACGGCCATCGGCGATGCCACCCTCACCGCCAGCGGCATCGCCCAGCTGGCGAATGTCGGGCGGGCCGCGGTGAGCAACTGGCGACGCCGGCACGCGGACTTTCCCGCCCCCGTCGGCGGCACCCCCACCAGCCCGTCCTTCAACGCGCGAGAGGTCGAGGACTGGCTGCGCCGCCAGGGCAAATTGCACCAGGCCGGCACCGAACAGTGGGTCTGGCGCCACATCGAAAGCTTCCAGCCGGCGGCGCGCATCGGCGACGTGCTGGGCATCGCCGGGGCATACCTGCTCACCCGAGCCGCCCAACCCGACGACGCCACCGCCCCGCCGACCCCGAAGCAGCTACTCACCCAACTGCGCAGGATCGACCGCGAACTGGCCGACCTCGTCGCCACCGTGCTGCCCGACCGCTGGGACGCCCAACTCACCACGGTGCTGCGCACCGTGCACCAGCTGAGCCAGGAACAGGACCCGGAGACCGCCTTCGAATACCTGCACCACCGGTACACCACCTCGGCGCAGTCCATGTCGGGCCTGGCGAGCACCCCCGACCCGGTCGCAGCAGCCATGCTGACCATCGCCGGCCCCAGCGAACGACTGCTCGACTTCACCTGCGGCACCGGATCGATCGTCCGCATGGCCACCGACCGAGCGACACAGGCCGGCACGACAATCGAATGCTTCGCCCAGGAGATCAAGCCGCAGTACGTGCTCATCGCCCTGCTGCGGCTGTGGTTCGTCCAGCTGCGCGCCCAAGCCGCCGGCCGCCCCAACCCGCCGCCGAAGCTGCACATCGGCGACAGCATGCTCGCCGACGCGTTCCCCGACGTGCAGGCCGGCATCGTCGTGGCCAACTTCCCGTTCGGCATCCACGACTGGGGACACGACCGCCTCACGTACGACCCGCGGTGGGTGTACGGCATGCCCCCGCGCACAGAACCGGAACTCGCCTGGGTCCAGCACGCCCTCGCACACCTCTCCCCCGGCGGCATCAGCGTCGTCCTCATGCCACCGGCAGCGGCACTACGCCCAGCCGGCCGCCGCATCCGGGCCGAACTGGTCCGGCGAGGCGCGCTTCGCGCGGTCATCGCCCTGCCGGCCGGGCTCATGCCACCGATCGGCATCGGCCTGCACATCTGGGTCCTCGCCCAACCCGACGAGCACCAACCACCCAGAGACCGTCTCCTGTTCGTCGACGCCACCGCGGGCAACGGCCCACTCGCCGAACTCGCCGGCACCGCCTGGCACGACTTCCAACATGGCCGGCACACCGACGTTCCCGGCGTACGCCGCACAGTCCCCGCCATCGACGTCCTCGACGACCAGGTGGACCTGACGCCGCAACGCTACTTACCACCGGCGAACCAGCAGGCCACCGATCCAGCCGCAACCATCGCCACCATCGACGAACTCGACCGATTACTCGCCGACGTCCGAGACCGGCTCCCCAGGGTCCGGCCCGCAACGGCGACGGCGCTGCACTCTGCACCCCAAGCAAGCCTCGCCGACCTGATCCGCTCAGGCAGCATGTCGATCCTGCGCGCCACCCGCACCCGGCAAACCGACGTCACCGAACCGTCGTCCCCCAGCGTGGGCACTCGCGCTGCCGAGGACGACGAACCGCCCCGCGTACAGGCCGACGACCTCCTCATCCCCGTCATCGGCCGGCAGATCAGCGTCCACGTCGCCACCCCTGACCAGGCCGGCACCGACCTCGAACCAGGCACGCAACTCCTGCGCATCGACCCCGACCAGTTCGACGCCTGGTTCGTCGCCGGCGCCCTCTCCCGCACCGACAACCTCCGCGTCGCCGGCCGCGCAACCAGCGCCAGCAGCGGCACCTTGCGCATCGACCTGAAACGCCTCACCATCCCGGTCCTGACCCTGCGCGACCAGCAGGAGTACGGCCGAGCCTTCCGCAAACTGGCCAAGCTCCGCACCGACCTCGACCAGGCCGCCGCAACCGCCACCACCCTCACCCAAGACATCAGCGACGGCCTCACCTCAGGCACCCTCACCGTCCACTTCAACCACGGCGACCCAACCTGAGCACCGCGTCACCGCCCCTGACGCCACCCCACGAACCACCACCGCAACCCTGACCACACAGCCCCGACGCCGGCCTCGTCGAAGATGCGAACCCGCTGCCATCCACCCAGTCACAACCCTCAACCTGACCCAAGATGCAACAATGAGAGCGCACTGCCACCGAACACCATCCATTGCACGCGATCCGCATCTCGGCACACCGCGAACAAAGCGAACGAAATCCCAATAGTTGATCTTCAAACCCACAGGTCAAGAAGTGTGCTCCCCGCGCACGCGGGGGTGGTCCGAGAAACGTCAATGAAGGCAGAAGTCTCGATCCGTGCTCCCCGCGCACGCGGGGGTGGTCCCCGGGGAAGAGATCACGGTTCGGCGGTCAGTTCGTGCTCCCCGCGCACGCGGGGGTGGTCCGCGCGGAGATGATGCCGGTCTTCTTGAGCTGGAGTGCTCCCCGCGCACGCGGGGGTGGTCCGTCCGGCGGGGCTCCGTCTGCCTGGGCGAACTGGTGCTCCCCGCGCACGCGGGGGTGGTCCCGTGGGCGCGGCCCGCAGGCGTGCGGCCAACTCGTGCTCCCCGCGCACGCGGGGGTGGTCCGGTATCGGCGAAGTCGCCGTTGCGTTTCGGATAGTGCTCCCCGCGCACGCGGGGGTGGTCCGTGCTGCGGCTGCGACCAGGCGTGGCCCCTCGCGTGCTCCCCGCGCACGCGGGGGTGGTCCCAGCAACCAGAACACGCTCGTCCAGGTGACGAAGTGCTCCCCGCGCACGCGGGGGTGGTCCCGGGTCATCCAGGTCCGCGCCCACCGGCTCGGCGTGCTCCCCGCGCACGCGGGGGTGGTCCGAACCGCTGCCCGAGGTAGTAGGCGTAGCCGCCGTGCTCCCCGCGCACGCGGGGGTGGTCCCTGGTCTCCCTGGACTGTCTACACGCGAGGGACGTGCTCCCCGCGCACGCGGGGGTGGTCCGGTGAACGGGTCCGGGAAGTCGGTCTCACCGACGTGCTCCCCGCGCACGCGGGGGTGGTCCCTGCTGGCTGATGTTCTGAATGCCGGAGTTGATGTGCTCCCCGCGCACGCGGGGGTGGTCCCTCCTTCTGATCCACGTACATGTCGGGCCGCTGGTGCTCCCCGCGCACGCGGGGGTGGTCCTCCGCGCCACGGAAGCGCCGGCTCACCCGCCTTGTGCTCCCCGCGCACGCGGGGGTGGTCCCTCGACCTCGTGGTTGCCGGTCGTTGAGTCGAGGTGCTCCCCGCGCACGCGGGGGTGGTCCGTACCACTGGATGGCGACGCCGCTGGAGTTCGGGTGCTCCCCGCGCACGCGGGGGTGGTCCCGTGAAGCGGTCGCCGTTGGGGTACTCCGCCGTGTGCTCCCCGCGCACGCGGGGGTGGTCCGAGCCAGGGGCCGGACCTGGTGAACGCGTTCACGTGCTCCCCGCGCACGCGGGGGTGGTCCAGAAGCGTCAGTGGCCGGGGGCCGGCAAGTGGGGTACTCCCCGCGCACGCGGGGGTGGTCCGGAACGGAACAACATGCAGCGCTTCACCAGTGAGTGCTCCCCGCGCACGCGGGGGTGGTCCTTCCACGAGGAAATTCGCCAGGATTGCGGTTCCGTGCTCCCCGCGCACGCGGGGGTGGTCCGGCTCGCGCCTCGCTCAAGGCCGCTAGCACGCGGTGCTCCCCGCGCACGCGGGGGTGGTCCCCACGTCTCGGCATCCATGAGCGCGGCGAACTGGTGCTCCCCGCGCACGCGGGGGTGGTCCGGAGCTGCTCGACGTCGCGCTCACCGCGCTCAAGTGCTCCCCGCGCACGCGGGGGTGGTCCCAGCTTGCCGAGGAGATCCGGACGAAGATCCGGGTGCTCCCCGCGCACGCGGGGTGGTCCCGTCTCTGTCGGTGTCGTGGACGAGGGGTCGGTGTGCTCCCCGCGCACGCGGGGGTGGTCCGTCCAGCGGAGTTGCGTCGCGGTCATCTCCGCAGTGCTCCTCGCGCACGCGGGGGTGGTCCGTCGTCCATGGCCGCGCCGCAGATGTCGCATTCGTGCTCCCCGCGCACGCGGGGGTGGTCCCTGGTTGCGGGTCGCGTCAAGGCCGGAGATCGTGTGCTCCCCGCGCACGCGGGGGTGGTCCGGCGCCGGCGACCTGTGAGACGCCGCCGGCGAAGTGCTCCCCCGCACACGCGGGGGTGGTCCCCGCTTGCCGCCGACACCGTCGACGATCTCCGCGTGCTCCCCGCGCACGCGGGGGTGGTCCGCGCGGTGGAGAGCGGCCAGAGCAAAGCAAGTGGTGCTCCCCGCGCACGCGGGGGTGGTCCCACCGCGGCGATCCCCGACGACCCGAGACGTCCGTGCTCCCCGCGCACGCGGGGGTGGTCCCCCGGCGACGCACAGCCAGATCGTCGCGGACACGTGCTCCCCGCGCACGCGGGGGTCGTCCCCGGCGGGTGCTCATGCACCTTCCGCTGCCCGAGTGCTCCCCGCGCACGCGGGGGTGGTCCGGAGTACAACGCCGCCGTCAAGGAGCACGGCAAGTGCTCCCCGCGCACGCGGGGGTGGTCCCTGGCCCAGCACTTCGTCGACCGCAATGGCCCGGTGCTCCCCGCGCACGCGGGGTGGTCCGCGTTCCAGCGCCCGCACGGCGTTGTTCTCCCAGGTGCTCCCCGCGCACGCGGGGGTGGTCCGCCGCGGGCCCGTGCAGCGAAACGTAAGGATCCGTGGCTCCCCGCGCACGCGGGGGTGGTCCCGCGCCACCCATCACCGCGAGCGTGGTGGAGTAGTGCTCCCCGCGCACGCGGGGGTGGTCCGACCCGGCCGCCGACGCCAAGCTGGTTGAACGAGTGCTCCCCGCGCACGCGGGGGTGGTCCCGCGCGGATCAGCGCCCGGAACACGATCCGGGCGTGCTCCCCGCGCACGCGGGGCGTGGTCCTGCCCACGTCGGCGATGGATGCCGTGAGGAAGTGTGCTCCCCGCGCACGCGGGGTGGTCTGTTCGTCCTGACCGTTGACAGCCGAAGCTGCCCTCGACGATGCAGTGCTCGCCGCGCACGCGGCGGTAGTCCCATGAAGTACGGCGTCCACGAACTCAGCCGCGAGTGCTCCCTGCGCCTGCGGGGAGTGGTCCCGTCGGCGACGTCGGGAGAGAACTGACGCAGCCCGTGTTCCCCGCGCACGCGGGAGTTCCTGCCGCTCGATCTGCTGATCAGGCACATTGGGTGTTCCCCGCGCACGCAGGGGGCGGTCCTGACAATGGCCTGTACGTCGAGACGCACAACCAGCATCCCCGCGCATGCGGGGTCCCTCAGTTCGTAATGGACTCACGGATCGCGCCGCCACGCCCCTGCGCACGCGGAGTGGTCCCGAGACCGTCCAGGATCGGCACGTTCTTGCGCTCCCCGCGCACCCGGAAACGATTCCCGGCCCGGCTCGACACCGTGCTTTGCACCGGGGCGCAATGCGGAACGCTGCCTCCGCCGGCCAGTCGCAGAGACGCAGTCGAGGGCCTGGTCGACAACGGTCGACAGTGGCTCTGACGCCGACGTCGGAATGTGCGCCGGCCGCGGCGTCGCGCATCGGACCGGGCCGCGCTGCGCTGACGTTTCCGTCGGCTATGCCCGTACGGTGTTGGCAGCGCGGGGTGGCTTCGGCGATGGCCGAAACGGTGATCCGGAACTCGGCCGCCTGGTACTGGAGATTTATGTCCGACTATGGTATGATTAAGTGCCTTTGTGTCTACGGTGGGTGCACGCCTTCGAAAGGACACACATGGCGACTTCTGCCAATGTCGAACCGAACGTCCACGCGTTCCTGGCCGCGCTCGGCGGTGCGGGCAGTGTGGAGCTGTTCGCGGACCCGTTCCTGTTCGCCGACGCGGGTGGCGCCCGGCCGGTTTCCCGGGCGGACTTCCTCGCGATACTTCCTCGCAGGGCCCAGATGTTCGCCGCCGCCGGCTACGGGCCCGCTCAGCTCACCCGCACCGAACAGCAGCGCCTCGACGAGCACTACCTGCTAGTCCGCACCGACTGGTCCGCGCCTAGCATCACCGGGGGCGAGCCGGCTGAGTTGTCCTCGTCGTACCTGCTGCATGAGGACGGAACGTCGGTGTCCGTTGTTGCCTACGTCAACCACAAGACCGTGCCCGGCATGTAACCGAATCCCGGCGGGCGGGGCGTCGAGCACCGTGGCGGCCCGCCCGGCGCGATCACGATTGCGGGCGTAGCCCGTCGAGGATGATCTGGGCGATGTGTGCCGAGCGTTCGGGGCTGGTCTCGGCGCCGGCGTGACGGATCGCACTGAAGGCGCCGGCGACGAGCGCCATCACGTCGTCGACCGTGACGTCCGGGCGCACGGCACCGGCGGCGTGGGCGCGGTCGAGCAGGTCTGCGACATGGCGGGTGAGGTCTGCCGCGACCTTCGGGGCGGCGGTGCGCAGGTCGAGCTCGGCGGCTTCGAGTGCGCTCTTGACGGTGACGTTCTCGGCGCCCGTGGCGATCATCCGGGACAGCTGCGTGAACAGGGCCGCGGGGTCGTCGGTGGTTGCGAGTTCCTCCGCCTCCGCCACGAGTTGTTCGAACTCGTCGGTCGCGACGGCGAGGTACAACGCCTCTTTGCTGGGAAAGTGCCGGTGGACGGTGCCGGGGCCGACGCCCGCGCGGCGGGCGATCTCGTCGAGCGAGACGCCGAGGCCTTCCGTCGCGAACAGCCGCTGCGCCGTGCGCAGGACCTGCTCGCGATTGCGACGCGCGTCGGCTCGCAGCGTCCGGTCACCGCTGGGAGCGGCCGGCGACTCCGCTGAGGCCCGTTTGGGCGGTTGGCTGTTCATGGCACGCCTAGCTTAACCGGGGCGGCGCACCGTATGCTGGCGACAATAAACGGGGCGGCGCACCGCTTACAAGAAGCCAACCACGAGGGAGACCATGCGATGAACACGCGCGACGATGCCAGCGCACTGGTCCTGCGGATGCAGGAGTGCTTCAACACACGGCAGTTCGACGAGGCAGAGGGCCTGTTCACCCCGGACTATTACAGCCATGCGCTCGGCACCATCGGCTTCGAGGCGGGCAAGAACGTCTGGCGTCAGGTCGTGACACAGTTCCCTGACATGCGCGTCGTCGCCGAGGACGTGCTGGTGGACGGCGACAAGGTCGCCATCCGCTCGTCCGTCCAGGGGATCACGACCCCGGACGGCGCCGCGCAGCCGACGCTGATCGAGATCTTCCGTATCGAAGACGGCCGGCTCGCGGAGACCTGGGGGATCACCGAAGGCCCGGATCCTCGCGTGCGCTGACCGAGCGGGAGGGGCGCCGACACCCCTCCCGTGCGGGCCGGGAGATCAGGCGTACACCTCCATCTCGTACAGCGAGTAGCCCCACTGCCCGGACTTGGCGGTGCCCAGCATGCGGACGTATCTGGCCGGGCCGGTCACCGCCAGCCGCTCCGTGCCGCCGGGTGAGTTGGCCTGGACGTAGGCGTCGCGCCAGGTGGTGCCGTCGGTGGAGGCCTGCAGCCGGTAGGACCTGGCGTAGGAGGCCTCCCAGCGCAGGACGACCTCGCGCAGGTTGTACGTGGTGCCGAGGTCGACCCGCAGCCAGTTGTCCACGGCCTCGCTGGCGGCCCAGCGGGAGGACTGGTCGCCGTCGAAGGCCTTGGCGGCGGCCTGTTGCGCGTTGGACTCCGACGACGCCGTGGCGGGCTTGCCCTCGGCGAGGTTGGTGGCCGCAGCGCTGAGGGTCAGGTCGAGCGTGACGGTCCGGCCCTTCTGCAGCGGCACGACGCGGGCGATGCCGCCGAGCGGCGAGCTCTGGACCGTGCCGCCGGTGACGGCCGTGATGCCGGAGCGCTGGATCAGGGTCAGGTTCTGGTCGATGCTCGAGGTCAGGGTCACCTGGACCTTGCGGGCGTCGGTGTCCCAGACGAGGTTGTCGATTTCGAACTGTCCCTTGCCGAGCATGCCGGCAACGGCGCCCTTCTTCAGGCTCTTGGGCAGGGCCGGCAGCAGCTCCAGGGTGCCCGGCCGGGTCGCGGCGAGCATCTCCATCATGATGGTGGGCACGGAGTTGACGACGTCGGTGGCGAACACGCTGTGGTTGTTGTAGTGCGACGTGGCCATGCTGCTGTAGTAGTAGTCGTCCTTGGCGAACCGCAGCAGCTTGGCATTGACGGAGTCGGCGTTGTTGAGGTCGGCGGCGATCAGCGCGCCGTGCAGGAGGCCGTGGCCGGCGTTCTCGTAGCTGCCGGTGTCCTTCTTCTGCAGGAACACCTTGGCCGCGTTGTACTGTGCGAGGTTCGTCTCCGGGGTGATCTCGCGGTACGGCCAGACGGGCATCAGGCCGCTGGAGTGCCGGTGCTGGTACTGGTTCTGGTTGGCCAGGCCGGGCCACGCCCATTCGGCCAGCGCGCCGTCGTTGTTGATGAGGTACGGCGGCAGGTGGTCGAGCTTCTCCTGCCAGACCGGGATCTTGTCGGCGTCGCGGCCGAGGGTCCGGCTCGTCTGGATGAGCGTCGACAGGGCGAAGCGGGCGCCGGAGATGTCGTACACCGAGTTGTTCGCCAGGGGCACGCCACCGGCCGGCCGGTTCTCCGGTGAGATCGATCCGGCGAGGATGTACCGGCCGTTGGCGTCCTTCTTGACGAGGAAGTCCTCGTAGAAGTCGCCCATGTCGCGGATCAGCGGGTAGTACTTGTCGGCGAGGAACGTCGTGTCGCCGGTGACCTGGTAGTACTCCCAGAACGGTTGCAGGAGCCAGGATTCGCCGCCGGTGACGTACTGGTACGGGTAGTCGAAGTTGATGTTGGAGATGAGCCCTTCCTCGTTGGGGGTGTTGCCGCCGGTGAGCATGCCCCGGGTGCCCAGCAGTTTGCGGGCGTTGGTGCGGAAGTCGTTCTGCCACTGCTGGTTGAGGTAGAAGTACCCGGCCATGGCCTCGGGCATGTTGCCGACGTTGCCGCCGGAGATCTGCAGGTTGAGGTTCGCGTCGAGGTGGTAGTAGCCGTCCCAGCCGACGTTGCTGTCGCCGGTCCAGTTGCCCAGCAGGTCCGGTGCCGCCGTCTCGTTGCTGGAGGCCAGCAGGTGGTAGCGGCCGGCGTAGAACATCCGCTCGTACAGCGCCGGGACCGGGTTGCCGGATGCCTTCTGCTCGGCGAGCAGCTGCTCGGTGGGCTTGGCGCGGTCGGCCGCGCTCGCGCCGAGGTCGAGCGACACCCGGCCGAAGATCTCCCGGTGCTTGCTCGTGTGCCGGTTCAGCAGCGCCTGGTAGGAGTCGGTGATCGCTGACAGCCTCGACTGCAGCAGCTGCCGGTTCCATTCGGTCTCGGCGGTGACGCCGCCGTTGTAGGTGCCGTTGTACCGCTGGGTGAGCGACAGCAGCGTGACGTAGGTGGCGTTGGTGACGGCCACGTTGGTGCCGGACATGATCTTCGTGCCGTCGGTGACGATGCGGGTGACGCCCTCGTATCCGGCGTTGTAGGTGCCGTTGGGGTACTTCACGCGCAGGTTGAGGAAGTTCGTGTTGGAGGCGTTGGTGACGGTGACGCCCTTGTTGGTCAGGTTCATGCCCGGGTCGATCGACAGGCCGAGCGTCACGTTCAGCCGCTGCCCGCTCGGCGCCGGCAGCTGCTGCACGGTGACGCCGTCGGTCCTGGACACGAACGAGTCGCGTTGCCAGCTGCCCTTGTCGTCGGTCCACTTCACCGACACGACGCCTGAGGCGTAGTCGGTCGAGCGCACGTAGTTGCGCACGGTGCCGGCGTCGGGCATCTGCATGGTCATCTTGAAGCCGGGGTGTTTGCTGCCCTCGCCGCCGCCCTGGTACCCCTGGACGTCGGCGGCGAGCTGGTTCGCCTGCTGGTACTGCCCGGCGATGGAAAGGTCCCGGATCCGGTTGATGTTGTCGGCGCTGACGGTGTTGAAGGTACGGTGCGGCCGGGCCTCGGAGCGGGCCATGAAGAACCGCTTGTCGTTGAAGACGACGGTCTCGTTGCGCGGGTTGCCGAAGACGATGATGCCCTGCTTGCCGTTGCCGGCGAGCAGCCCGTTGGCCCAGTCGCCGTAGGTCTGCGGGTAGGTGTTCGACGGCGCGACGGTCGCCGTGCCGGTGCCGCCGCCGGTCGGGCCGGTGCCGTACACCTCGAACTCCCACAGCGAGTAGCCCCACTGCGTGTTCGGCGTGACGCCTTGCATCCGCACATACCTGGTGGTGCGGCCGATCGTCACGGTGTCCGAGCCGCCGTCGCCGGTGGTCGTGGAGTACACGTCCGTCCACTGTGCACCGTTGTCGGAGACCTGCACCTTGTACGCCTTGGCGTACGCCGCCTCCCACGACAGCACCGCCGTCGTCACCGGGTACGCCGCACCGAGATCCACGGTGATCCAGGCGTTGTTGTCGTTGCTGTGGTCACTGGACCACCGCGTCGCACCGTTGCCGTCGATCGCGTTCGCCGCCGTCAACGCACCGTCCTGATAGGACGCCGTGGCGCGGGCGGCGGGGTCGCGGGCGAGGTTGACGGGGGTGTCGGCCGCGGCCGACGGCAGCCGCACAGCGGCGGTGACGAGGATGAGTGCGGCGAGGGCGCCGCCGAGCAGTCTGCCGCGTTTCGAGATCGGTCTCACGGGGTTCCTTTCCGGGCGATGCGCAGCGAGGAGATGGCGTCGTTGCTGCCCGTGCGGGCGAGGTCGGGGGTGTCGGCGGTGAAGGTCCATGCGGCGCCGGTGAAGCCGGCCTCGGCGTAGGCGGTGACCGTGTAGCCGGCCGGCACCCGGATCGAGGAGACGGCGTCGTTGCCGATGCCGGCCGCGGGCAGCCGCGGCAGGTCGTAGCTGCCGGGACCGCGGGTGGCCGCGGTGCCGCCGTAGCCGGTGGCGGTGTAGAACGTCGGTCCGGCGGGATCGTGGTCCGGCCACAGCCACACCGCTGCCGCGACGACGACCGGGACGGCCAGGACGGCGCCGGCGAGCCGGTTCATCGGGTGGTGACGCGCAGCGAGGAGATGGCGTCGTTGTTGCCGGTCGGCACGAGGTTCGGGGTGTCGGCGGTGAACGTCCACGCGGTGCCGGCGAAGCCCGCGTCGGCGTAGGCGGTGACCGAGTAGCCGGCCGGCACCCGGATCGAGGAGATCGTGTCGTTGGCGATCCCGGCCGCCTGCAGCTGCGGCAGGTCGTAGCTGCCCACGCCGAGGGTCGCCGACGCGCCGCTGTAGTCGGCGGCGGCGTAGAACGTCGGGCCACCGGGAGGGGCGCTGGCTCCGCCGTACACCTCGAACTCCCACAGCGAGTAGCCCCACTGCGTGTTCGGCGTGACGCCTTGCATCCGCACATACCTGGTGGTCCGGCCGACCGTCACCGTGTCCGAGCCGCCGTCGCCGGTGGTCGTGGAGTACACGTCGGTCCACTGTGCACCGTTGTCGGACACCTGCACCTTGTACGCCTTCGCGTACGCCGCCTCCCACGACAGCACCGCCGTCGTCACCGGGTACGCCGCACCCAGATCCACCGTGATCCAGGCATTGTTGTCGTTGCTGTGGTCACTGGACCACCGCGTCGCACCGTTGCCGTCGATCGCGTTCGCCGCCGTCAACGCACCGTCCTGATAGGACGCCGTGGCACGGGCGCCGGAGTTGCGGGCGAGGTTCACGGGTCCCGCCGGGTACGCCGGCGGCTTCGGCACGCTCTGCCCGGCCGGCGGCCACAGCGTGAAGGTGTTCGCGCCGTTCTTCGCGGCGGCGAACGGGCCGGCCATGACGTTGCCGGTGTTGACCGCGGCGCCGAAGAAGTCGGTGGTCACGTCGGCGGCGATGCTCTCGTTGGCGCGCGGGATGGTGCCGACGCGGGCCTTCGTCACCGGGGTCAGGCCGCTGATGCCGGTGGCGTTGAGGGTGAAGCTCAGCTGCATCGCCGTGTTGGTGGCGGTGTACTGCACGTTGGACACGACGCCGGTGAAGTTGCCTTCCTTGACGTGTGTCTTGCCGGTCGCGTTGTCCGGCAGTGTCGAGCCCTGGACGAGGTTGTTGAACCAGAAGTCCTTCTGCGGCGAGGTGAGCGCCGTCGACTCGTTCATCGTGCCGGGCTGGAAGTAGTAGGCGTCGCGGCCGCCGCCGTCGATGGCGAAGCGCCCATTGTCGATGAACAGGTTGTTGGCGAAGACGATGCCGGTGGCGTCCAGCGTGCGGATGTCGCTGTTGCCGATGAAGACGTTGTTGTCGACCAGGATCGGGCCGTGCACGGCCTCGGCGTAGTAGCCCCACGGGCTGTTCATGACGATGTTGCCGGTGACGCGGACGTTCTGGTTGCCCCAGTCGGTCCAGATGCCGGCGGAGTTGCCGCCGCGGGAGTTCTTGATGTAGTTGCCCTTGATGAGGCCCTCGTTCATGTAGTGCACCTTGATCGGGGCCGTCTCCGCGCCGCTGAACTCGTTGCGGTAGTTGGTGTCCTCGATCATGTTGTAGAGGATGTCGGAGTTCCAGGAGAAGACGCCGGCGATGCCGGACTGCCCGGACCTGCCGATGTAGTTGTTGCGCACGACGTGCGAGCCGTACTTGCTCGTGTCGCGGAAGTTGGTGCGGGTCGTGCCGGGCCGGTTGCCCGCCCATTCGTCGTTGCCGAGGCCGATGTCGATGCCGATGGTGCGGGCGTTGAGCACGACGTTGTTCTGGATGATCCACCGCAGGCCGCCGTTGACGCTGATGGCGCCGGCCTGGCGCCGCGTCGGGCTGTCCGGGAAGTCGGAGTACGTGTTGGCCGCGTGTTTCACCGTGAACCCGTCGACGGTGATGTAGCCGAGGCCCCACGCGTCCGGCGCGAAGACCTGCCGGCGGACGTTGATCTCGCCCAGCCTGGCGTTGGGGTCGGCGCCGCCGAAGTTCGCCGAGATCGTCGTGCTCGACGCGCCCACCTGCGAGTACCAGGTGCCGGCCGCGGCCTGGACGTCGCTCAGCGCCGGCTTCTCCAGGTACGCCTGCTCGTCGAGGTAGACGTCGCCGGCGTTGTAGCCGGGGAACACGCCGCCTCCCCCGCCCTGCGGGTGTCCGGTCGCGTAGGGGTTGTAGGCGCCGAAGAACGTGTTGGGCAGCGTGACGCTCCAGACGTTGCCGGTGCCGCGGGTCCAGGTGTTGACCTCCTCGGAGCCCTTGATCACCACGTCGCCGTCGCCGGCCCTGGTGTAGGTGATGCGGTTCGTGTCGCCGGTGCCGCCGCGGGCCGGCTTGACCGTCTCGCGGTACAGCCCGGCGTGCACGTAGACGGTGTCGCCGGGCTGCGCGTCCTGTGCGGCGCGGTTGATGGTCAGGTAGGGCGCGGCGGCGGTGCCGGCGTTGGCGTCGTTGCCGTTCTTGGCGACGTGGATGGCGCGCACCGCTTGGACCGCGGTCTGCGCCGCGATCGAGGGCACCGCGATCCAGACGAGCGCGAGGGCGGTGCCGGCGGCGCCGAGCGCTTTGAGGTGATTGATGCGGGGGTACTTCATGTGGGGGTCCTTCACGAAGGCGGATTCGTGCGACGTGATCGCCGTTCGCAGGGCGCGTGGCGGTGCCGCCTGGCGAGGACTCAGGCGGTTGGCGGTTGCGAACGGGCGCCCGGCCGTGGCGGATGCGGCCGGGCAGCGAGGCGTCTCGGGCCGCCGATGACCCAGAGTGCCCTACTAAGTTAGATTAATAATCTATGCGTGCTGATGCGGGACGTCAACCTGGCGGTCGTTGATCCGTGCACGGTACCCGGGCCCGGCGGGCGGCGCTAGACCCGAGCTGCGAGCTCGGGGCCGTGGCCGGGCGCGACCGAACCCTGCAGGACCAGGGCCGCGCCGCCGATCGCGGCGGAGTCGCGCGGGTTGCTCGACAGGTCGACCCGCACGTCGTGCACGTCGCGGGCGAAGGCCCGCTCCGCCAGCCGGCGGCGGATCTCGGTGACGTAGATCGAACCGGCTACGGCGAAGCCGGGCCCGGCGAGCACGAGCGTGTCGATGTCCCACATGTTCGCCAGCAGCACGGCGCCCTCGGCGAGCATCGCCGCGGACTCGTCCAGCAGCGCGCGCGCCTGCTCGTCGCCGTAGATGGCGGCGCGGGCGAGCACGTCGAAGGCCCGCGCGTCGTCGTCCTCCGTGCGGATGCGCAGGCGGCGGGTCAGCCCCCGGACGGCGCGGGCCCGGGCGACGAGCACGCGCGGCGCGGCGTACTGCTCCAGGCATCCGCGGCTGCCGCAGTGGCACGGCTCGCCGTCGCGGACGATCGGGACGTGGCCGAGCTTGCCCGCGTTGGAGCTCGCGCCGCGGTGCAGGGCGCCGTCCAGCACCACGCCGGAGCCGATGCCGGAGTTCATGTACAGGCAGCCGAAGGTGCGCTCCCGCGAGACCTGCCGCCCCCAGAACTCCCCGACGGTGGCCGCCGCGGCGTCGCTGTCGACGAGGACCGGCACGCCGAGCCGGCCGGTGAGGGCGTGGGTGAGGTCGAGCCCGGCTCCTCGCGTCACCGAGCCCTCCCGGCCCGGCAGCGCGAGGAACCGGCCCCGCGTCACGTCGACCGGGCCCGGCCCGACGACGGCCATCCCGGCCACGCTCTGCGGCGGCAGGCCCAGACCGTGGGTGACCTCGTGGTACAGGGTGGCTAGCCGGGCCGCGACGCTCTCGGGCCGGCCGTCCGCGGGGGCGGCGACGAGCTGCCGGCCGACGGTGCCGCCGCGGGTGTCGGTCACCACGCACGTCAGCGTGTCCGCGCCGACGTGGATGCCCACCCCGTAGGCGGCGCGCGAGTTGATGACCAGCATGGCGCGCGGCTTGCCGCGGGTCGCGACGGTGTCGCCGGTCTCCCGCACGACGCCGTCGTCGATGAGTCGGCGCACGATGTTGGAGATGGTCGGCTGGGTCAGGCCGGTCGCGTTGACCAGCTCGACCCGGCTGATCGGCCCGGAGGAGCGGATCAGGTCCACGATGAGCGCACGGCTACCGGGGCCCGCGGCCGCAGACTCCCGTCGCGCCACGCTGAACCGCCTCTCGTCTCGCCGTACGCTGTCGCACGACTACATTACGGGGACGAGGCTAGACCACTGCGTCGGCGAGGAGGAGCGCATGCCCGCGGTACCCACCGCATCCGCGTCCGGGCCGCGGCTGGACACGCCGGTCGGCCTCGCCCTCGTGCGCGACGCGGAGGTGCTGGGCGCCGAGCCGTTCTTCCACGAGTTCATCGCCGGCATCGAGCGGGTGCTGGTCCTGCAGGGCGTGCCGGTGCTGCTGCAGGTCGTGGCCACGGTGCCGCAGGCGGTGGAGCGGATGCGGGCCTGGGCCCGGTACGGGCAGGTGCAGGGCGTCATCCTGATCGACCTGCTGCCCGGTGACGAGCGGGTGGCGCTGGTCAAGGGGCTGGGGCTGCCGTGCGTCGTCATCGGCGACCCGGTCACGGCCGACGGGCTGCCGACGGTGTGGACGCAGGACGAGGTGGCCATGCGCGACGTCGTCGGCGAGCTGGTCGCGGCCGGCCACACGCACCTCGGCCACGTCGGCGGCCCGGCGCAGATGGCGCACACGATCATCCGGCGCCGCACGTTCGAGACCGTCGCGGCGGAGCACGGCGTCCGCACGACGTCGTTCGACGGCGACTACTCCGAGGCGGCCGGCGTCCGCGCCGTCACCGCCCTCGCGGCGCTCGACGAGCGGCCGACCGCGCTGGTCTTCGACAACGACGTCATGGCGCTCGGCGCCCTGCACGAGGCGGCCCGCCTCGGCCTGGCGGTGCCGGCCGAGCTGTCCCTCGTCGCGTGGGACGACTCGGCGCTGTGCCAGCTGGCGGTGCCGTCGCTGAGTGCGGTCAGTCACGACGTGCAGGAGCTGGGTGAGCTCGTCGGATCAGTCCTGGCCGACGCCCTGTCGGGGGCGCCGCCGCGCACCGTCACCGTGGCACCGGCGCGCCTGACCGTCCGCCAGTCCAGCCGCTGACCTGCCACCGCACCGCCCGTACTGGCTCTCACCGCACCGCCCGTACCCACGCCGGCCCACTCGGGGCCATGGCCGGGCATGGGTGGATCATGCCCGGCTGTGGCCCGGAGTGGGCGACCTGAGATCAGGTTGTGTGGCGGATGATCGAGTCGGCGATCCGCTCGGTGAGGCCCGGCGAGAAGAACGGGTGGTGACCCATGCCCGGCACGATCTCCAGGCGCGCCGCCGGGATCTGTGCCGCGAGCGCCTCGCCGTGAGCCTGGGGCAACAGCGGGTCATCGCTGCCGTGCAGGACCAGGGCCGGTGCGGTGATGGCCGACAAGGAGGCCCGCTGGTCGTCGTCCCAGCGCCGTCCGGCGAGATCGTGATTCGAGGCGGCAGCGATGTTGCCGGCCCGGGCATGGCAGTGTTCGACGAACCGGCGCGCGGCAGGCTCGTCGAAGGGCAGGACATCGCCGTTGAGCACCCGCCAGGTCTGCACGTCGGCGTCCATGCGTTGCTGCGGTGTCGTTCGGGGCGCCTTCACCGAGGCCATCAGGTGGTCGAGGAACCGTGCGGTCGGGGGCGGCAGCTCGCCGGCCGTAGCCGGTCGGCCCGCCATCGCCCGGGCCCACGCAGGTCCGGGGTTGTTGCCCATCGGAGACGACGCCATCGTGGTCAGCGTGTGGACCAGGGCCGCCTGGTGCACGGCAAGCCATTGTCCGATCGCCGCGCCCAGCGAGGTTCCGACGATGTGCGCGGCCGGGACGCCGTAACCGTCCAGGACGGCGGCCGTGTCAGCTGCCATGTCGGCGAGCGCGTACGGATGCGTTGCGAAGTCGACGGAATCGGACCGGCCGGTGTCGCGGTGATCGAACCGGATCACCTGCCGGCCGCTGTTCACGAGCGCTTCCACCAGCTCTTCGGGCCAGCCGATGCCCTGCGTCGAGGTGCCCATGACCAGGAGAACGGTGGGATCGGCAGGGCGGCCGAAACGCTGAGTCCACAGCCGTAGCTGCCGGGAGCGAACGAACTTCTCGTCACCAGTAAGCATGCCGGGCACCGTAGCGGTCACCCAACTCACCAGAACCAACTACCGGTTGTAGTCGAAATTTACGTTCATGAGATAATGAACTTGCGGGCGAGGCCACTGAGACGCCTCCTGCGCCGTCGATCTCCTCGGCCGACTTCGCCGCATCATGACCATCGGTCACCACCCCTGCCGCCGGCTGCTCCGCCACGTTCGATCCCGCGTCGCAAGTTCATAGATTAAAAATCTTTGTTATTGACTTCGCCCGGGACGTCGGCGACGCTGTGTCGAGCACAGCCCGGGACACCCCTTCCCACGCGGCGAGCAGCGCCGGTCGTCACGTCGACGCGCTGCCGCCTTCCCCTGCCCAGAGACGCGTAAAGGAAGCCCTTATGGACCACCGCACCAGGCCGCGGGCCGTGCGCGCCGTGGCCGCACTCGTCGCCCTCGCCCTCACCCCTGCCCTCGCGGCCTGCGGCGACGACGCCGCCGCCCCGGACTCCATCGACGTCGTCACCCGCTGGTCGGCCGGCAACTCCGCCGCCGCCGCACAGAACCGCGTGTTCCAGGCGTTCACCGCCGAGACCGGCATCAAGGTGAACGTCACCGAAGGCCTCGAAACCATCGACGACCAGGTCGAGAACGCGGTGGCCGCGGGCAAGTCGCCCGACGTGGTCATCGTCAACCTGTTCGACAAGACGCTCGGCTGGCTCGACGCCGGCGTCACCGTGCCGGTCGACCAGTACGTCAAGGACTGGGGTCTCGCCGACAAGATCAAGCCCGCGGCGCTGGACGAGTGGCGCGCCGGCGGGAAGCTGCAGGGGCTGCCGTTCTCCGGGTTCAGCTGGCCGCTGTGGTACAACACCGAGTTGCTGAAGCAGGCCGGCGTCGACAAGATCCCGGCCACCACGGACGAGCTCATCGCCGCCGCCGCGAAGCTGCGCGCCAAGGGTGTCGCGCCGCTCGCCGTCGGCGGCAACGACTGGACCGGCCAGAAGTTCTTCTACCAGGTCGCGCAGTCCTACACCGACGCCGCGACGATGCAGAAGGTCATGCAGCAGGGCGGCTACTGCGCGACACCGTCGGTCCTGGACGGCATCAAGCTGTTCACGCAGCTGCGCGACGCCGGCGTGTTCGTCGACAACGCCGCCGGGCTCATCGCCGACGGCATGTACGCGGCGTACTACTCCGGCAAGGCCGCGATCATGCCGGCCGGCTCGTGGGCCTACACCGAGTCGACGGCCGCCGGCACCGGCATCGACAAGCGCACGACCCTCGGCGGGTTCCCGGTGCCCAGCGGCGCCACGTTCAAGAAGCCGACGGCGTACCGCGGCTTCACCGGTGTCGGGTTCATGATCACGAAGCGGGGCGCTGAGCCCGGCCGGATCGACAACCTGCGCAAGTTCATCACCAGGTTCTACGCCGACGCGTCCGTGGGCGACTTCGTCAAGGACTCCGGCATCCTGCCCCCGACCACCGGCGACTTCGCCGCCTACGCCACCAACCCGCTGCTGACGCAGTCACTGGGCCTGGACGCCACGGTGGACTACGCGGTGCTGCCCGACGTCTGGATCGGCTCCGCGTCCGACCGCATCATCCAGGTCCTGACCGGCGCCTACGGCAAGTCGACGCCGCAGCAGATCTGCGCCGGACTCGACACGGCCACCAAGGGCTGACCCCCGCAAGCCGGGCGGGGACGGCGCGCACCGCCGCCCCCACCCGCAGCGACGAAGGAACGCATGATGTCATCCACCAGCACCCTGGTCCGCACCCGCGCGCGGCCACCGGCCGCCCCGGCCGGCCGGCGACGCGGCGGCGGCCTGCACTCGCCCCGCATCCTCTGGCTGACGGTCCCGTCCCTGCTCTGGTTCGCCGTCTTCGCCGTGGGCCCGCTCGCCGCGATGTTCGTCATCGCGACGCTGCGGTGGAAGGGACTGCTGTACGAGCCCACCTACGCCGGCACGGAGAACATCGGCAAGGTCCTCGCCGACCCGGCGTTCTACGCCGCGGTGCGCAACAGCGCCGTCCAGGTCGCCGTCGTGATCCCGCTGATGATCCCGCTGTCGTTCATGCTCGGCTACCACCTCAACACCAAACCGCGCGGCTACCGGGTGCTCTCGGTGCTGTACTTCTCCCCCGGCCTCATCTCCATCTCCATCACCGGCATGGTCTTCTACGGCGTGCTGTCCCCCGACGGCGGCGTCAACGGCCTGCTGCGCGGCGTGGGTCTGGACACGTGGGCCACCGCGTGGCTCGCCGACCCCGACACCGCCCTGGCCAGCCTCATCGTCATCGACCTGTGGCGCGGCATCGGCTGGACGGCCGTGCTGTTCGCCGCCCGGCTGGCGAGCCTGCCGGCCGACGTCCTGGAGGCCGCGCGCATCGACGGCGCGGGACGGTTCCGCACGATGTGGCAGATCGCGTTCCCGATGGTCAAGGACTACGTCCGCACGCTCACGATGCTGCAGTACCTCTGGACGCTGTTCACCTCCGCCGCCCTGATCCTCCTGCTCACCAAGGGCGGGCCGGGCACCTCCTCCACCACCCTGTCGTACCTGGTCTACGCGAAGGCGTTCGCGCAGCGGGACCTCGGCTACAGCCAGGTGGTCGGGGTCGTGCTCCTGCTCCTCGGCATCGCCGGGATGGCCCTGATCCACGTCCTGCTGCGCAGCCCACGGGAGAACCCTCGATGAACCCCCGCACGACCCGACGCACGGCGGGCCGCACCGCGACCGTGCTGTCCTGGCTGTACGCGCTGCTGCTCGCCGCGCCGCTGTACTACCTCGCGGTGAGCGCACTGAAGACGAACGTCGAGATCTTCACGCAGCCGTTCGCGTTGCCGTCGCGGTGGCTGTGGGGGAACTTCGCCACCGCCTGGCGCACCGCCGGCCTGGGGCAGGCGCTGTTCAACTCGCTGCTCATCTCGGTCGTCGCGATCGCGCTGACCCTGACGCTGGCGGTGCCCGCGGCGTACGCCCTGGCCCGCCAGGACAACAGGCTCTCCCGGTGGATCACCGGCGCGTTCTCCGCGGGCTTCCTCATCCCACCGTTCGCCGCGCTGATCCCCACCGTCATCCTGGCGATCAAGCTGGGGCTGTTCTACACCCGAGAGTTCCAGATGCTGTTCCTGCCGGCCAGCGCCCTGCCGCTGTCGGTGCTGCTGCTGACCCAGTTCATGCGGACCGTGCCGCCGGCCCTCGTGGAGTCCGCCGCGCTCGACGGCGCCGGTCACCGGCGGCTGCTGACCAGCGTGTTCATCCCCATCGCCATGCCGGGCATCGTCAGCGTCACGATCCTGCAGCTGCTCACGTTCTGGAACGAATACCTGTTCTCGCTCACCGTCACCGGCACCGCCCCGAACGTACGGACGGTCCAGGTGGCACTGCCCACCCTCATCTCCGACGCCACCAACGTCGGAGTGCTCACCGCGGGCACCGTGCTCACCCTGCTGCCGGTCTACATCACCTACGCACTCGCCAGCCGTCGCATGCAGGAAGCACTCACCGCAGGGGCAGTAAAGGGATGACACTCACCACGCAAGCGACGACCGCCGCTGCCAGCCGTCTCGACCTCGGCGGCACCTGGGAGCTGACCTGGGAGGCGGGCCCCGACACCGTCCCGGAGTCCGTGCGGGCGGCGCGGATCGCCGCGCAGGTGCCCGGTGAGGTGCACACCGCGCTGCTCGCGGCCGGGCTCCTGGACGATCCCGACGTCGGCTGGGGCGAGCTCGCGCAGGAGTGGGTCGGGCGCTCCCGCTGGACGTACCGCCGCCGCGTCCAGTGGGCGCCCACCCCCGGCGCCCGCACCAACCTCGTCGCCGACGGCCTGGACACGATCGCCGAGGTCTACGTCAACGGCCGGCACGTCGGCGCGGCCCGCGACCAGCACCTGACCTACCGGTGGGCCGTCGACGACGCGCTGCGGCCCGGCGACAACCTCCTCGAGGTGCGCTTCGCCTCCGCGTGGGACGCCGCGCTCGCGCACGAACGCGCGCACGGGCCGCTGCCCAGCCCGTACGACGAGCCGTACGCGCATGTGCGCAAGGCCGCGGCGAACTTCGGCTGGGACTGGGGTCCGCACCACGTCACCGCCGGCATCTGGCGCGGCATCCGCCTGGAGTCGTACACCGGCCGGATCGAACACGTCAGGCCGCTCGTGACGCTGGAGCCGGCCCCTGACACCGCGCACGTCACCGCGCACGTCCGGTGTGACGCGCCGGAAGGTGCGCTGGTGCGGGTCGAGCTGACGGATCCTGCCGGACGCCCCGCCGGAGCCGCGACCGGCACCTTGACCGGGGACGAGGTGGCGCTCACCGTGCCCGTCGAGGACCCCGAGCTGTGGTGGCCGATCGGGCTCGGCGCGCAGCCGCTGTACGGCGTGCAGGTGCGGCTCGAACACGCCGGCTCCGTGCTGGACACCGCGGCCACCCGCGTCGGCCTGCGCACCGTGACCGTCGACGAGTCCCCGGACGCGCTCGGCACCCGCTGGGCGATCGTCGTCAACGGCCACCGGGTCCGCGTCCGCGGGTACAACTGGATCCCCGACGACACGTTCGCCGGACGTGCCACGCCGCAGCGCGTGACCGCCCGCATCGAGCAGGCCGTCGCCGGCAACGCCAACCTCCTGCGGGTCTGGGGCGGCGGCCACTTCGCGACCGACGAGTTCCTGGACGCCTGCGACGAACGTGGCCTGCTCGTCTGGCACGACTTCCTGTTCGCGTGCGCCGCCTACTGCGAGGACGACGACATGCTCGGCCTCGTCACCGCCGAAGCCGAGCAGGCCGTCGCCCGCATGTCGGCGCACCCCAGTCTCGTGCTGTGGTGCGGCGGCAACGAGAACGTCGTCGGCTGGCACCACTGGGGCTGGGCCGACCAGCTCGGCACCCGCGGCTGGGGCGCCGCCTACTACCTCGACGTGCTGCCCCGGGTGCTCGCCCGCCTCGACCCGACCCGGCCGTACCTGCCGAACTCCCCGTGGTCGGGCACGGTCGACCGCGACCCGGCCGCCGACACGCACGGCCCGAGCCACCTGTGGCACCCGTGGAACGAGGCCGACTACGCGCACTACCGCGACCACGACCCGGCGTTCGTCGCGGAGATGGGCTGGTGCGGACCGGCCGCCTGGAGCACCCTCGAACGCGTCGTGGACGGCCAGAAACCCGGGCCCGGCTCGACGCTGACCCGCCACCACCTGCGCGCGATCGACGGCATGCACAAGCTCACCCGCGGCCTCCAGCCGCACGTGCCGGCGCCCGCCGACGGCGCCGACTGGCACTTCGCGACCCAGGTCGTGCAGGCCCGCGCCGTCGCCACCGGGGTCGAGTGGCTGCGGTCCCGCGACCGCTGCGGCGGTGTCGTCGTGTGGCAGCTCAACGACTGCTGGCCGGCCATCAGCTGGTCCGCGGTCGACCACGCGGGCATCGAGAAGCCGCTGTGGCACGCGCTGCGCCGCTCGTTCGCGCCGCGGCTGGCCACCGTCCAGCCCGTGCGTCCGGGGCCGACGCACGACCCGACCGGCGACGCGGGGCTCCTGCTCGCGCTCGTCAACGACACCGGCACCGCCTGGCACGCCGACGTCCTCATCCGGCGGATCGGGCTGGACGGCACGGAACACGCCCGCGCCCGGCTGCGGGCCGGATGTCCCGCCGGTGGGCTCGTCTGCCTGCCCGTCGACGCCGGCGTCGGCCGCCCCGCGGACCCGCACGCCGAGCTGCTCGTCGTGGACGCCGCCGGCGTACGGACCACGTGGAGCTACCGGCCCGAGCGGGAGCTGACCGCGCCCCGCCCCGAGCACCGCGCCGACGTGCGCGTCGTGGACGGCGCGCTGCACGTCACGGTCACCGCCGTGACGCTGCTGCGGGACGTGTGCGTGTTCGCCGACCGGCTCGCCGGGCCGCTCGGCGTCGCGGCGCACGAGCTGGTCGTCGACGACGCCCTGGTCACCCTCCTGCCGGGCGAGCGCCACACGTTCCGTGTCGCCCGCCGCGACGGCGGCGCCGTCGCGTTCGGCGGGCGGCTGCCCGACCTCGTGGTGCGGTCGTTCGGTGAGGTCGCCCGCTGACACCACCGATGTCTGCACGGTTTACGTTTGCCTTTGGTGCGGTTCAAAACTGTCTTGGGCAGCCATTCATCCGATGTACACATTGACAGCTCGCCATGCTCTTGACACAGTCGTCAACGGCGGTGATCCCTCCCCTCCCTCACGGGAGGTCCCGTCCCAGCAGGTGCGTCGGCGCGCTCCTCCCCGCGTTCCCTCTGGAAGGAACCTCCCATGAGCCTGTCCCGCCGCCAGGTCCTGTCCACCGGGCTGGCCGTCGCCGGTCTCGGCGCGACCGCCTACGTCGCCGGCACCGCCGACGCGGCCAGCGTCCCCGGCGACGTCGTCGGCAAGATCTCCGTCGGCTACCAGGGCTGGTTCGCCTGCCGCGGCGACGGGTCACCGATCAACGCCTGGTGGCACTACAGCGCGAACAACAGCCAGCCGCCGTCGCCGAGCAACACCACCCTCGTGTCGTGGCCCGACATGCGCGAGTACACGAAGACGTACGCCACGGCGTACGCGAACCTCGGCAACGGGCAGCCCGCCACGCTGTTCTCGTCCTACGACCAGCAGACGGTCGACACCCACTTCAAGTGGATGCGCGACTACGGCTGCGACACGGCCGCGTTGCAGCGCTTCAACCCGTTCGGTGGCGAAGGACCCATCCGCGACGCCATGACCGTCAAGGTCCGCAGCGCCGCCGAGGCCTACGGCCGCAAGTTCTACATCATGTACGACGTCACCAGCTGGACCGACATGCAGTCGCAGATCAAGACCGACTGGACGACGAAGATGTCGGCGTACACGGCGTCACCGGCGTACGCGCGGCAGAACGGCAAGCCGGTCGTGTGCATCTGGGGCTTCGGCTTCAACGACTCGGGCCGCCCGTTCGCGCCGGGCCCGTGCCTGGACGTCGTCAACTGGTTCAAGGCCCAGGGCTGCTACGTCATCGGCGGCGTGCCGACCTGGTGGCGCACCGGCGTCAACGACTCCCGCCCCGGCTTCCTCGACGTGTACCACGCCTTCAACATGATCTCGCCGTGGATGGTCGGCCGCACCGGCGACATCGCCGGGCTCGACTCGTACTACAACAACGTCAACGTCGGCGACCAGGCCGACTGCAACGCCCGGGGCATCGACTACCAGCCCTGCGTCATGCCCGGCGACCTGTCCGCCGGCGCCCGCGCACACGGCGACTTCTACTGGCGGCACATCTACAACATGACCCGGCTCGGCGCGCAGGGCCTGTACGTGTCGATGTTCGACGAGTTCAACGAGGGCAACCAGATCGCGAAGACGGCGGAGAACGCCTCGATGCAGCCGACGAACTTCGGCCGTCCCGCGCTGGACGCCGACGGGGTGGCCTGCTCCTCCGACTACTACCTGCGCATCACCGCCGACGGCGGCCGGATGTTCAAGCGGCAGACGCCGCTGACCGCCACCCGCCCCACCCAGCCGATCGCCGGCGGCCCGTCGACGCCGCCGCCGTCGACCGCGGTCGCGCTGCGCTCCCGGGCGAACAACCGGTACGTCTCCGCGCAGAACAACGGCGCCGCGCCCCTGCTCGCCGCCGCCACCGCCGTCGGCGCCGCGGAGCGGTTCGAGCTCGTCGACCTCGGCGGCGGGAACGTCGCGCTGCGCGCCCAGGTCAACGGCAGGCTCGTCTGCGCCGAGAACGCGGGTGCCGCGGCGCTGATCGCGAACCGTACGGCGGCCGGCCCGTGGGAGACGTTCCGGCTGATCCGCAACGGCAACGGCACGGTGAGCCTGCTCGCGACGGTGAACAACCGCTATGTCTGCGCGGAGAACGCGGGCGCCGCGGCGCTGATCGCCAACCGCACCGCGATCGGCGCCTGGGAGCAGTTCGACCAGGTGCCCGCGTAACGGGCCCCGTCATGCGGCCGGTGCCCGGCTACAGGGCCCCGGCCGCGGGCGTCGGGGCGGGACGGCAGAGGTGCGGTGGCACGCCCGTCCTGGCCAGGGACGCGTCGAGCAGCGCGGTCCACTGTGGACGCCACCGCTCGGTGCGGGCGGCCGTCTCCTCGCGGAGCAGCGGCAGGCCGGCGGTGGGGTGCGGTGCCCGCCACCAGCCGGGGGCGTGGTCGTAGGCCCGTCGCACCGTCGCGTCGGGTCCGGTGACGTCGACGCGCAGGTAGAGCCAGCGCCCCGAGCCGGGGTCGGCGTCGGCCTCGTGGAGCGCCGTCACGAGGTCGGTGAGCGCGCCGGTGACCTGCTGGCCGGACTCGGCGCTGAACGCCGTGCGGTGCCGCGGGCCCCACTGCACGGTCAGGACGGCGGTGCCCTCGGCGCGCAGGTGTGCCGCGAGGTCCCGCAGCGCGCCGCCGTCGGCGGTCGCCGGCCGTGGCTGCTCCGGCGCGTCGCGCATGACCCGCTCGACGAGGGCGGCCTGCTGGTCGGGGCCGCTGAACGGCACCGTGCGCCCGGCCGGTTCACCGTCGCCGGCGGGGTGTTCGGGCCAGCTGCTGCCCGGTGTCAGCCCGGCCCGGGTCGCCGCCGCGAGGGCGGTGGCCGGGTCGATCGCCGGTTCGTACGCCGATGTACGGGCGTGCTCCACCGCGGCGAACAGGGCCAGGTCGGCGGTGCGGTCCCGGGCCGCGTCGCGCAGGCGGTCCAGCAGCCGCTGCCGGTCGGTGGCGTCGTCGGTGAGCTGCTCGACCGCCCCGGCGAGCGCCGTGGAGGCCTCCTCGAGCAGGATCCGGCAGCCGTCCTCGCGCAGGTCCGCCGGGTACCGGGCCCGGCTCCACGCGGTGCCGTCCCACCAGTACACGAAGCCGACCACCTCGCCCGCGAGCAACGCCTGGAGGAAGGACCACGGCAGCCACGCCGGACCGCCCGCGAGCAGGTCGACGGGCTCCCGGCACATCTCGATCTCACTGTTGTCCAGGTCGAGCCCGAAGAGCACCGCCCGGCCGCCGGCCACGGGCAGCAGCGCCCACCAGCCGTTGCCGACGTCGCGCATCCGCAGCCCGTCGGCGGTGACGGCGTAGCCCGGCATGATGCTGGGCGCCCGGCCGGCGGCCAGGGCGGACAGCAGGGCCGGCTCGGCCCACAGGTCGTGCGGCGGCGGCAGGTCCGGCACGCGCACTGTCATCGTCGATCCCCCGTCTGGTCCGGTGCGTGACCGCCGCGAGTGTACGGCGCCCGGCCAAACGCTCAGGACCGCGCGGCGGGGTCGTTCTGCCACAAACGACATCGTCGATCTTCGCACCCGTATGCGGGCAGTCCGGGCAGGTGGGAGCGGCCGATGTGGAAACGCTCTCACCTTTCACCATTCCCTTACCGATCGTGATCACGTAGCTTCGTGAGGTGGCATCGGTGGAAAATGATGGATGCCCGGGCACAAAGGGGCGAATGACTTGCAGGCGAGCACCCCTCAACAGCGACTGGCACCGCACCATGAGCTGCCGCGGGACGCGGCCACCGTCGCCGCCTACCGCACACCGGTCAGGTTCGCCCGCGACCCGCTCGCCGAGCTCGAGGCGATCTCCGGCCGGGCCGCAGGCGCGGTCGTGCGGCTCAACCTCGGCTTCCTGCGGCCCTACCTGATCACCCGGCCCGACGACGTGCAGCACGTCCTGAGCGGCCACGCCGACCGGTACGTGCGCGAAGGCATGATGTGGCAGCCGGTGCGCCGGTTGACCGGCAACGGCATCTCCGGCGACGGCCCGCAGTGGAAGGCCAGCCGCGAGGTGCTGCGCCCCATGTTCGCCGCCCGGCACGTCGCCGCGCTGACCGACCTGCTCGCCGTCACCGTCAACGAGGCCGTCGACGCCCTCGACGAGCACGCGAAGACCGGCCGGCCGTTCGACGTGGCCGAGGCGATGACCCGCGTCGCCGACCTCGCGCTGGGCCGGGCCTTCTTCGGCGGCGGCATCGCGGCGGCCGACGGCGACCGGCTCGGTCAGGCCGTCGCCACCGCGTTCACCTCCCTGACCGCCCGGATACTGCTGCCGTTCGCGCCGCGGTGGCTGCCGCTGCCCGGCGACCGCGCGTTCCGGCGGGCGGTGCGCACCGTCGACGAGGTCATGTACCCGCTGGTCGCACAGCGGCGTCGGCAACCCGACGCCGACGACGTCGTGGCGCTGCTCTGCCAGACCCGCGACGGCGACGGGCAGCCGCTGGACGACCGGCGCATCCGTGACGACGTCGTCGGCATGTACGTCGCCGGCACCGAGACGACCGCGATGGCCCTCACCTGGCTGTGGGTGGCGCTGGACGCCAACCCCGCCGTCGCGGAGCGGCTGCGGGCCGAGGTCGAGGACGTGGTCGGCGACGAGCGCCCGGGTGCCGCGCACCTGCCACGGCTGCGGTACACCCGCATGGTCGTGCAGGAGGTGCTGCGACTGTACCCGTCCGGCTGGTTCCTGCCGCGCACCGCACTGGCCTCCGACGTGGTCGGCGGGGTGCGGATCCCGGCCGGCAGCACCGTGGTGATGAGCCCGTACCTGACCCATCGCATGCCGTCGCTGTGGGAGCGGCCGGACGTGTTCGACCCCGAACGGTTCGGGCCCGAGCGGACCGGCCGGCACCGGTTCGCGTACCTGCCGTTCGCGGGCGGCCCGCACCAGTGCCTCGGCAGCCAGCTGTTCATGGTCGAGGCACAGCTGGTGGTGGCGGCGATGCTCAGCCGGTTCCGGCCGCGGCTGCGCGACGACGGACCGGTCCATCCGAGGGCCGCGGTGACCCTGCGGCCCAGCCGGCGGCTGGCGATGACGATCACCCGGCGGGAGCGGTGAGCGGCGTGGCCGGCGCCGCGCCGGACCCTGGCTCGGCGCCGGCCGGAGCCGCCCTCCAGGCCGCCGCGGCCGACCTCGTGGACGAGGTCGCCGCCACGCGGTGGGGGCGCATCTCCCCGTCGGTGTACGAGACCGGCCGGCTGGTGTCGATCGCGCCGTGGCTGGTCGACCACGCCGCCCGGGTCGCGTTCCTGCGCGCCACCCAGCGCCCCGACGGCGGCTGGGGCCAGCCGGGCGGGTACGCCCTCGCGCCGACCCTCAGCGCGACCGAGGCGCTGCTGGCCACCGCCCGCGACGGCGACCCGTCGGCCGCGGAGCCCGCCGGGCAGGGCCTCGACCGGCTCATCGGCTGGCTGGCCGGCCCGGCGCCGCTGCGCGTCGCGGACGTACCGGACACGCCGGCGGTCGAGCTGATCGTGCCGGCCCTGGTCGACCTCGTGAACGCGCATCTCGACGCCCTCGCCGACCGGCCGGTGCCGGGCCTGGACAGGTTCGCCGGCGTCCGGCTGGCGGCACCGGCCGGCGTGGACGACCGGCCGCTGCGGGGTATCCGCGCGATGCTGGACGCGGGCGCGCCGGTGCCGGACAAGCTCATGCACTCCCTCGAGGTCGTCGGCCCGCTCACCGCGAACCAGCCGGTGCGGCCCGCGCCGATCGGCGGGGTCGGCGCGTCGCCCGCCGCCACCGCCGCGTGGCTGGCCGGGCATCCGGCCGGCCCGACCTCGGCGACGTTGCGCTACCTGGAGGCGGTCACCCGCCGGCACGGCGGGCCGGTGCCCAGCGTCGTCCCGATCGCGCCGTTCGAGCGGGCCTGGGTGCTCAGCCTGCTGATCGGCGCCGGGTTCCCGGTCGGGCGTCCCGACCGGGTCGCCGCCGCCCTGGCCGCGCCGCTCGGCCCGGGCGGGCTCGCCGGCGGTGAGGGCCTGCCGCTGGACGCCGACACCACCTCGGTCACCTTGCTGACGCTGGCGCAGCTCGGCGCGGCGCAGCCCGTCGACTGCCTGTGGCCGTTCGAGGTCGACACCCACTTCAGCACCTGGCTCGGCGAGCGGACCCCGTCGACGACCACGAACGCGCACGTACTGGAGCTGTTCGGCCACCACGTCGCCGCGCACACCTGGGCGGGCGCGCGGGACCGCGCGGTCGTCGCCAAGCTCACCGCGTGGCTGTGCGCGCAGCAACTGCCCGACGGCAGCTGGATGGACAAGTGGCACGCGTCGCCGTACTACGCGACGTTCTGTGTCGTGACGGCGCTGCACCGCCACGGCCGCCTGGGCGGCGGCGAGCCGGCCGCCACGATCCGCAGGGCGGTGCGCTGGATCGTCGCGACCCAGGCGGCCGACCGGTCCTGGGGGCGCTGGCACGGCACCGCGGAGGAGACGGCGTACGCGGTGCAGACCCTGCTGCTCACCGCCGCGCTGGACGAGCCCGGGGCGCACGCCGCCGCGGCCGACGGGCTGGCCTACCTCGCCGCGACGTCCGGGCAGCAGCCGGACCCGCCGCTGTGGCACGACAAGGATCTCTACGTGCCGCCGCGCATTGTCCGGGCCGCGGTTCTCGCGGCATTCCGGCTGGCCGGATCGGACAATGCAATGCGTTACGGAATTTCGTCGCCGGCCGCCACGGATTAGTGCCGGCGCCGAAGTCCGCACACCGGTCACCAGGCAACTTGAGTGGCCGATCGCACGCTGCTACGGTGCCCGTTGTCGAATGACGGTGACCACACCACTGCATGTCCAACATCAACAGCGCATCGCGTGATCGGGGTTTATCCCAGGTCAATCCGTTGGGCGCGTGGGCTTTCGGGAGACAATGTCAATGAGATCCGGCAGCTCACACGTGCGGGTGAAGATCGTCGCCCTGCTGGCGTCGCTCGTCGCGCTCTGGGGGTTCGCCGCGTTCGTGACGCTGCGGGAAGGCCTCAACCTGCTCACGGTCACGACGCTCGACGAGACCGTCGGCCGACCCTCGGAGTCCCTTGTGGAGGCGCTGCAGCAGGAGCGGCGGCTCACGGTCGTCTACGTCGCCAACCCCACCGCCGAGCGCCGGCAGGCACTCGCCGACCAGCGGACCCGCACCGACTCGGCACGCCAGGACTTCGAGCGGCTCGCGCGCGGCGGGGATGCCAGGGACGCCGGCAGCGACACGCTCGACCGGCGTATTGAGAATGTCGCCGGAAAGCTCGGCAAGCTCGGTGAAACACGCGCCGGTGTTGACGCCCGCACGGCGGACCGGACCCAGACCGCCGCATTTTTCAGTGACATTGTTTCCGACACGTTACTGGTATTCGGTGCGCTGTCGTCACTCGACGACCCGGCAATCATCAACGACGGCCGGACACTCGTCGAGGCCAGCTATGCCCGTGAAATCCTGTCCCAGGAGGACGCGTTGCTCGCCGGTGTCCTGGCCGCGGGCAGGTTCACCGTCGCCGAGCACACCCAGTTCGTCAAACTGGTCGGGGCGCAGCGGGTCCGGTACGCGGAGGTCGCCGCCGCACTGCCCGAGGCGGACCGGGCCGCGTACGACGAGCTGGTCAACGGCGACGCGTTCAACAAGCTGCGCGCGACCGAGGACATGGTCGTCGAGCGGGGCCGGGTGAACGGGCCGCCGCCGACGGACCTGGCGACCTGGCAGGCCACCGTGGAGCCGGTCTTCGCCCAGCTGCGGGAGCTGGTGCTGCGCGCCGCCGACCACCTCATCGACCGCGCCGGCTCCGCCGCGATCGGCGTCATCGTGCGGATCTCGCTCGCCGGCGGCCTCGGCCTGCTCGCCGTCATCGCCTCGATCATCATCTCGATCACCACCGCACGGTCGCTGCTGCGCCAGCTGGAGCGGCTGCGTAACGCGGCGTTCACACTCGCCAACGAGCGGCTGCCCGGGGTGGTCGACCGGATCCGCCGCGGCGAGACGGTCGACGTCGCGACCGAGGCTCCGCCCCTGGCGTTCGGCCGCGACGAGGTCGGGCAGCTGGGCACCGCGTTCAACCTGGTGCAGGAGACCGCGATCCGCACCGCCGTCGAGCAGGCGGAGATGCGCCGCAGCGTCCGCGACGTGTACCTGAGCCTGGCCCGCCGCACCCAGGGGCTGGTGCACCGGCAGCTGACGCTGCTGGACGACATGGAGCGCCGGGAGAACGACCCGGACAACCTCGACGGCCTGTTCCGGCTCGACCACCTCGCGACCCGCATGCGCCGCAACGCCGAGAACCTGATCGTGCTGGCCGGCGCCACCGCCGGGCGGACCTGGCGCCGGCCGGTGCCGGTCATCGACGTCATCCGCGCCGCCGTCGCCGAGGTCGAGGACTACACCCGGGTCACCGTCGCGCCGCCGAACCCGGCCGGTGTCGCCGGTGTCGCCGCCGGTGATGCCGCCCACCTGCTCGCCGAGCTGATCGAGAACGCGACCGCCTTCTCCCCGCCGCACACCCAGGTGCAGGTGAGCGGCCAGCTGGTCACCAACGGCTACGTGGTGGAGGTGGAGGACCGCGGGCTCGGGATGAACGAGGAGGACCTCGCCGCCGCCAACGCCGAGCTGAAGGCACCGGCGGAGTTCGTGCTGTCCAGCACGGTCCGGTTGGGTCTGTTCGTCATCGGCCGGCTCGCGGTCCGGCACGGCATCCGGGTCGAGCTGCGCAGCTCGCCGTACGGTGGGACGACCGCCATCGTGCTGATCCCGGCATCGCTCATCGTGGCCACCGACCAGGTGGGGCCGTCCCAGGCGGCGCCCGCGGAGGCGGCGCAACCCGAGCTCACGGCGGGCGACGAGGGCGCTCAGGTCACGGCGATGCACGCGACCGCGCGCACCGGCGGCCTCCTGGTCGCCGCTCCCCCGGCGCGGTCCGCCCCGCCCGCCGCACGCCCCCCGGCGGCGGTCCCCGTGCGGGCCTCGTTGCCGGCCTCACCGCCGGCCGCCGTGGAGCAGGCCGCGCCGCCCGCGGCCGCCGTGCCCACCGTGCCTGCCGGGCCCTCCGTGTCTTCCGTGTCTTCCGTGCCCGCTGGGCCTTCCGTTCCATCGGCGCCGTCTGCACCGGCCGCGCTGCCGCCGACGCCGAACGGCCTGCCCCGCCGGGTCCGCCAGGCCGCCGCGAACGGCACGGCGCAGGACAACACCAACGGGGCGGCAGGCGAGCCCCTGAGCCCCGACGAGACCCGCCGCCGCTGGGCCAGCTACCAGCAGCAGACGGTCCGCGGCCGCGAACAGGCCGAGCAGGTTGGACAGGCGTCCGACGGCACCGGTGACCCGGGGCCGGGGGCCGACGACGAGAACCGGACCCGGTAAGTGCGGCGGGACCTGGTAGAAGGAGACAGTTCGGTGCAGCAGAAACATCCGGTCGCTGAGTTGCAGTGGTTGCTCAACGACCTCGTCAAACGCGTCGGGCACCTGCAGCAGGCCGTGGTGCTGTCGGCCGACGGGCTGCTGCTCGCGGCGTCCGACGGCCTCACCAAGGACGACGCGGACCACTTCGCCGCGATCGCGTCCGGCCTGCAGAGCATCGCCCGCGGCGCCGGGCGCCGCTTCGGCACCGGCGCGGTGCGGCAGACCATCGTCGAGATGGAGTCCGGGTTCATGCTGGTGACGGCCGCCGGACACGGCGCCTTCCTGGCGGTCCTGACCGGCTCCGACGCCGACATCGGCCTCATCACCTACGAGATGGCCATGCTGGTCGCCCGGGTCGGCAAGTACCTGGCCACCGCCGAGCGCACCCCCGCGGACCCGGTTGACGCGAAGTGAGCGGGCAGACCGACGGCCCCGGCTGGGCTGACGACGAGGCCGGACCGTTCGTCCGGCCGTACGCGATGACACAGGGTCGCACCCGGCCGTCGGAAGGCGAGTTCGACCTCATCGCGGTGGTCGTGTCCACGCAGCCGGCCGCCTCGATCCGCGGCGACCTGCCGCCGGAGCAGGCCGCGATCCTGAACCTGTGCCAGCGGCCGCTGTCCGTGGCCGAGGTGTCGGCGCACCTGCACCTGCCGCTCGGCACCGTGCGGGTGCTGCTCGGCGACCTGCTCGGCGCCGGGCTGATCCTGACCAGCGGCCCCAGGCCGGCCGCGCAGCCGCAACGTCACCACCTACTCAAGGCGGTCATCAATGGTCTCAACGCTCTCTGAACCGGCCGGCGGGGTGCTGCCCTCCACGGTGAAGATCCTGATCGCCGGCGGGTTCGGTGCCGGCAAGACCACGTACGTCGGCGCGGTCAGCGAGATCGAGCCGCTGACGACCGAGGAGCGGCTGACCGAGGTCGGGGTCGGCATCGACGACACGTCCGGCGTCGATGCGAAGACCACCACCACCGTGGCCATGGACTTCGGCCGGATCACCATCACGGCCGACCTGGTGCTGTACCTGTTCGGCACCCCGGGCCAGGACCGGTTCTCGTACCTGTGGGACGAGCTGGCGCTGGGCGCGATCGGCGCGGTCGTGCTCGCCGACACCCGGCGGCTGGCCGACTGCTTCCCCTCGGTCGACTACTTCGAACGCCACGGCACGCCGTTCATCGTGGCCGTCAACTGCTTCGACGGCGCTCCCGTGTACGACGCGGAGGAGGTGCGGATGGCGCTCGACCTGGACCCGCAGGTCCCGCTGGTCCTGTGCGACGCGCGGAACCGCAAGAGCGCCAAGCAGGGGCTGATCAGCCTGGTGCAGCACGTGATCGCCTCGGAGGAGCCGGCGCCGGTCGGCTGACCGTATGATCATGCGGTGACCGCGATCGCTGATCTCCTCGCGCCGAGGGAGGCCGGCGCGGTCTGCGCCGTCGCCAGCCACGTCCAGCGGGACCTGATCGCCTGCGCCGGGGCGTATCCGGAGCTGTTCCCCGCCAAGCCGTTCGACGGCCCGTTCTTCAGTACGATCGCCCTGGCGAACACGTTCTGCGCGCCGTGGCTCGACGCCGGCCAGCTCCGCCCCGCCAACCGGATCACGATGTGGATCTTCGCGGTCGACCGGTTGATGGACCTCCTCGCCACCTCCCGGGCCGAGATCGACGAGATCGTGGCCCGCTGCCTCGCCGTCGTCGACGGCGGCCCGGCCCCCGCGGGCGACGAGCTGGCCGGTCTCCTCGCCGACATCCGCGCCGAGCTCGCCACCTCACCGGCGTTCCCCGGCCTCGCCGAGATCTGGCAGGACGACGTCCGCAGGATGCTCGAGTCGATGACCCGCGACTGGCAGTGGAAGGCCGACCCCGCCGCGGCACTGCCCACATTGGACGAATACCTCGCCGGCGCCGAGTTCGGCTACTCCCTGGTGTTCCTGTCGCACTGGATCGCCACGACCGACACGCCCGTCACCGACACCGGCGCGCTGGTCTCCGCCGGCCGGCTGGTCCAGCAGATCATCCGGATCCTCAACGACTACGGCACCTACCAACGGGACGTGACGTGGGGCGACGTCAACGCGTTGCTGCTCGGCGTCGACAGGGAGGTGGTCGACGCCAGGCTGGCCGCGCTCATCGAGGAGGCCGACGAACGGCTCGCGCCGCTGATGGAGACGGACCGGCCGCTGGCGGTGTTCCTCGCCCGGCACATCACGTTCAACCAGGGCTTCTACGGCCTCGCCGACTACTGGGGCAGCCGCTGACCCACCGGCGCCCGTCGCCCGCGGTGCGGCAGCACCACCCCCGTGGCCGGTGCTGCCGCACCGGTCGTCAGCTCCGGGTGCTGTCGCGTTCGTTTCGTGCGGCGAGGCGGTGGACCTGCCCGTTGTGCACGTCGCTGACCCACTCCCAGCCCGGCTTGGCCGACGGGCCGATCCGCGGGTCGTCGGGGACCCGGCCCTCGCGCAGGGCGAGCACGTACGCCCGGTCCAGCTCGATCCGTGCGCGCACCTGACCGGCGCCGCCGACCGACCCGTGGCCGGGGACGACGACGTCGGCGTCGCCCGCCACGTCCTCCAGCAGCCGCAGCGCGGCCAGGTAGTCCTCAACCGGGTCGGCGGCGGCGCCGTGCAGGTCGAGCATCGGGATCAGGACGTCGGAGAGCATGTCACCGGCGACGAGCACCCCGCGCTCCTCGATGAGCAGCGCCGCGTGGCCCGGGGCGTGCGCCTGATGCTCGATGATCCGGACCTGCGGGCCGTCCCACGGAATCCTTGCCGTCTCTGCGGGCAGGGCGGTGACGAGGCCGTACAGGTCCAGCGGGACCTGGCCGGCGATTTCCGTCTCGGCCAGGTGGGCGGTGATGTTGACCTTCGCGTCCGGGTCGGACAGCTCCTCCCGGACGCTGTCCGCGCAGCTGGCCGTGCAGTACCGCGGGGGCGCGCCGAGCTGGGCGTGCCACAACAGGTGGTCCCAGTGCGGATGGGTCGAGAAGCCGGCCACGACGGTCTGGCCCGAGGTGGCCAGGTCGGCCGCGAGGCAGGCCATCTCGTGGTCCTGCACCCCGGGGTCGATGAGCAGCACTCCGGCGCGGCCCTGCACGGCGATGGCGTTGCTCTTCAGGAACTCGCTCTCGTGGACCAGCACACCGTCCGCGACCCGCGTCAGCACGAGCCCGCCTCCTTCGCGTCCCGCACCGAGTAGCGATGCATCGTGACGCCGTGCTCGAACGATCCCTGCTCCAGCAGGTCGAGATCGATGGGCAGGTCGTAGTCGTCGAACAGCGGCCGGCCGAAGCCGAGGATCGTGGGATGGGTGAAGAGCAGCAGCTCGTCGAGGAGCCCCGCCCGGAGCAGCTGCGTGGCGAGCGTCGCGCCGCCCACCCCGATGGCGCCGTCGGTCTCGGCCCGGAGTGCGGCGAGCTGCTCGATCGCGTCGTCGCCGCCGATGACCCGGGTGTTGTGACCGGCGGTGTGCCGGGTGCGGGAGACGAGCACCTTGGGCGCGGTGGTCCAGATCTCGCCGTACTCACGCATGACGTCCGGCAGCGACGCGTCCTCGCGGGCCCGTGGCCAGTACTCCTCCATCGTCTCGTAGACGACGCGCCCCTGGACCATGAGCGCGAGCGCTCGCGCCCGCGCGTTGAACTCGCGGTGCAGCTCCTCGTCGATGCGCAGCCACTCGCCGGCACCGTTGTCCCCGGGAACCTGCTCGATCCGCAGGTCGAGGGACACGTTCATCCAGTAGACGAAGCGGCCCATCCTCACCCTCACCCCGTAGTGGTTGCGTTCTGCAACCACTATATTGGTGGCGAATCACCTGTCAAGGAGGAGTCGTGGAACCACGGTCCGGGTGTCCGATCAACGCCGCCGTCGAGGTCCTCGGGGACCGCTGGTCGATGCTCGTGCTGCGTGACGTCATCTTCGGCGACCGCCGCTACTTCCGGGCGCTGCTCACCGGGTCGATCGAGGGCATCGCCTCGAACATCCTCGCCGACCGCCTCGTGCGGCTCGTCGAGGCTGGCATCCTCACCCGCGGCACCGCGTTCCGGGGGCAGCGCGCCCGCTACAGCCTCACCGAGGCCGGCATCCAGACACTGCCGATCATCTACGCCCTCGGCAACTGGGGCCTCGACTGGCGCCAGGGCAGCGACGAGCTGCGGATCCGGCAGCAGCTCATGCGCGACGAGGGTCCGGCGTTCATCGAGGAGCTCATGGACGAGCTCCGGGAGCGCCACCTGGACGCCCCGCCGAAGCCGCGCCACGGCCCGGGTCCCCTCGAGCGTCTGGACGCCGCCTATGCCGCCAATGCCGCTGAGCAGGAACGCCTCGGACGCGAGGGTGCCGCAGGCCGACAGCCCTGACAAGAAGGACCGTTCGAACACTTTACAAAGCCCACATCCGCCGGTGTTACTGAGTGAGGACTTTCGCCGTTAGGGTCGGACTCGGGTTCCTCACTGGTGAGGGAGAGCGCGGTGGCTCTGTCGTTCGAGGTGCAAAATGAGGCCGCTGGGCGGGTGCTCATCGTGCTGCACGGCATGCTCGACAGCCACGGGGTGGCGGTGTTCCACCGGGCCCTCGCCGCGGCGCTGGAGTGGTATCCGACGCTGGTGGGCGTCGACCTGACCGAGGTCACGTGGATCGACTCCGCCGGCGTGGGCGCGCTCGCGGCCGCGTTGCGCGTCGGCGGGCAGGTGGGATACCGGCTGGTCGTCGCCGCCGTCAGCGCGACCGCGGATGAACGCCTGCGGCGCAGCGGCCTGGCCGACTCCCTCAACGTCGCCGGGCGGGAGCGTCCCAGGCGCCCGGCGGGCTGACGTCGCTTCTTACTATCCGACGTGGACGTGCGGCCGGTGGATGCGGTCGGGCTCCTGCCGGCGCAGTACCTCGCGGGTGACCGGTGCGACCTCGCCCTGCCCGAAGATCAGGAAGCGGAGGAAGTTGACGGCCGGGTTGCCCTCCGTCCACTCGAAGTAGATGTGCGGGCGCCGGCCCGTGCGGTCCCGGATGCCGAGCAGCAGCGCCGCGATCGCACTCGCGACGGCCGGGTTCTGCAGGGCGAGCACGCGGTACCGGCCGTGCATGACCTCGCCACGCACGACGACGGCGGACGCGAAGTCGGAGGCGTCGGTGATGGACACCTCGACGAAGATCACGTCGGCGGCATCGGGGATGTCGTTGTCGGCCTGGATCTGCTGGAGCTTCTCCCGGTAGTCGAGGGCCGTGCGACGCGCGGGCTCCTTGGCGACGAGCCGGATCGTACGCCGGGCGCATTCGTGGATGAAGGTGCTGGCGGTCGCGTCGAACTGCAGGTCGGTCACCCGCAGCTCGAACGACCGGTCGATCCGGGACAGCACCGACACCAGCACGATGCCGACGATGAAACACCCGGCGATCTTCACCCCGTCCGGGCGTTCGACGACGTTGGCGATCGTGGTGTACGTGAGGACGGCGGCAATGACCACGAACGAGACGAACTTGCGGTGCTCGCGGTGCCGGTGGGCGGACAGCGCGGCAGCGACCGCCGCCGAGGTGATCAGCACGAGAACGCCGGTGGCGTAGGCGCCGCCCTGGGCGTTGACGTCGGCACGGAAGTAGACGGTGATCACGACCGCGATCACGAGGAACACCAGGACCAGCGGCCGCACCGCCCCGGCCCAGTCAGGTGCCATGCCGTAGCGGGGCAGGTACCGGGGCACCAGGTTCAGCAGGCCGGCCATCGCCGACGCGCCGGCGAACCAGAGGATGGCGATGGTGGACAGGTCGTACACCGTGCCGAAGACCGGACCGAGGTGCTCATGTGCCAGGTAGGCCAACGCCCGGCCGTCGGCCTTCCCGCCCGCCTTGAACTCCGCCGGCGGAATCAGGACCGTGGTGACGACGCTGGTGGTGAGCAGGAACCCGCTCATGATCAGCGCGGCCGTGGTGAGCAGCTTCCTGGTGTCACGGATCCGCCCGGCCGGGGCTTCCTCGCTGTCGGCCGGGTCACCGCGCACGTGCGGCATCACCGCCACACCGGTCTCGAACCCGGACAGGCCCAGCGCCAGCTTCGGGAACACGACCAACGCGATCGCCACGACCAGCAGCGGATTGCCGTGCTGGGCCGTCAACGCCGCCGACCAGTCGGTGACCGTCGACGGGCGGGTCACGATCAGCCACAGGCCCTCGACGACCACGACCAGGTTCAGCGTCAGGTACAGCCCGACGATCGCGACCGCGATGCCGACCGCTTCGGTGAACCCGACGAGGAACACCGCGCCGAGCAGCACCAGCAGGACCAGCGTCACCAGGACCTCGTGGTCGCGCAGCGCCGCCGGCCAGAACGGGTTCTCGTCCAGGTGCGCGGTCGCGTCCGCCGCGGACAGCGTCATCGTGATGACGAAGTCGGTGGCGGCGAACCCCAGCAGGACCAGCACGAACAGCTTCCCCTGCCAGAACGGCAGCAACCGCACCAGCATCGCGATGGACCCTTCACCGTGCGGGCTCTCCTGCGCCACCCGCCGGTACACCGGCAACGCCCCGAACAACGTGACCAGCACCAGCACCACCGTCGCCACCGGCGACAGCAGCCCCGCGGCGAGCGCGGCGATCCCCGGCTGGTAGCCCAGCGTGGAGAAGTAGTCCACCCCGGTCAGGCACATCACCTTCCACCACGAGTGCCGACGGTCCGCAGCCGGTTTGGCACCCGGACCCGCGTGCTGCAACGACCGGTCGTTGATCCCCGACAGCAGCCAAGCCCGGAACCCGGCCGTCACCGGGCCCGACATACCTGTCCACCGAGACCACCTCGCGAAGCGTCGGACATGTCCTGCACGGCGAGCCCCTACCCGACGGGCCCGGAAGTAGTAACCGACAACGGATGACTACTCAGCGGTGTCGTCGGGCGGCTCGGGCGGGGCTGACTCCGCCAGGGCGGCGGCGCGGTAGCCGGTCACGGCGTGGTAGACGAAGGCGCACGTCGGCACCGCGACGACGGCGCCCGCGATGCCGGCGAGGAGGGTGCCCACGCCGATGGCGAGCAGGGTCACCACCGGGTGCAGCCGGACGGCCCGGCGCATCACCAGGGGGTGCAGGAGGTGGCCTTCGGTCTGCTGGACGAGGAGCACCGCTGCCAGGACGAGCAGGGCGGTGGTCGGGCCGCGGGTCACGAAGGCCACCGCCACGGCGATCACACCGGCGACGGTCGCGCCGACGATCGGCACGAACGCGGCGATGAAGGTCAGCAGGATCAGCGCCAGGGCGAGCGGGACGCGCAGCACGATCAGGGCGATGCCGATACCGATCGCGTCCACCGAGGCGATCACGACGATGCCGCGCACGTACAAGGTGACGGAGCGCCAGCCTGCCGCCGCCGCGGCGGTCACCCTGGCCCGCCGGGACGGCGGCACGAGCGTGGTGGCCCGCTGCCACGCCGTCGGTCCGTCCCGCAGCATGAAGAACAGCAGCAGCAGGGTCAGTACGCTCGCGGTGAGGATCTCGGCGGCGCTCACCGCTGCCGCCGGGCCGGGGATCGCGCTACGGAGCGCCCGCTCCGCCGCGTTCGTCAGCTCCGTGATCTGCTGGGCGTCGAGGTGCAGCGGTCCTGACACCAGCAGCTCGTGCACCCGGCCTGCGCCGGCGGTCAGCTGCCGCCGCAGGTCGCCGAACTGGCTCACGACCCGCACGCCGATCAGCACCAGGCTACCGAGCAGGACGAGCAGGAGCAGGAGCACAGTGAGCAGCGAGGCCAGCCAGGCGGGCAGTCGCAGTGTTTGCAGCAGCCGGGTCAGCGGCCCGAGGAGCGCGCTGAGCAGCAGCGCCGCCACGACCGCCAGCACGACGGGAGCGATCACCACGAGGACGCGGATGAGCGCGTAGACGCCGGCGCCCAGGACGAGCAGGCATCCGGTCACCGCGGCGGCGGTCAGCAGCCATCCGGGCACGCGCGCGGCCAGCCGCACCGAGTCCGGTCGCATCCGGCCGCCGTACCCCGTCCAGGATCTCCAAACCCACCAGCGCGACCCGCCCGATCTCCGAACCACACCCGCGCGGGCCGCCGTTTCGAGGCCACGCCACCGGGTAGCCGCCCCGGCCACAGGGCGAGCGTGGAGGTGTCGCATGCGCAGACGGCTGCTGGCGGCGGGTGTGGCCGCGGCCGTCGTGGCGCTGCACGCCGGGCCCGCGGTGACGGCTCTGCCCCTGGTCCGCCGGCGCCTGCGGACGTTGAGCGGCGCCGGCCGCCCGGGCACCGTCGCGCTCACCCTGGACGACGGCCCCGACCCCGCGTCCACGCCGGCCTTCCTGGGATCGCTGGCGCGGCTGCGCGTCCCCGCGACCTTCTTCGTGCTCGGCGCCATGGCGGCGAAGGCACCCGGCCTGCTGCGCCGGATCCAGGAGGACGGGCACGAGATCGGGGTCCACGGCTGGACCCACCGCGATCACCTCCGGATGACGCCGGGCCAGGTCTACGACGAGCTCGCCCGGACCGCCGAGCTGATCGCCGGGACCTGCGGGGTCCGGCCCGCCTGGTTCCGGCCGCCGTACGGCATCCTCTCCGCGGGGAGCCTGCTCGCGGCGGCCCGGCTCGGCCTGCGTCCGGTGCTGTGGAGCGCCTGGGGCCGCGACTGGGAGGCCGGCGCCACCCCCGGCACGGTGCTCGCCCACCTCCGGTCCGGCGGCATCCGCGGCGGCGCCACCCTGCTGCTGCACGACAGCGACTGCGCGGCGGCTCCGGGCGCCTGGCGGTCGGCCCTCGGCGCGCTGGCCGCGGTCGCCGGCGAGTGCGAGCGGCAGGGCCTGCGACTCGCCCGGATGAGCCAGCACGTCCCGTGACGGACCAGCAGCCGTCGCGCCGGGCGGCGGTGCCGGTTACGGGCGCGTGATTGCGGGTAGCGCGCCGCCATGTGCGGCACGGATCTCTTCGCGGCGTCACGGGCCACCTCCTGCGCCGGGGCGGGCGCCTGACATGAGCAGTGCGACGAGAGCGCCGGCGGCACCCGTCCCGCTGGAGGCGCGGGCCCGGGCGGAGAACTTCCCGGTGGCGCTGCGGATCCTGCCCAGGGCCACCCGCGGGCACCTGTTCGCGCTGTACCGCTACGCCCGGTTCGTCGACGACCTGGGTGACGAGCCGGTCGTGGGGGTGACCGCGGCCGACCGGACGGCGATGCTCGACGTGTTCGAGGCGGAGGTCCGGCGGCTGTACGACGGGCGGCCGGTGCAGCACCCGGTGGTGTGCGCGCTCGCCCCCACGGTGGACGCGTGCCGGCTGCCCGCCGGGCCGCTGCTGCGGCTGATCGAGGCGAACCGCGTCGATCAGGTCGTCACCCGCTACGCCACCGTCGAGGAGCTCGTGCGGTACTGCTCGCTGTCCGCCGACCCCGTCGGCGAGCTGGTCCTGCACGTGTTCGACCAGGCCGGCACGGCACAAGTACAGCTGTCGAACCGCATCTGCACCGCGCTGCAGGTCGTCGAGCACCTGCAGGACATCGCGGAGGACCACCGGCGCGGCCGCGTCTACCTGCCCGCGGCCGACCTCGACCGGTTCGGCGTGCCCGAGACCGACCTGGCCGCGGCCACGGCGAGCGGCGCGCTGCGGGCGGCCGTCCGGTTCGAGGCCGACCGCGCGAAGGCGTGGCTGGACGCCGGCGCACCGCTGCTCGCGACCCTGCACGGCTGGGCCCGGGTGGCGGTCGGCGGCTATCTCGCCGGCGGGTACGCGACGCTGCGGGCGCTGGAGCGCTGCGGATACGACCCGCTGCCCGGACCGCCACGCCCGCGCCGGCGCGACATCGCGGCGTCCTGGCTGGCCGCGATGGCCAGGAGCATCGGGTGAGTGCGGCCGAGGACGTCGACGAGGCGTACCGGCGGTGTGAGGAGATCACCGGCCGGGAGGCCCGCAACTTCTCCTACGGCATCCGCCTGCTGCCGAGGCACAAGCGACGCGCGCTGTCCGCGGTGTACGCCACCGCCCGCCGCATCGACGACATCGGCGACGGCGACCTGCCCGCGGACGAGAAGCTGGCCCGGCTCGACCGGGTCCGCGAGTCGCTGCACCGCCTGCCGGAGGCGGCGGTGCAGCAACTCGTGGACGACCCGGTGCTGCTGGCCCTGCACGACGCCGCGCGCCGGCTGCCCATCCCGCTGGACGCCTTCGACGAGCTGATCGACGGCTGCGCGGCCGACGTCCGCGGCACCACGTACGCCACCATCGACGACCTCCTGTGGTACTGCCGGTGCGTGGCCGGCTCCGTCGGCCGCCTGTCCCTGGGCGTGTTCGACACGGGCGCATCCGGACGGGCCGCCGAGCTGGCCGACGCGCTCGGCATCGCCCTGCAGCTGACCAACATCCTGCGCGACCTGCGGGAGGACCGCCACAACGGCCGCGTGTACCTGCCCAAGGACGACCTCGACCGGTTCGGCTGCAACCTGGAGCCTGACGGTGACGGCTTCGCCGACCCGCCCGACCGGTTCAGCGCCCTTGTGCGCTTCGAGGCCGAGCGGGCCGAGCGCTGGTACGAGACCGGCCTGCGGCTGCTGCCGATGCTCGACGCGCGCAGCGCCGCCTGCACCGCCGCCATGGCCGGCATCTACCACCGGCTGCTGGCCCGCATCGTGAGCGACCCGATGGCCGTCACCCGGACGCGGCTGTCGCTGCCGTCCCGGGCTAAGGCCACGGTCGCCGTCCGCGCGCTCGTCAGGCGGACGGCATGACGCCGGGCCCGCCGGCGGCGGACGCGGGCCGCGAGGTGTGCGTCGTCGGCGGCGGGCTCGCCGGCATCACCGCCGCCGTCCGCCTCGCCGACGCCGGGCACCGGGTGACGCTGCTGGAACGGCGCGGCGAGCTGGGCGGGGCGACGTACTCGTTCGACCACGGCGGTCTCGTCGTGGACACCGGGCAGCACGTGTTCCTGCGCTGCTACGAGCGGTACCGGGATCTCCTGGACCGCCTCGGCAGCACCGGCCTGACCCGGCTGCAGCCGCGGTTCTCCGTCCCGGTCCTGGCGCCCGGGCGGGCGCCGCACGTGCTGGCCCGCGCCCGTGGCCTGCCCGCCCCGGCCCACCTGCTCCCGCCCCTGGCCGGGTACTCCCTGCTAAACGTCCGGGAGCGGTGGCGCGCGATCACGGCGGCCAACGCGTTGCGCGCCGTGGATCCCGACGATCCGGGCAACGACCGGATCAGCTTCGGCGGCTGGCTCGCGGACCACGGCCAGGGTTCCCGCGCGGTGCGCCGGCTGTGGGACCTGATCACCGTCGCGGCGCTCAACACCCCCGCGGAGCAGGCGTCGCTGGCCCTCGCCGCACGGGTGTTCCGGACCGGGCTGCTGGAGCGGGCCGACGCCGGTGACATCGGGCGCCCGATCGCACCGCTGTCCAGCCTGCACGGCCGTCCCGCGCTGCGGCTCCTGACCCGGCTCGGCGTGCGGGTGGACACCGGGCGGCGGGTGGAGCGGGTCGAGCCGGACACCACCGGGTTCCGGGTCGCGATCGGCGGCGCCGCCGGTCGCGCGGGCCGGGACGAGCTCGCCACCGACGCGGTCGTCCTGGCCGTGCCGCACACCGCGGCCGCGCGGCTGGTGCCGGCCGCGGCCTGCGACGACCGGGCCGGCTGGCAGGGTCTGGGCAGCGCCCCGATCGTGAACGTCCACCTGCGCTACGACTCGGTCGTCACCCGCCTGCCCTTCGCCGCGGCGGTGGAGTCCCCGGTCCAGTGGGTGTTCGACCGTACGCCGCCGTCGATGCCCGACGGTCAGTACCTCGTGGTCTCGATCTCCGCCGCGGACGACACCATCACGGTGCCCGCCGGGCCGCTCGCCGCCACCTACGCCGCCGCCGTCGCCGGGCTCTTCCCGGCGGCGCGGTCGGCGCGGGTGCTGGAAACGTTCGTCACCCGCGAGCCGCACGCCACGTTCCGGCAGGCTCCCGGCACCCGCGCGCTGCGTCCCGGCGCGGCGACCCGCCTGCCCGGCCTCGTCCTGGCCGGCGCGTGGACCGACACGGGGTGGCCGGACACGATGGAGGGCGCGGTCCGCAGCGGTCACCGCGCCGCCGACGTCGTGCTCGCCCACCTCATGTGTTCGAACCGAAACCTGGAGGGCACCCGTTGACCATCGCATCCGTTGCCTGCCTCGATCAGGTACCCGCCCTGGTCGAGCCCCGGATCAGGGACCTCCTCGGTCGCCTCGATCCCCGCAACCAGCGCGTCGGCGCCTACCAGCTGGGCTACTGCGACGCCGGCGGGGCACCCACCGCCGCCGGCGGCAAGGGCATCCGCCCGGCGCTGGCCCTGCTGTCGGCCCGCGCCGCCGGTCACCCGCCCGAGCAGGGCGCGGCCGCGGCCGCCGCCGTCGAGCTCGCCCACAACTTCTCGTTGCTGCACGACGACGTCATGGACCAGGACACGATGCGCCGCCACCGCCCCACCGCCTGGGCGGTCTTCGGCACCGCCGCGGCGATCCTCGCCGGCGACGCCCTGATGGTCCTCGCGCACGACGCGCTCGCCGGCGACGGCCGGCCGGGCAGCGCGCAGGCGGCCCGGCGGCTGGACGCTGACGTGCAGCGGCTGATCGCCGGGCAGGCCGCCGACCTGGAGTTCGAGCGCCGCGACGACGTCAGCCTCGACGAGGCCCTCGCGATGTCCGCCGACAAGACCGCGGCGCTGATGTCGTGCGCCTGCACGCTGGGGGCGCTGCTGTGCGGCGCGCCCGCGGCGCTGACCCAGGGCCTGTCCCGCTTCGGCACGCACCTCGGGATGAGCTTCCAGCTCGTCGACGACCAGCTCGGCATCTGGGGCGAGCCCGCGCGCACCGGCAAACCGGTGGGGTCCGATCTGCGGGCGCGCAAGAAGTCGGTGCCGATCGTGCACGCGCTCACCTCCGGTACCGCCGCCGGCGACGACTTCCGGTCGCTGTTCGCGTCCACGGAGGAGCTGCAGGAGGCCGACCTCATGACCGCCGGCCGGCTCCTGGAGGAGTCCGGGTCCCGGGACTGGGTCCAGGACGAGGCCGACCGGCACCTGGCCCGCGCGCTGGACCAGCTCGCCGCGCTCGAGCTGCCCGCGGACGTGCACGACGACCTGGTGGACCTCGCCCGCCTGGTGACGGGACGGGACCACTGATGACCCAGGTGCTGACGCAGGTCCCCGCCGTCGACGAGCTCTACGACCGGGCCCGGGCCGGCCTGGACCGGGCGGCGGCACACCTGCTCGGCCTGCAGGACGCGGCCGGCTGGTGGAAGGGCGAGCTGGAGACCAACGTGACGATGGAGGCCGAGGACCTGCTGCTGCGCCGGTTCCTCGGCATCTGCGACGAGCAGCTGACCGCGCAGACGGCCCGCTGGATCCGCTCCCGGCAGCTCGACGACGGCGCCTGGGCGACTTTTCACGGCGGGCCGGGCGACCTGTCCACCACCATCGAGGCGTACGCGGCGCTGCGGCTGGCCGGCGACGCGCCCGACGCGCCGCACATGGCGGCGGCGTCCGCGTTCGTCCGGGACCACGGCGGCGTCGAACGCAGCCGCGTGTTCACCCGCATCTGGCTGGCGCTGTTCGGCGAGTGGCCCTGGCACCAGGTGCCCGCCATCCCGCCGGAGCTCGTCCTGCTGCCCGCGTGGATGCCGTTCAACGTGTACGACTTCGCGTGCTGGGCCAGGCAGACCATCGTGCCGCTGGCGGTCGTGCGGGCCACCCGGCCCGTCCGGTCGCTGGGCTTCTCGCTGCCCGAGCTGCGCACCGGGCTGCGGCCGCCGCCACCGCCGCCGCTGTCCCGCCGGGCCGGCTGGCTGCACCGCCTCGACCTGGCCGTGCGCGGCTACGAGCGGGTCGCCGCCCGCTCGGTGCGCCGCCACGCGCTGCGCCGCGCCGCCGAATGGATCGTGGCCCGGCAGGAGGCCGACGGTTCCTGGGGCGGCATCCAGCCGCCGTGGGTGTACTCGCTCATCGCCCTGCACCTGCTCGGGTATCCGCTCACGCATCCGGTGCTGCGGGCCGGGATCGAGGGGCTTGAGCGCTTCACCGTCCGGGAGCGGACGCCCGACGGGACCATCCGCCGGCTGGAGGCGTGCCAGTCGCCGGTGTGGGACACGGCGCTCGCGGTCACGGCGCTCGCCGACGCGGGGGTCCCGGACGACCATCCCGCCCTCGCCCGTGCCGGGAGCTGGCTGGTCGGGGAGGAGATCACCACCCGTGGCGACTGGGCCGTGCGCCGCGCGGGCGTCCCGCCGAGCGGGTGGGCGTTCGAGTTCGACAACGACGGATACCCCGACACGGACGACACCGCCGAGGTGATCCTGGCGCTGCGACGCACCCCGCTGCGGGACCACGCCGTGCTGGACCGGGCCACCCGCTGGCTGGCCGGCATGCAGTCACGCGACGGCGGGTGGGGCGCCTTCGACGCCGACAACGACCGCGCGCTCGTCGCCGAGCTGCCGTTCTGCGACTTCGGCGAGGTCATCGACCCGCCCAGCGCCGACGTCACCGCCCACATCGTGGAGGCGCTGTGCGCCCAGGGCCTGGCCGGCTCGGCCGTCACCCGCGGCGGCGTGCGATGGCTGGTGCGGGCCCAGGAGCCCGACGGTTCCTGGTTCGGCCGGTGGGGCGCCAACCACGTGTACGGCGTCGGCTGCGTCGTCCCCGCCCTGGTCGCCGCCGGCATCCGGCCGCAGCACCCGACGATCCGGCGCGCCCTGGACTGGCTGCTGCTGCACCAGAACGGCGACGGCGGGTGGGGTGAGGACCTGCGCTCCTACGACACCGAGGCCATGCGCGGGCGCGGGGCGTCGACCGCGTCGCAGACCGCCTGGGCCCTGCTGGCGCTGCACGCCGCCGGCCAGCACCGCGCGCCCGCCGCGCGCCGGGCGGTCGCGTGGCTGCTGCGCACCCAACGCCCCGACGGCACCTGGGACGAGCCGCAGTACACCGGCACCGGCTTCCCGGGCGACTTCTACATCAACTACCACCTGTACCGGCTCGTGTTCCCGATCAGCGCCCTCGGCCGCGTGCTGCGCGACGCCCCGCAGGAGGACCGATGAACGCGCCGGCACGGCAGCGGGCGGACGGTGACTGGGTGCTCTGCGCACCGATGCGGATGGAGGCGGCGCAGCTGCGCCGCGCCCTGCCCGGCTCGGCCGGCACCGTCCTGCACACCGGTGTCGGGCGCCGCCGGTCCGAGCGGGCCACCCGCTCGGCCGCCATGACCGGCGCCGGGGCGCTCGCCGTGGCCGGTGTCGGCGGTGGGCTGGACCCGGCGCTGAAGCCCGGCGACGTCGTTGTGGCCACCGAGGTACGGACCGCCCCGTGGGTCACCTGCCCGCCGGCGACGACCGTGCTCCCAGCGGCCGGCCTGCTCGCGGGCGCGCTGCGCCGACGCGGGCTCACCGTCCGGACCGGCCCGGTGGTCAGCACGGAGTGGCCGGTCGGGGGGACGACGCGGGACCGGCTCGCCGGCACCGGTGCGCTGGCGGTGGACCTGGAGTCGACCTGGCTGCTCGCCGGGCCCACGGACCGGCCCACGGACTGGCCGGTGGACCGGCCCGCGGCCTGCGTGCGGGTCGTCGCCGACACCGGTGCGCTGGTCCGGCCGGGCACCCTGAGGCAGCTGCGCACGGCGCTGGCGGCCCTGCCGGCCGTGGCCGCCGGGCTGGACGAGTGGGCGGCGGCCACCACGCTCCGCCGGGTCGTGCTCGCCGCGCCCCGATCGTTCTGCGCCGGGGTCGAGCGCGCCATCCTCGTCGTGGAGCGCGCCCTCGAGCTGCACGGGCCGCCGGTGTACGTCCGCAAGCAGATCGTGCACAACACGTACGTGGTCGCCGACCTCGCCGCGCGGGGCGCCGTCTTCGTCGACGACGTCGACGACGTCCCGGAGGGAGCCGTGACCGTGTTCTCCGCGCACGGCATCTCGCCCGCGGTCCGGTCGGCCGCCGCCGATCGGCGGCTGGACGCCATCGACGCCACCTGCCCGCTCGTCACGAAGGTGCACAGCGAGGCCCGCCGGTTCGCCGACCACGGCGACACCGTCCTGCTCATCGGGCACGCCGGTCACGAGGAGACCGACGGCGTGCTCGGCGAGGCACCCGACCGGATCCGCCTCGTCCAGGACGTCCGGGACGCCGAGCAGGTGCGGGTCGACGACCCGCGACGGGTGTCGTACCTGGTGCAGACGACCCTCGCGGTCGACGACGTCGCCGACGTCGTCGCGGTGCTGCGGGACCGGTTCCCGGACCTGGCCGCACCGCCGTCCGACGACATCTGCTACGCCACGACCAACCGGCAGCTCGCGGTGTCCGAGGTCGCGGCGGCCTGCGGAGCGATGATCATCATCGGATCCGGCAACTCGTCCAACTCCCGCCGCCTGGTCGAGGTCGCCGAACGCGCCGGGACGCCCGCACACCTGGTGGACGGCGCGGCCGGCATCGACCTGCGGTGGCTCGCCGGGGTCCACACCGTCGGCGTGTCCGCCGGCGCCTCGGCACCACCTGTCCTCGTCGACGAGGTCGTCGGCGCCTTGTCCGGGCTCGGCGCCCGGGCCGCCCACGAGCACACCGCGGCGAGCGAGGACGTCGAGTTCATGTTGCCCAAGGAGGTACGGCGATGAGCATTCCACTGCGGCAGCGACTGCGGATCGGCCGGTACCTGGTCGCGCAGAAGCTGCGGCGCCGCGAGAAGTTTCCCCTGCTGGTCGAGCTGGAGCCGCTGTTCGCCTGCAATCTCAAATGCGCCGGCTGCGGCAAGATCGAGCACCCGGCCGACGTCCTCAAGCGCCGCATGCCGGTCGAGCAGGCGCTCGCCGCGATCGACGAGTGCGGCGCGCCGATGGTGTCCATCGCCGGCGGCGAGCCGCTCATGCACCCGCAGATCGACACCATCGCCGCCGAGCTCGTCAAGCGCAAGAAGTACGTGTTCCTGTGCACCAACGCGGTCCTATTGCCGAAGAAGATCGACAAGTTCCGGCCGTCGCGGTACTTCGCGTTCACCGTCCACATCGACGGCCTCCGGGACCGCCACGACGCCTCGGTGTGCAAGGACGGCGTGTTCGACGAGGCCGTGGCCGCCGTACGGGAGGCGCAGCGGCGCGGGTTCCGGGTCACGACCAACACGACGTTCTTCAACACCGACACCCCGCAGACCGTCGTCGACGTGCTCGACCATCTCAACGACGAGCTGCGGGTCGACGAGATGATGATCTCCCCGGCGTACGCCTACGAGAAGGCCCCGGACCAGGAGCACTTCCTCGGCGTGGAGCAGACGCGCGAGCTGTTCCGCGAGGCGTTCGCCAACGGCCGGCGGCGGCGCTGGCGCCTCAGCCACTCGCCGCTGTTCCTCGACTTCCTCGAGGGCCGGGTCGACTTCCCGTGTACCGCCTGGGCGGTGCCGTCGTATTCGCTGTTCGGCTGGCAGCGACCCTGCTACCTGATGGCCGACGGATACGCCGCCACCTACCGGGAGCTGGTGGAGACGACCGAATGGGAGCGCTACGGCCGGGGCCGCGACGCGCGCTGCGCCAACTGCATGGCCCACTGCGGCTACGAGCCGACGGCCGTGCTGGCGACGATGTCGTCGCTCAAGCAGTCGCTGCGGGCGTTGCGCACCGGATAGGACGGCGTCAGCCGAACCGGGCGGCCAGCCGCCGGTACAGGCCGGGGGCCGCCCCGCGGACCGCGACCGGCAGCCGCAACCAGCCGGGCGCGTAGCGTTCGGCGCTGCCGGTCGCGATCGCCCGGACCAGCAGGTCCGCGACCCGGTCCACGGGCAGCGGCCGGGGTCTGCTGCGCTCGTAGGGCCGGCCGCGGCGCCGGAAGAACTCGGTCTGCACGACGCCCGGCACGAGCACGCCGACCCCGACGCCCGAGCCCCGCGTCTCCAGCCGCAGGCTCTCGGCGAACGTGTCGAGGCCGGCCTTCGTCGCCGCGTAGACCGCCTCGCCGGCCACGCCCGTCCGGCCGGCGATCGACGTCACGAACATCACGCACCCGTCCCCGCGGGCGCACATCGCCGGCAGCAACGCCCGGGTGAGCCGCACCGGCGCGACCAGGTTGACCGTGACCAGCCGGTCGATGTCCGGCGGCGTCATCTCGCCGAACGGCCCGGCCCAGCCCACGCCGGCGTTGTTGACGAGGATGTCCACCCCGCCGGCGAGCCGCCGCGCCTCCGCGGCCAGCCGGTCCGCCTCCTGCGGGTCGGCGAGGTCGCCCTGCACCGGCAGCCCGCCCGTGCGCCCGGCCAGCGCCGACAACCGCCGCCGGTCCCGGCCGTGCAGGACGAGCCGCGCACCCGCGTCGGCGAGCCGGAGCGCCGCCGCCCAGCCGAGACCCGAGGAGGCGCCGGTGACGAGCGCGACCCGGCCCGCGATCCGCATCGGATCTCCCGTTCCGCGAGCTTCCGGCGACGCCCGGCGGTTAGAACCGCACGGTTTCGCGGTAGATCGCCTGTCGTGTCAATCACCGAGTCTGGTCCGGTCCACGCAGACCCGCACCGCCGCATCGTGGTGATCTCTGCCAGCGTCGGCGCCGGGCACGACGGCACCACCCGCGAGCTGGCGGCCCGGCTGCGCGATCACGGCTTCCAGGTCGACTGCCTGGATTTGACCGACGTGTTCCCGTGGCGGCTCGGGCGGCTGCTGCGTGGCACGTACCACGGCCTGCTGCTGCGGCTCCCGTGGATCTACGACGGCCTGTTCGCGATCGCCTGCCGGTTCCGGGGTGCCGGGCCGGTCATCCGCGCCCTGCTGCGCCCGGTGCGTTCCCGGATGCTGCGGGCGCTGCCCGCCGGCGCCGCCGCGGTCGTGTCGACCTACCCGATCGCCAGCCAGCTGCTCGGGCCGCTGCGCCGCGACGGGCGGCTCACCGTGCCGGTGATCACCTACCTGACCGACTTCGCCGCGCATCCGATCTGGTTCTCTCCCGGCGTCGACGCCCACTTCGTGGCGCACGAGACCGGCCGGCTCCTGGCGCTCGCCCACGGAGCGGGCGACGTCCGGGTGGCCGGCCGGGTGGTGTCCCAGCGGTGCCGCCCGGCGTCCGCCGCGGCGAAGCTGCGGGCCCGGCAGCGGTTCGGCCTGCCGCCGGACGGCCGGCTCGCGCTGCTCGTCGCCGGCGCCTGGGGGGTCGGCGAGGTCGCGCCGGCGGCCGCCGAGATCGCGGCCACGGGCGCGGCGATCCCGGTCACGGTCTGCGGGCACAACACGGCGCTGCGGCGCCGGATGACACGGGCCGGCACCGGACACGTCCTCGGCTGGGTGGACGACATGCCGGAGCTGCTGCGCGCCGCCGACGTGCTCGTGGAGAACGGCGGCGGGCTCACCGCGCTGGAGGCCATGGCCAGCGGGCTGCCCGTGCTCACGTACCGGCCGCTTCCCGGCCACGGCAAGGCGAGCGCGGCCACCATGGCCGAGGCCGGGGTGAGCACGCTCGTGCGCGGCCGGGACGAGCTCGGGCGGGCGCTGGCCGAGGCCGCCGGTGGCGAGCGGGGCCGGCGGTCCCGCGACGCCGGGATGGCGCTGTTCGCCACGGATCCGGCGATCGGCATCGCCGGCATCGCCGCACGCGGACGGCCGACGCTCGCGGGTGCCGATGCCCGCGGATGACACCCGCGGTCGGGCGTCATGAGCGCTGTCGCGGTTGTCGCGGCGCTGGGTTCGGCGGCGGCCTTCGCCGTCGGTGCCGCGCTCGAGCAGAGTGAGGCCAAGAAGGAGGAGCGAGCGCCGCCGCTCGATCCCCGGCTGCTCCTGCGGCTGGTGCAGCGGCCCAGATGGCTGCTGGCCTGGGTGCCGGAGGGCATCGGCACCGCACTGCAGGCCGTCGCGCTCACCTTCGGGCCGCTCATCCTCGTCGAGCCGCTGCTGATCACCGGCCTGTTCCTGGCCATTCCGCTGTCCGCGGCCCTCAACCGGCGACCCGTCCACACGCGCGACTACGCCGTGGTGGCGCTCGGCGGCGCCAGCCTGGCCGCGTTCCTCATCGCCGCCGATCCCCGCCCCGGCATCACCGAGCCGTCGGTGAAGGACTGGCTCGGGGTCGCACTGTGGGCCGGGCCGATGCTCGGGGTGTGCCTGGCCGGCACGTTGTTCGCCCACAACGGGCTGCGGGCCGTGCTGCTCGGCGTCGCCAGCGGCCTGCTCTACGGCATCGCCGCGTCGTTGCTCAAGGCGTTGACCGAGCAGCTGTCCGTGGAGCCGATCGCCGTCCTCACCCGCGGGCAGACCTATGCGCTCATCGTCGTCGGGCTCGCCGCGGTGATCCTCAACCAGAACGCCTTCCAGAGCTCGCGGATCGCCGTGCCGCTCATGGCGATCACCATCGTCGACCCCGCCGTCGGCGTCGCGATCGGGGTCACCGCGTTCCACGAGCAGATCGCCACCGACGGGCCGCGGCTCGCGATCCAGGTGGTCGCCGGGCTCGCCATGATCGGCGGCATCTGGCTGGCCAGCACCACCCGGTCGGACATCCACCAGCAACAGATGGCGAACGGGCACGCCGGCCCGGCGCCGCGGCGCGGACCGGAGACGAGCTGACGCTCACACAGAAAGGACGATGCCCAGTGATCGACTCCGGAGACGTGGTCGACCCGCGCTGGGTGCGCCCGGTCAACCCGGCGCTGGCCGACCTGGCCCGCGCGCACCGCCTGGTGGTCACCGTCGAGGACGGCATCCGTGCGGGTGGGGTGGGCGCGGCGCTCGCGCAGTACCTGTCCCGGCGCGGCGTGAGCACGCCGGCGCGCACACTCGGGCTGCCGACCAGGTTCGTGCCGCACGGCGGCCGCGATGAACTGCTCGGCCGCTACGGACTCGACCCGGAAGGGATCGCCGCCGCCGTCCTCGACGGCCTGGCGGACACGCACGGGGCGGACGCGGGCCCGCTCCGCGGGCACCCCGCTCAGCGGTGATGACCGATCCCGACGCGCAGATGGGGCGCGTGGAACCGGTGCTGGTGGTGCGCCTCGACCAGCCGCGAAGCGGCCACCGCGTAGACGCCGCCGATCATCACCGCGAGCGCGGCCACCTGCGCGACGATCAGCAGCGGCCCGACCTGCAACGCGCCGCCGAGCACGCTGACACCGATGGCGATCCCGGCGAGCGGCTCCGCGGCGGTCACGGCCGGATAGGACACCGACAGCGGCGCCAGCTTGTACGCGCTCTGGGCCAGCAGGATGCCGACGGCGGCGACCGCCACGACCGCGTACGGCGTCCAGGACGTCAGCACCGCAGGCAGCCCGGCGTCGAACAGCCGGTGCGCGGCGGTGCTGGTCAGCGCCGCCTGGAGCCCGAACAGCATGCCGGCGCCGACGCCGAGCACCGACGCCTCGTGCTGCGGCCGCATCCGCCGGGCCACGTGGACCAGCCCCCAGGTGACCGACCCGATCGCCCCGGCGGCGAGCCCCCACTGCCACAGCGGGGCGTCCGCCCGTTGACCCGGCTCCGGCTGGCCGGCCACCAGGAAGGCGGCCAGGCCGAGGACGACGGCGAGCGCGCCGATCCACTCGCGGGGGCCGAGCCTGTACCGGCTCCAGATCGCCGCGACCGGCAGCGCGAACAGCAGCGACGTGACCGTCAGCGGCTCCACCAGCGTGACGGTGCCGAGACCCAGCGACGCCCCGGTCATGATGTTGCCGGCCACGGCGATCGCGAGACCGGCCAGCCACAGCCGCTGCCGGAGCAGGTACGCCAGCAGCCGCCAGTGCAGTGCGCTGCCGGCCGGTGCGCGCACCGCCGCGCGCTGCTGGATGGCGTTGCCGACACCGCTCAGCGCCGCGGCGCACACCGCGAGGACGTAGATCATCGCCGCGAGCTATCCGACGGCGCGGTGCCGGGCATCCGGGGCCGCTGTCATACCCGTCGTTCCTCCTCGCGTCGTCGAACCGGGACGCCATGCGTCACGCGGGCCGCGGGATCGCGTCAGGGTGCCCGGGATGTGGAGGTGGCGCCCGAACCGCAACGAGCGCCACCGACTGTCACCACGCCTCACGCTACTCGCGGCACGGACCGGGCCGTCGCCACCGCTGGGTGATTGGCGGCCCGGGTTCCGCGCTCATCCGACGCTCACCGCGGGCCCTCGGACCCTGTCGTTCTGCCGCCCGTCCGGGTCCCGGTCCGGCCCGTCGTGAACAGGATCCCCACCGCCGCCAGGCCGAGCAGCAGCGTCAGCCCGCCGGTCACCGCATTGGTCCAGATGATGCCGGCGTTCCACTGCCGGGTCACGAACGGCGCGATGATGACCCAGCCGCCGATCGCCGCCATCGCCCAGCTCAGCCGGTACATCCGCGCCGGCGCCCAGGTCAGGCCGAGCGCGATCACACTCACCATGACCCCCAGGATCAGGTTGTTGATCGTCACGCTGGGCGCGGACATGTTGAAGTGCACGATCCACGGGGAGATCGCCAGCCACGCGCCCGCCAGCAGCACGAGGCCGTCGATGACGATCGCCTGGCCGCTGGCGGTGATTCGCTCATAGCGCTCACGCATCTCGGCGACGTCCGGATGCTCCGAGATCGTCCGGTAGCTCGATGCCTCGGACATGACGCACCTCCAAAAACTCATCTGCGTCGTCCTTACAAATTCAGCTACCCCTCCCGCCGCCGGAATGCACGTCGACCCGCCCGTCAGCCGGGCGATAAACCGGGTGATTCCTGCACCCTGCGCCCTGGTGCCGCCGCACGTCGGCCGGCCACCTCGCACCCGGACATGGGTCGTCGGCGGAGGCCGACGCGTGGGGCCGGCGCCTCAGAGTCGCGGGGTATGGTCCGCGGGACGCGGCACGGCTGTGCGAATCGTGCCGGGGTGGAGGGTCGGATGTTTCTGTGGGTGCATTACGCCGACATGGTGACCGCGTTGGTGCAGTTGCCGGTCGCGGTGGTGACGTGGTGGGCCGCGACGGGAAGGCGAGCCACGGCGGAGAGGCCCTCCCGGACGTCGGCGGTGGCGTTCGCGGTGCTGCTCGGCTCGGCCGTGCTGCGGCTCGCGGCAGGGCTGGTGCTGCTGCGCTGGGGGTGGGAGTTCGCCGGGCCGCGGCTGGTGTGGGTGGCGCCGGCGCTGCTGGTGGCGGCGACGGCGTACCTCGGGTGGCTGCGTCCAACCGGGCGACGGCCGGGTGGGGCGGGCGCGGTGGCAAGCGCCGCGGGCATCGTGTCAGTGGCGGCGCTGGCGCAGCTGGCCGGGGTGGGCGCCGCGGCGGTCACCGGCGTCGCGATCGTCGCGGCTTCGGCGATGGGCTACGCGTACCGGAGGCTGCCGCGCCGTCCTGTGCCGGAGCGGGCCGGGCGGTGGCGGGCAGCGGTGCGGGCGGCCGTCGGTGTCGTGGCGGTGGCCGCGGCGACGGTGGGCCTGTCCATGGCCAGCGCGCTGCCGGCACGTAGCAGCATGAGCGGTGGCGCCGTGGACGACGGCGGCGGCGCCGTGGCGGGGCACCAGCACTCCGGCGGGATCAGCGTGACCGAGCTGACCGGCGCGGACGGTGGCGAAGCGGCGGTGCGCCGGTTCACGCTGACGGCGCAGGAGGCCACGGTACGGCTGGACTCCGGCGCACAGGTGGCGGCGTGGACGTTCAACGGCGTCGCGCCGGGGCCGCAGCTGGTGGTGCGGCAGGGCGACCTGGTGGAGGTGACGCTGGTCAACCGGCTGCCAGGGGCCGGGGTGACCGTGCACTGGCACGGCGTCGACGTGCCGAACGCCATGGACGGGGTCGCCGGGGTGACACAGGACGCGGTCGCGCCGGGGGCCACCTTCGTCTACCGCTTCCGGGCATCGCGGACCGGCACGTACTGGTACCACTCCCACGAGATGGCTTCCGTGCAGGTGCGGCGCGGCCTGTTCGGCGCCCTGGTCGTGCTGCCCCGGGACGCGCCGGCACGGCAGGACGCGGTCGACGAGACGGTGCTGCGGCACACGTGGGGCGACGAGGACGGGGTGGCGACGCTCGGCCTGGCCGCCGGCGCGCAACGGCAGTCGGTGCCGGTCGGCCGGCCGGTGCGGCTGCGGCTGGTCAACTCCGACGGCAAGCCCGCCACGTTCACCGTGACCGGCGCACCGGTGCGTGTCGTGGCGATCGACGGCACCGACGTGCACGAGCCGGGCGTGCTGCCCGGGGTCCGGATCCTCGTAGGCGGCGGCGCCCGCTACGACGTGGAGTTCACGATGCCCGACGCCCCGGTGACGCTGCGCGCGGACGGGCCGGGCATCGTCTACAGCCCGAGCGGCGACGCGGGCCCGGACCGTGCGGCGAAGGAGCCTGCGCTGCTGGACCCGGCCCGCTACGGCACCCCGGCCGCGACCCCGTTCGCGGCGGGCAGCCACTTCGACCGGCGGTTCGTCCTGCGCATCGACGAGCGGCTCGGCTTCTACGACGGCCGCCCGGCGGTGCGGTACACCCTGAACGACGCCTCGTTCCCGGACGTGCCGATGCTCATGGTCGCCGGCGGCGACCTGGTCGAGGTGACCTACGTCAACCGCAGCGGCCAGCACCATCCGATGCATCTGCACGGCCACCACATGCTGGTGCTGTCCCGCGACGGCCGGGCCACCACCGGCAGCCCGTGGTGGGTGGACACCCTCGACGTCGGACCGGGCGAGACGTTCCGGGTGGCGTTCCGCGCCGACAACCCCGGCCTGTGGATGGACCACTGCCACGACCTCGAACACGCCGCGAACGGCATGATCCTCCACCTCGGCTACACCGGGGTCACCAGCCCGTTCCTGACCGGCTCCGGCACCGCGAACCATCCGGAATGAGCCGGTCGGCGCCGCGGTGCCTCACCCGCGGCGATCCCGATCCTGGACCTGCTGCACTGCGACCCGACCCGCTTCGTCACCCGGTCGGTGGCCAACCACATCAACCCAGCCGTTCTGGATCATCTGATCGCCGCGTCATTCGCGCAGGGTCTGGCTGGGCAGTTCGCCGTAGGTGGCGTGGTAGTGCTGGCTGAAGCGGCTGACGGTGAAGCCCCACCGGGCGGCGATCGCGGTCACGGTGCGCCCGTCGCCGGCGGTTGCGGCCAGGAGGTCCCCGCGAGCCCGGCTCAGGCGGACGCCGCGCAGGAACGCCATGGGGGTGGTGTCCAGGTGGCGGCGGAAGGCGAGTTGCAGCGGTGGCGCCCACCGGGCCGCTGAACGCACGGCGGCACCGCCGTCAGCGGCGGGTCCGCTCGACGAGCGCGGCGACGAACCCGGCCAGACCTTCGGCGCCGCGCGGGTCGGACGCCGGCCAGCGGGTCATCAGCAGCGGCGCGGCGCGGTCCAGCACGACGCCTTCGCGGGCGAGCACGAAGTACAGCGCGAGCGCCGCCGACCGCCCGTTGCCGTCGGCGAACGGGTGGAAGAACAGCACGTCGAGGTACACCCGCGCGGCCCGCGACGGCAGCGGCACGGCCGGGTCGGTGGCCTCGGCGAGGCACGCGTCGAACGCCGCCGGCAGCTCGTCGTGGTACGCGTACCGTTCCCTGCCGGCCCTCGCCCAGGCGGACGTCGTGCGGAACGGTGCCGTGGCCACGGCGAGCACCTCCCGTTGCCATGTCTCCAGGCGCGCGAACGTGAGCGGGCCGCCCTCGGCCGCGTCAGCGCGCACCAGCTGCAGCGCGACGAGGGCGCGGCCGGCGCCGTACTTCCGCTTCGCGAGGTGCTCGGCGATGCCGTCGCGTGCCGTGCGCGCCGGCCCGGCGACGTGCCCGGCGGCGTGCTCCCACCGGGCCGCCCGCCGGACCTGCCGCCAGGCCGCGAGGGTGTCGGGCACCACCGGTGGCTCTGCCCGCCGCGGCGCCCGCGCAGCGGCGGGCAGCTCGGTGCTGCGCAGGCTCGGCCAGTCCTGCGGCCAGGTGTCGGGCCACGCGTCGTCCGCTGGCGGCGTGACGCCGGTGAGCGCCGCCGCCAGGGACTCCGCCGCGTCGCCCACCTCCGCACCCAGCGGGGAGACGTAGCTCCAGAACCGCCCGCCGATCGCGGCGTCGACGAGCGCGTCGTGCCCGTCGCCCGGCACCTCGGCGACGGCGAGGAACCACTTCAGGGCCAAGGTGCACATGGGAAACCAGTGCTCGTCCGCGCCGGACCGCGCCGCCACCGTCGCGACCAGGCCGGCGGCCGTGGCCTCCCAGGCGACGAACGCCGCGCGGGGCTCGGCGGGCAGCGGCAGGTGCCGCGCGAAGAGCCCGGCCAGGTCCTCGAGGAACACCCGCCAGTCCAGCAGCGCCCCGGCGACGGCCGCGAGCGTCTCCTCCGGCGTCGTGATCGAGTCCCGGGCGCCGCTCCACCGCAGGATCAGCGCACCGTCGGCCGTGCGACCACCCATCTGGGCGGTCCAGCCGCAGGCCCAGGAGCCGTAGCGCTCAACGAGGGCGAGGGTCATCGCCCGCTGCCAGTCCCAGCGCGCCTCGTCCGCCGCGCGACCGAAGCCGCGGCCGGGTTCGTACTGCAACGGCGCCGGCACGCCACCCGCCGGAGCCACCGCGCGCACGACGTCGAGCACGGAGTCCGGGTCGAACGGGTGCCGGGAGGGGTCGACGTCCGCCCAGGTGAGGTTGTCGATCCGCGGCAGTGGGTCGTCACGCTCGATCGTCATCGCCGGCCATCATGCCACGGTGCCGGCAGGGACGGTGGCCCGCTTCACCGGCGCCGTCAGCACATTGTGGTAATGCCGCGTGGTCGACGGCAGTCAATTCCCGCGCATTGCATGCCACACAGTCGGATATGCGTCCGGATTCCGGCAACCGGGCCCGGTACCGGCTGGTCAAAGATAGCGCGGGGGCAATGCGACGCCAATGGCGAAGCCGTGCACGCATTGACGCACATGCATGGAAGGGGAGGCGTGGCCGAAACGACGACGGAGACGACCGGAGACTTCGATCCAGCCCGGATCGCCGCCGTGGACACCCTCGCAGGGCTGGCGCGCCTGCTGCGCGAGCTGCGCCGCCGGGAGGCGCGGCGGCAGGGTGAGCGCGAACTGACCTACCGGGAGCTGGCCGCCGCCACCGGCTGGTCCAGCTCGGTCATCGGGGCGTACCTCACCGGCGAGACGCTGCCGCCGACGAACCGGTTCGACGCGCTGATCCAGGCGCTCGGCGCCGGCCCGGCCGAGCAGCGGCTGCTCGCCACGGCGCGGGACCGGGTCGAGGAGCGGCCGCGCGGCAGCGGGAAGGGCACCGTGCGCCTCGGCGGGCCCGCGCTCGTCGGGCGGTCCGCGGAGCTGGCGGTGCTGCGGGCGGCCGTCGACGCCACGGTGCGCGGGGGCGGCGGCGCGGTGTTCCTGGTCGGCGACGCGGGCATCGGCAAGACGCGGCTGGCCACCGAGGCCGCGCGGTGCGCGGAGGCCGCCGGGCTGCGGGTGCTCAAGGGACGGGCGGTCTCGCCGGCGATGCAGTTCCGGCCGCTGCGTGAGGCGGTGCTGCCGGTGCTGCGCCACGACGGGCCGCCGGACGATCCGATGCTGGTGCCGTACCACGCCGCGCTGTCCCGGCTCGTGCCCGAGTGGCGCACCGACCGGCCCGACGGCGCCGACGGCTCGCTCGTCGTCCTGGCCGAGGCGGTGCTGCGCCTGGCCGTGACGATCGGCCGGCCGCGCGGCTGCCTGTTGCTGCTGGAGGACCTGCACGAGGCCGACCCGGAGACCCTCGCCGTCGTGGACTACCTCGTCGACAACATCGCGGCGGAGCACCTGCTGATCCTCGGAACCACCCGGCCCGCGCCGGGCAGCGCGGTCGAGCTGTTCCGGGCCGCGCGCCAGCGGCGGTCGGCGGACCTGGTCGCGCTCGGGCGGCTCGACGAGGAGGCGGTCCGCCGGCTGGCCGGTGCCTGCCTGGACGCCCCGGACGAGGAGGTGCCGGCGGCGGTGCTCGCCCGGCTCGCGACGATCGCCGACGGCGTGCCGCTGCACGTCGAGGAGCTGCTGGCCGGCATGGTCGGCGACGGCGTGCTGGTGCACGACGACGGCGGCTGGACGCTGTCCGGCCCGGTCGACGCGACCCTGCCGGCCACGCTCGCCACCACGCTCGCCGGCCGCGTCGAGCGGCTCAGCGGACCGGCGCGCGCGATGCTGCACGCGGCCGCACTGCTGGGCCGGCGGTTCCGCGCCGAGACCGCGGGCGCGATCGCCGACGTCGCGGGGCTCGCGCTGGTGGCCTGCCTGCGCGAGGCGGTCGGGGCGCAACTGCTGGTCCCTGACGAGGACGACCCCGCGCAGTACCACTTCCGCCACATGCTCACCGCCGAGGTGCTGCGCGCCCAGCTGCTGCCGGTCGAGCGCGCGCTGCTGTCGGGCCGCGCGGCCGCCGCGGTCGAGGCCGCCGCCCCCGACGGCTGGCCGCTGCTCGCCGCCGAGCTGTGGTCGGTGGCCGGCGAGCCGATCAAGGCGGCGACGCGGTTCGCCACCGCCGGCCGCCAGGCCACCGCCGAAGGCGCCCTGAGCACCGGCATCGCCCTGCTGGAACGGGCCCTGAGCCTGACCGGCGCCGACGGGTCCGGGCCGCGGCCGGAGATCGTCGTGGCGCTGGTCGACGGGTACGCCGACGCGGGGCGCATCGAGGACGCCCACGCCGTGGCCGCCCGATTCAGCGGCCATGCCGAGATCCATCTGCGGCTGGCCCGGGTGGCCGCCGCCGCCGGTGACTGGCTGCCGGGCCTGGAGCAGGTGGCCGTGGTGCGTGACCTGCTCGGCCCGGACCCGGATCCGGCCGTCGCCGCCCGCGTCGACGAGGTGGAGGCGCGCCTGGCGTTCGGCAACCCGACCGCGGACCGGCGCGCCAGCGCACGGGAGCTCGCCCAGCGGGCGCTGGACGCGGCCGGCGCGACCGGGCAGCCCGACGTGGCGGTGGGGGCGCTGGAAACGCTGGGCCGGTGCGCCCGGCTGCACGACATGGCCGAGGCGGACGAGCTGTACCGGCGCGGGCTCGCCCTCGCCGACGAGCACGGCCTGGCCGCGCGCAGGATCGGGCTGCTGTACAACATCGGCGCCCACGACGGCATCCGCGACGGCGACGTCGACCGGCTCGTGGAGGCGCTCGCCGTCGCGCGGGACGCGGGCGCGGTCGTCACCGCGCTCGACATCGAGATCGAGCTGTGCATGGCGCGGATCTGCCGCGGCGAGTACACGCAGGTGCAGGTGGCGGCCCAGCGCTGCGAGGAGACCGCGGCGCGGCTGCGGCTCACGCACTCGCGGCTGATCGCGCTCGGCGTGCGGATCATGGCGGCCGCGCACCGCGCGGAGCGACGCGAGGTCGACACGCTGATGGCCCGCTTCCGGGACCTGGGCGGGGAGGAGGACGACTTCTCCGCCGCGGTCCACGGCGTCGGTCTCGCGTTCGGGCATCTGCTGTACGAGGAGCACGACCTCGCCCGCGACGAGCTGGCCCGGTCGGTGGCGCAGGAGTCGCACCAACCGACCTCCTACGTGTCCTTCATCAACGCCCCGCACCTGCTGCTGTCGGTCCGCGACGGCACGGCCGGCCGGGCCGAGTGCGCGGCCTTCGCCGCCTCGCCGCAGGCCGAAGCCGGCTGGAACCGGCAGTTCCTGCACCTCGCCGAGGCCCTGGCGGCGGCCCGGGCCGGTGCGCCGGCGGAGGCGGCGGCGAGCATGGCCACGTTCCTGGCGTCCTCCGAGCGCTTCCCGATGGCGCGGTTCCTCGGGCTGCGCCTGGTCGCCGACGACGCGGTCGAGCGCGGCTGGGGCGAGCCGGTGGCGTGGCTGCGCACCGCCGAGGCGCACTTCCACGACTCCGCCCCGCACGTCGCCCGCGCCTGCCGGGACCTGCTGCGCCGGGCCGGCGCGCCGGTCCCCCAGCACCGGCAGGGCAGCGCGGTCCTGCCGCCGACCGCCCGCGAGCTCGGCATCACGGTGCGCGAGTTCGAGGTGCTGGCGCTCGTCGGCGAGCAGCTGAGCAACGCCGAGATCGGCCGGCGGCTGTTCCTGTCGCCGCGCACCGTCGAGAAGCACGTGGGAAACCTGCTGGCCAAGACCGGGCTGCCGGACCGGGGCCGCCTCGCCGGGTTCGCCGCCGAGGCGGAGACCGGCACAGAACATGGGTAGCCGCCCGCAAGAACCTACGGGCGTTCCCCGCCGCCGGGGGCCCGTCCACCGTTCCAGGATGGCTGCGTACCCGCACAACGAGAGGAATGCTCATGCAAGCCAAACGGTCGATGACCGTCGCGTTCACCGTCGCGGCAGCGCTGCTCGGCGCGCAGCCGGCGCACGCCGGCGCCGGGGTGAAGTGGTCCGCCGCGCCGGCGGTGCCGCTGCGCTTCGGTGTCACCGCCGCCCAGCTCAACGACGTGGCGGTGCTGTCGGCGAACGACGCCTGGGCGGTCGGGGAACAGGCGGACGGCCAGCGCCATCCGATCGCCGCGCACTGGAACGGCACAGGCTGGACGACCCCGAACCTGCCCGTCCCCACCGGCCCGCAGGGGCAGTACGGGCTGAGCACGGTCGACGCCACCGGCCCGAACGACGTGTGGGCGGCCGGCACCGACGCCTCCACCGCCCCGGTGTTCCTGCACGGCACCGCGACCGGCTGGCAGCGCGTGCCGTCGGCCGTGCCGGCCGGCACCGTCGAGGACCTCGACATGCTCTCCCCCTCCGACGGGTGGGCCGTCGGGAAGACCGCCCGGGGCACCGGGCAGCCGCTCGTGCTGCGCTGGCAGGGCGGCTCCTGGACGTCCGTGGCCGCGCCCGAGATCGACGGGAGCCTCACGGCGGTCCACGCGGTGACCGCCGACGACGTGTGGGCGGCCGGCAGCCAGACGGAGCCCGACGGCAGCACCTCCGGGCTGCTGCTGCACTGGAACGGCACCGCGTGGACGGTGGCGGGGCAGCTGCCGCCGCTGCCGGGCGCGGGCGACGTGGCGTTCGACGACGTGAGCGCCGCCGCGCACGGTGACGTCTGGGTGGTCGGCGCCCGCTGTACCGGCGAGGACGACTGCACGCCGCTCGCGCTGCACCTGGGTGCCGGCGGCTGGCAGGTGGTGCCGAGCGACGAGACCGCGACCCGGCTCACCGGCGTCATCGCGTTCGCCGCCGACGACGTCTGGATGACCGGCTACGTCGCCGGCACGCTCGACGCGGAGTCCGTCCACGTCGAACACTGGGACGGTGTCCGCTTCACCACCGACCAGCAGGCCGGGCGGGACCCGTCGTCCCCCAACGACGGCCAGGGACAGCCCGCGTCGGGCCTCACCGCGATCGCCGGCGACCCGGTGAACCGGGACCTGTTCGCCGTCGGCTGGTCCCTCGAGGTGCACGTCACGCCGTACGCGATCCGTCGCTGATCACGTCAGGGGAGCGCCCGTGCCGCCGTGGCACGGGCCTCCCCGCTCCGGCGTGAGCGGTCCTTCGCGGTACACGTCGAGGAACCGCTGCAGGCGCTCGTCGCCGACGTCGTCCAGCCGCAGCTGCCGCCCCCACGCGCTGGCCACGACCGGCGCCGGGAGCCCCGGATAGGGGCTGACGACGGTGTACGGCCGGCGCCCGATCAGCCGCAGCGCATCCACCTGGCCGGCGGGGAGGTCGGGTCGGTACGTCACCCACACCGCGCCGTGCTCCATCGAGTGCACCGCGTTCTCCGGCGGTACGGGCGCCGCGTAGACACCGCAGTTCAACCACACCGGCGCGTGCGGGCCGCCGGCCGGTGGGGTCCGGTCGTAGCGCACCGGATCGGTGGTGTGGAAGCGGTCGTGGATCGCCACCCGCTCGACACCTGGGATCCGCGGCTCCGGCTGCGGCCCGAACCGCCGGTACGCGACCACGTCTGCGGTGAGCACGAGCCCGGCGACAGCGACCGCTACGCCTGTGGCAACGGTGACGACGCCCCGTCGCCGTCGCCGGACCGGCTTGCCGGTCCACGGATCGACGGGCGCCACGGCGGTTTCAGATGCCATCGTCTGTTCCCTTCTCCGGCTCCCACAGCCCGACGAGCTGGCGGTAGCGCGGGCTGCGATCGACGAGCTGGTGGTGCGGTCCGGCCACGACCTTGCCCGCGTCGACGAGCAGCACCCAGTCGGCCCGGCTCGCGCTGCTGATGCGGTGCGCGATGACGATGAGCGTGCCGCCGCGCCGGCGCATCAGCAGCTCCGCGCGCAGCTCGGCGTCGGGGTCGAGGTGCGAGGTGGCCTCGTCGAGGACGACGATCGGGGCCGCCGCGAGGTAGGTGCGGGCCAGCGTCACCAGCTGCCGCTCCCCCGCCGACAGCCCGGCCCCGCCGGCGCTGAGGCGCTCGTCGAGGTCGAGCCGCCCGAGCCCGAACGCGTCGGCGGCGTCGCGCAGGACCTCGTCGGAGGCCGCCGGCGCGAGGTACGCGAGGTTCTCCCGGACGGTGCCGGCGAAGACGTACGGCTCCTGCGGCGCCAGCGCCAGCACGCCGGATCCGGGTGCCGGTGGCGCGCCGCCGACCAGGATCGTGCCACCGGCCGGCTCGCGCACGCCGCAGAGCAGCGCGGCGAGCGTGGACTTCCCGGCGCCGCTGGGCCCGACGACCGCGACGTGCGCGCCGAACGGCACGGTGAACCCGGCGCCGTCGAGCACGGGCGCGGCGTCCTTCGAGTACGCGTAACCGACCGACTCGGCCACCACCACCGGCCGCGCCGCTGAGCCGGAAGGGCTGGACGGCCCGACCTGCCGCGGTTCGCCGGCGGTGGCTACGCCGCTCAGAGGGCCGCCGGCGGCGATGGCGTCGCTCAGGCGGGTCATGAGGCCGAGGAGCTCGGCGAGCCACCCGGCACCGCCGTAGACCAGGAAGCGCAGCGCGGGGCCGAGTGCGAACATCACGTAGTAGACGGCGGCGACGAGCTCGCCGGTGCCGAGGCGGCCGCGGCCGATGAGGACCGGGGCCAGGGCGAGGAGCAGGACCAGACCCAGGTCGACGCCGACACCGACGACACCGTCGTGCATCGCGTCGGCCCGGCCGAGCGCCCGCGCCGCCAGCCGGGCCCGCTCGACCCGCTCCAGCACGGGCCGGGCCGCCGCGTCCTGGGCGGCGAAGGCGGTGACGTCCCGCCGGGCGCCGAGCGTCCTCACCACGTGCTCGGCGAGGTCCTCCTCGGCGAGCAGGGAGCGGCGCTGGCGGCGCAGCACGGCCCGGACCAGCAGCCGGTAGCCCGCCACGGAGGCGACCAGGCAGGGCAGCTCCACGAGCAGGATCGCCGGGTCCAGCAGGGCGAGCCCGATGACGGCCCCGACCGCCACCGAGCCGGTGGCGTGGGCGTTGCGCAGCACCGAGGCGACGAGCATGCGCGCCTGCTCGACCTCGTCGACCGCCTGCCGGACGGCCGCGCCCGGCACCGGCACGTCCTCGCGCACGGCTCGATGCAGCCCCGCGGTGACCATGGCGGTGACGAGCTCGTCGCGCAGCGGCTCGACCACCCGCACCAGCGGCGGGAACAGCAGCCGCCCGGCGACCGCGGCGACCAGCCGCACCTGCACGAGCAGGGCGACCCAGAGCAGCCCGGCCCCGGCCCGGTGGGCGAAGAACCCGTCGTCGAGCGCGTGCGCGACGGCGATCCCGGCGACCGTCGTCGGCGCCGCCAGCACGACCACCAGCCCGCCGACCGCGAGTAACGGCCGCGGCCGCCGACGCAGTACGCCCCACAAGAGCCGCCACCCGTCCCGGACGGATCCGCCGCCCCCCATACCGGGGGTCATGCCGCCACCTCCGCTGCGCTCCGGCGTCGGCCTGAGCCAAACCTGCTACATGGTGAGCGGCCCGAGACGCTTCGCTGGCCGCTCACGCCGCCACCTCCGCTACGCTCCGGCGTCGGCCTGAGCCAAACCTGCTACATGGTGAGCGGCCCGAGACGCTTCGCTGGCCGCTCACGCCGCGCTCCCCTGGGTTACCGGGTCGTGCTCCACCGCGCCGAACAGGGCGCGGTATCCGGGCGCGGACCACAGCGCCCGGTGCGGGGCGTAGCCGCGGACGCGGCCGGCGTCGAGCCACAGCACGAGGTCGGCCGCGGCGGCCGTCGCCGCCCGGTGGGTCACCACGAGCGTGGTGCGGCCGTGCCAGGCGTCCCGCACCGCGTGCGCGACCTCCGCGGCCGTGGCGGTGTCGAGGCTGCTGGTCGCGTCGTCGAGGACGAGGACCCGGGCGGGCTGGGCGAACGCGCGGGCCAGCCCGAGCCGCTGGCGCTCGCCGCCGGACAGCGGCGCGTCGCCCGGCGGGGTGTCGTAGCCGGCCGGCAGGCGCCGCACGAACGCGTCCGCGCGGGCCAGGCGGGCCGCCCGCATCACGTCCTCGTCGCGCAGGTCCGAACCGGCGGCGATGGCCGCGCCGAGCGTGGCGCCGAACAGGTTCGGCTCCTCGAACGCATAGGCCACCGCCGCCCGCACGTCATCCGCCGGCACCGTGCGCAGATCGTGGCCGTCGAGCAGCACCCGCCCGGCGTCGGGGTCGGCGTGCCGCCCCGCGAGCGCGACGAGCCGCGACTTGCCAGACCCGGACGGCCCGACGACGGCCACGTGCGCGCCCGCCGGGATCGTGCACGAGACGTCGCCGCCGCGGCCGTCGAGGCGCACCCGGTCGAACGTCAGCCGGCCCGGCCCGGACGGGAGGCGGGCCGTGCCGCCCGGGTCGGGGGGTGGGGCGGCGAGCAGCTCGGCCAGGCGGCGGGTCCCCGCGAGGGCGCGCACCCCGGCCGCGAGCGAGTCGACCTGCTCCAGCACCATGAGGGTGAGCTGGCTGTACAGCAGCACGGCCAGGACGGAGCCGGGGCCCAGCCTGCCCGCGACCGCGCTCAGGCCGGCGACGGCGAGGACGACCGCGTTCAGCAGCGGGTCGAGCAGGCCCATACGCCAGCCGACGTCGCGCTGGGCGCGCCAGGACAGGCGGCCCGCCGCGCGCAGGTCGGCGAGCGGGGCGAGGACGCGGCGCAGCTCCCGGTCGTGGGTGCCGAGGGCGGCGATGGTCCGGGCGCCGCGGTGGGCGTCGACGAGGAGGTCGGCGAGCGCACCGCGGGCGGCACGGTAGCCGGCCTCGGGTTCGGCGCTGCCGCGCAGGAACGCCCGGACGACGAACCAGGACACGGCGAGCTCGGCGGCGACGACCACGGCGCTGCGCCAGTCGATGGTGCACAGCAGCACGAACGCGACGAGGCCACCCACCGACGTCACGGCCGAGCCCAGGACGATGTTCGCGATCCGTGCCGGGGTCTCGGCGTCGGACGAGCAGCGGGCGAGCAGCTCACCGTCGGGGAAGCCGGCGTCGTACGGTGGCCGACGCAGTGCCGCGGTGAACGCCGCGCCGCGGTGGCGGGCGGTGGTGGCGCTGGCCCGGTCGGCCGACGCGCGGCTGGCCAGCGCCGATCCGGCCAGCGCCCCGGCGAGCACCAGCGCGAGGACGAGCACCGGCCGGGCCGCCGGTCCGCGGCCGGACATGCTGTCGATCACGGTGGCGAGGGCCATCGGGGCGGCGAGCCCGAAGCCGATCGACGCGGCGAGCCCGAGCAGGCCGACCGCGGTGCGGCCGGGGTGGTGGCGCAGCAGGTCCTGGGCGATGAGTCGGTACACATTCGGCACGGATGCTCCACAGTGGACGCGGGTGGCGGTGGGCCCGGCCCCCGGTCGCCTTCGCGGTCTCCTGCGCGAGCTCCTAGACCTCGTTGGCGACGACGGCGAAGCCCTTGCCCGACTCGCCGGCCCGGGCGGCCTCG
>NZ_JBEXUD010000033.1:0-135371 GCF_040614215.1 Dactylosporangium sp. NPDC006015
GCCCCTGCCCCGGCGGCGGCGTCGTCTCCAACTGCAGCGGCATCGCCCAGAACAACTGGCAGTTCACCCAGATCACCGCCACGTTCACCGGGTAAGCACACCGCTTCAAGTAAGAGGGCTGGCCCTACAGGGCCGGCCCTCTTCTGTTTCCGGCGGCGGACAGGTCGAGCCGTTCGCGCCACGGCGTTCGGACTGCGCTGTCCGTCAGTACGGCGATACCTGCGCACTCCCCATCGTCACGCCGAGAGGCCTTGATGACCGACACGTGGCATCCAAACAGCAGCGGTGCGAACGCCGCCAGGAAAGACCTTGTGACGGACGCGGAGCAACTCGCCGCTGACGCCATCGCCCTGATCGACGGTGCCGACTTCGGACCCTCTCTCACCGCACCGATCCAACGGGTCCACGATCAGGCCAGACAGGTCCTGGCCATGGTCCGCGAGCCGTACAAGGTCGGCATCATCGGTGAGTACGGGGCGGGAAAGACACTGTTCGTCGCCTCGATGCTCGGCTTCCTCGAGAACCTGCCGATCGGTGACCGGCCCACCACCGGCAACGTGACCCGCTTCCGGCTGCGCCCGGTCGCCGGCGGCACATCCACGGTCACCGGCCGCCGGATCGTGTTCCTGAGCCGCTCCGAGTGCGAGGCCTGCCTGGCCGACCTCGGCCGGCAGATCCGGGCGATCAGCGGCCCGCACCCGGGCCTCGACACGCCCACCCGCAAGGCCGTCGACGGCGACCCGGACTTCCTGGCGGCCTGGCACCGCACCGCCAGATCGCTCGACCCGAGTCTCGACCGCCTTGTCCGGCAGCTGATAGCGGTCGCCGCGAGTGCCCGGCAGCACGACGCCTGCCTCGGCACCAGCCGGGAGGTGTCCGCGGAGGAGTTCGGCGCGCTGATCCAGATCGCCTACGAGGACCAGTCGCCCGCACAGCCGTTCTGGATCGTCCGTCAGGCCGAGATCGCGATGGACGTTCCGGTGAGTGTGCTGCCCGGCCTGCTCGCGCACGGCCCCGTCCTTCAGCCGCCGGACCGGCCGCACCTCTCCGGGTTCGGCGAGGGCGCCGTGCTGGAGCTCTGGGACTTCCCTGGCATCCTCAACCACCTGTCGTCCGAGCGCGACCGGATGCTGACGGAGACGCTCCTGCACGACGTCGACACCGCGGTGGTGCTGCTCAAGGCGGCCAATCCCGACAGTTTGGCCTCCGACGAGCTGACCCGGCTGCTGACCGCCGTCAACGGTGGGGCGATCGCCGGCGTCGGCAACGTGTTCGACAGCCCGCAGGCCGTCCGGTTCAGGGAGCCCGGCCTGGACAGCGACGACGCGGTCCGCAGCAGCTTGACGTCGATCACGGAGCTGCTGCGCACCGCCGGTGAGCTGGCCCCGGGCGAGCCGTTCCTCTATGCCGGCCTCGTCGCGCTCGGCCAGGTCGCCCCGGAGCTCGTCGCTGGACGGTTCGACGACCGCGTCCGGATGCAGGGTGCGCTCGCCGGCGACGCCAAACGGGTCGCCCTCGGCCTTCCGGAGGGCAGTCCGTTCCGGGCGCTGCTGCTGCCGGTCGCCGAGGACGGCGGCCGGCAGCGGGTTCAGACGATGCTCGCCGACCAGCTGTCCGTCCACGGTCTGCGCCGCCGGGTGGAGCGGGTCGAGCGGGAAGACTCACGGCTGCGCGAGCTCCTGCTGCAGCTGGAGTCCGCGGTCCAGACGGCCCCGGAGCCCGGCGGCGCCGCCGCCGCGCACGTGGAGTTCCAGTCGGTCCTGTCGGGTCTGCGCAGCGTGCTGATCCGGCTGCGCCGCAGCCTGCCGGGTGTGCTGACCGGCGCGCTGTCCGGGGACGGGCCGGACCGCACGTCGTTCGCCGACTTCGTCGAGGAGACCGCCGCCCGCCGTGTGCACCGGTGGCCGGAATGGCGGCAGACGCTCGACTCGGTCCGAGGGCGTGAGGTCCAAGATGGTCCCGAGACCACCACCAAGCTGGTCGGGCCGTTCAGCGAGTCCTGCGTGGAGGCGTTCGACACGGTCCGCGCCGAGGCGCTTTCGCGTTGGGAGCGCGCGTTGATCCGCAACGCGGAGGACACGCTCGCCGACGAGGAGGCGCTGCGGAGCCGCGCGAAGGCGGTCTTCGCCGACCAGCCGGCCACGTTGACCCTGATCGTGCGGCCGGAGGACTGGCAGGGACTGCTGACCAACGCCTCGGCGTCAATCTTGGAGCAGATTCCCTACCAAGCTCCCGGCCCGAGCCGGTACGCCGAGGCGTTCCCGCTCCGCCGCGATTCGCGGTTCGTGTGGTCGCTGCCCGCGAAGCACACGTACGACGCCTCCGACTCCGACCTGCTGCACCGCAGGCATCCCGGATACGTGATCCGGCTTCGTCACGAGTTCGTCGCCACCTGTGCGTACCTGATGCAGACCGACGTCGAAATGGTCCGTGGCTGGGCCGAGCAGGTGACTCTGCACTTCTTCAACCGGTTGTTGCAGGCCCTGGCCAGTGCCAGACCACCCGAGGCGTCACCGGCGGACGAGGAGTCCAGAGGCGCGCTCCTGGACGCGATCCGGAAGCTCCGCACCCGCTCGACCGGTCCGACCTCCGGTGGACTCTGGTCGGAATTGGAGAACTGAGATGGACATCGAACTCGAGTTCATCGACCAGGCCGACGGCAGCGCCCACCAGCAGTTCACCCTGGACGGCACCGACCTACCGGTCGCGCTGCCGTCGCCGCTGCTCGTCAACCGGTCCGGCCGACACCTCGTCGTCTGTGGAATCCGGGTGACGGCTGACACTGCCACGCCGCCCACCCGGCAGATCTGCGACCTGTGGCGGCCCTCCCTGCCGCGGGAAGGGCTGGACCTGCCACCGTACGGGCGCTACATGGCGCCCTGGCAATACGTGGCGGGTTCGGCACTACCGCCCGGCCAGACGGCGTTCACCTGGGCCGTCGACGTCGCCGAGCGCCTTGCCGACGGCACCTTGACATCGTCCGGCGATCCGCTGCACCGGCAGTGCGTGCTTGTGACCCCGTCCCAGATCCCGGAGCCGCCCGTGTCGCCCGCCGAGTCACCCGCCACCGAGCCGCGATCGACGGCCGCCGACACCGACCAGCGGTACAAGGGCTGGATCGCGATCGACTTCGGCATGTCGAACTCGACCATCACGATGTTCGACCAGAACCAGAAGCGCGCTTTGCTCGGCATCGCCCCGACTCAGGTCGCCCGGATCCGCGACTGCCTGACCGAACTGCTCAACGGCACCGCCACCGACGACTTCGGGCTGTCCGGCGACGAGTGGCGACGGCTGCTGGAGGGTGCCGGTCGCACCCTCGCTGCGTCGGCACCCGGCAACCGTCTCGGCGACCCACTCACCCACCTGAAGGAGTCCCTCGCCGGCGACCGGGTCTTCGACGTGCTGCTGGCCCTCGACCAGGAGGTCGACAATGCGCTGCCGGCGCGCCGCGACACGCTCACCGGTGTGCTGCAGCGGCTCTACCGCGACGCGTTCTCCCGTCCGCCCATCGCCGAGCTGCAGTTCTTTCCGGTACCCCTGCACGCCGGCACACCGGCCATCTCCAGCGATGCGCGGGTCCTGTCGCTGGCGCCCTTCAAGCTCGCGATGTGGAACGACGGGCATGCCCACACCGACGGGGACGTTCCCGTGGCGGTGGAGCACCAGCCCGGCCTCAAGCGTTTCGTCGGCAACGAACGGCCGCTGCCCGGGCTCCCGCCCGGTGTGACCGACGGCCCGACGACGGACGATGCGCTGATCGCGGTATGGAGGTGCCTGCTGGACAAGGTCACCGAATTCCGCCGGGCGAACAAGGACCGATACGCGCCCGGCGAGATCCACCGGGCGGTCGTCACGTATCCGACGACCTCCCCGCCGCAGACCCGTCTCGACATGGAGCGCCTGGCGCACGACGTCGGCCTGCACCTTGCCGACACCCGGTTCGACGAGGCGACCGCGGCGGCGATGTTCAACCTCATGCGGATGTTCGCCGGTGACCCGGCGATCGGCGTCGAGACGTTCCGCGCCCGCAGCCGGCAGGTCGCCCCGGAGACCTGGCGACACAACATCCTGGTCGTCGACGTCGGTGGCGGGTCCACCGACGTCGCACTGCTCACCCTCACCCTCCGAGACCACACCGAGCGCGACGGCGGTGTGCCGGCCGACCAGCAGGGCCGTTTCTACGAACTGCGGCCGACGGTGCTGGGCAAGGCCGGCAACCTCCAGCTCGGCGGCGACCGGATCACGCTGGGCATCTTCCACCTGTTCAAGGCCCGCATCGCCGACCTGCTGCTGACCCGCACGCCAACCCTCGTGGTCGGCGAATACAAGCCGTTCCTGGAAGGCGGCGTCTACCGGGCCGGATCGCTGCTGCCGGTGGCCGGCGCAGAGGACGTCTCCGACACCGAGCAGGACAGGCTGACCCTGATCGACCAGGTCGTCCCCACCCGGTGGGCGGCCGTTCGGACGGCCGCCGAGGAGGTGCAGGCCCGCCAGCGGTTCGGGCGGTTGTGGATCGAGGCGGACCGGGCCAAGCGGGCCTCCGCCGCAGGCCAGCCGTACCAGCTGCGCAACCTGCACGAGCTGCTGGACCTCGGTGCCGCGACCGGGCACCTGTCGACGGTCGAGATCGACGCCGACGCCATCCGTGCCGAGGTCGACAACGTGTTGACCCGCTCGATGGAGATCGCCCTGGACGTCGCCCGCAAACGACTGTTGGCCGCGGAAGGCGACAACGAGCCGCTGGACACGGTGATCCTCTCCGGCGGCACGACTGCGTTGCCTCGCGCCCGGGAACTGTTGCAGCAGGTCTTCACCAGCGACACCACCCACAGCGGCTGGGGCGCCCTGCGCTGGAACCCGCTGCACGTCGTGCACGACCCGGCGTTCGCCAAGGTCGGCACCTCCATCGGCGCCTGCTGGGCAGAACACGTCCGCCAGAAGGGCTACGCGGACCCCCGCCGCGCGAAACGCAACGTGGCGATGGGCCGCACCGAGCTCCACATCGACGTCGACAACCTGCTGCACGGGCTGCCGTTCGACCTCGAGCTGTCCGGCACTGGCCCGAACCAGCTCCCGGTCTTCCCCGCCGGCCGCGAGTTCGAGCGCATCGGCGATTCCGGGCAGGGTGCCCAGCGCTCCGAGTGGATGCCGGCGATCCTCGACATCGCCATCAACCGCAGCGGTGTGTCGAAGGCCGAACCGGCGGTGCTGTGGGGCTTCCTCAGCCTGCAGGATCTGCAGCAGTCCGAGAATCCGCAGGGGCCGTTCGACCTCGACGAGTGGGTCCGCCAGGTATCGATGCAGTTCCAGATCGACGAGGCCGATCAGCTGATCGTCCACTTCTGCGCCGGCAGCCCGCACTACAGCCTCGACATGTCCACGTGTCGCCCGGACGATCAGGTGGCCGGCCGGGACGCGGCCTTCGGCCCAGTCCGGCTGCGGCACGACCTGGTGGTCAACCCCGATGCCGCTGGCGGGATGGCCAACCACGGCAAGATGTTGATACACGAGGACGCCGAACCTGACGGCTTCGTGGTCTCGCCCGACGACCCGACGCCGCTGAGCTGTTGGATCAGCGTCCGCTTCCCGCGGGAGGTGCCCACCGACGGCACGTGGTGGATCGGCCGGCGCGACCCCGATGACTCGACCGTGCTGCATCGGGTCGGCGCGCCGTTCCGGGCGAGCATCCGGCACGGGCGCGGTGCCGACACCCGCATCGTCGTGGATGAGACCGGCCGTGTCCAGCCTGTTCAGGGCTTTGTGCCGTACCTGCCGGCCAGCTCCATGGCCGACGTCATCGCCAACCCCGGCAGGGTCCTCACCGTCGCGATGAGGCCCGGCAACATCGACCTGGACGAGCGCTTCGACCCATTCAACGGTTCCCACTGATGGGATCCCTCGACGACGCGCTCGGCGTACTGCTGGCCGAGCCGGCCACCGCCACCCTGGTCCGTGGCCTGCTCGCCGGTATGCGCGCGGCACTGGAGGAGGCCGCGCCCGGCAACGCCGCTCGCGAGGCCATCGACCGAATCCTTGCCGGCGGTGGCGCGGCCCTGCCGGCGATCGGCCGGCCGATCAGCACATCGCCGGGGTCGGCGGCGGCAACGCGGACCCCGGCCACTCCCCTTTGGACAGAGGCGGCGCAGGCGGCCGGTGAGCACGACCCAGGCCCGCCCCCGGCCGACCGCGCCCAGCTCTGGAGCGCGCTGCACCTCCTCGGCCTCCGGATGGCCCCCGACGACCGGCGGGACGTCCAGACCCGCGCGGCGGACGAGGCCCGCGCGGCCGGCGCCACCGTGGAAGCCCCTATCGTGACCATCCGCGGCATCGACCGGGACATCCTGATCCCCCGGCTGTCCGTCGGGGGACGCACGCTGCACGACGGCCTGGCGACCGACCCGGACGCGCCGCTGCCCGCTGAGCTGCGGGTCCACGCGGCGGCCGTCGACCGCGCCGGTGCCGACCCGGCCACGGTCGCCTTCACCCGGCTGGTGGTGCCGGTCCTGCACCTGCTGTCGCAGGACCGGCACCTACGGCACTGCCTACAGTCCCTGCACGTCCGCGGACTGGCAGAGCGCACCACTCCGACAGACCAGGACCGGCTCCGCGGTCAGTTGACGGCCAGAACGGCGGCGCTGATCGCCGCCGTGCCTGGCGACCCGGACCGGCTGGAGTGCCTCGTCCGCCTGCACGAGGCGGTGACGTCCGTGGTCCACCTGCCACCGGCTGCCGACGTCAGCTGGTGGGGGCGGCTCCGCGTCCGCGCGCACACCACGATCCGCGACGCCGCCGCCGAGATCGGCCCCGGACTGGTGAAGCTGCCACCAGCCCGCTTCGACAGCGCCCAGGCGTTCACCGCCGACAACATCCCGCTCCGGATCCCGGAGGTGTCCGGGATCCGGAGCCCGGACGTATCCGGGATGGTCCTGGCCTGCGTCCGCGTCTGGGCGAGAGTTCACGACACCGACTACCCGGGACGCGTGATCTATGCAAGCTGAGGCGAGGTACTGCATCGACCATGTCGCCGACGGCCGGGCCGCGTTCCATCCTGCCGAGCTCCGGCGCGCCTGGCTCGCCGTCGACGCGGACAACCGGCCCGCGGCAGCCGCCATCACCACCACCACCGTGACGTTCCGGCTCGCGGCCGCCGACGGCCCGTGCCGCGCGGAGTGTTTGATCGCCGGGCCCGTCGGGGTGCTCCGCGACCGCAGCCTGCTGCTCGGGCAGCTCGACCTTCCACCCGAGGTTGTCGTGCCGCGCTGGTACGAGCAGGGCCTGCGACTCGAGGACGGCTTCCGCCCAGTCCTCGTGTACCCCGAACTCCCGGAGAGCGTCCTGGCCGGGCGCCTTCCGCACCTGACCCTGGCCGAGGTCCAGAGCCTCCTGGAACGCTGGCTCGCGTTACGTGAAGACCTCCAGCAGCGCTTCGGGCTTGAGCACGCCGGGCCGACCCCGCACCTGGCCCACATCCCCTCCGACAGCGTCGCGACCTTGCGCGTCGTGGGCTGGGATCGTCCACCGGGCGCACCGCCCGCGCCGGACCTGCTGGAGCAGGCACTGCTCGACCGACTGGCACAACTCGCCCCGCAGCCCGACCCGGCGGGCGACGACACACCGGCGGTCCCCGCAACGCCGGCGGCACCGACCGGGGATCCTGTGCCGAAGCTGGAGCAGCCACTGCTCGACCAGCCGGGACAACTCACCCCGCTGCCCGACCCGGCCGGCGACAACACGCCGGCGGTCCCCGCAACGCCGGCGGCACCGACCGCGGCACCGACCCGGGACCGTTCGCTGATGGTGGCCGTGGTGATGGCCGCGGTCGTCGCAGGCTGCCTGTTCGGTCTCATCGCACTCTGGACAATGTAGGAGCGAGCATGAAGCCGATCCCGCGGCCGGCCCCTAAGCTCTTCGGCGGCCTGTTCATCGCGATGGCCGTGATCTGCGCGGCGACCCTCGTCACGGCCGCGGTGCGCCTCTCCGCCGCCGACAAGAAGGTCTCTCAGCTCGGCGACGACCTGGACCATGCCCGGCTCGATCTGCGGAGCTCCCGCGAGGAGGCCGACGCCGCCGACGGCCAGAACGCGGAGGCGCTCCGGGCAGCCCGCGAGCACATCGCCACAACCAGCCCGCAGGACCTCGCCCGCGGCCTGACCGACATCTACTTCGACCTGCCCATGTACTCCTGTGACGGAGGCGACGACAACTGTGACAGAGACAAGAGGGTGGCGATATCCCTGCAGCTGAGCCGGTGCTCCAGCGGCACCCCGTTCTGCGTCGCCGGGTCGCGGTGGATCAGCGGCTTCTACGCGCTCACCCTGAACGGCGACACCTGGTCCGCCCGCGGCACCGCCGTGAACGGCCGCGCGGCCTGCTTTGCCGTCCCGACAAGCGGCGCCGCATGGGCCTTCACCGCGCAGGTGACCGGCGCGCAGTACAGCATCTCCGGCGGTTGGAAGGTCACGAAGGCCTACATCACCTTCTCGGCCACCATTCCCGCCACAAGCTGCTCCGCGACCACAATCTGGTGGAAAGGCACGGTGCCGCTCAGGTGATCGCGGCCCGTAGCCCCGCCGACAGTGGTCGGCTAGCTCCAGCCTGACACGACGGCGCGCAAGCCGGTGGCCGACGTCGACACGCTCGGCGCGCCGTCCGGACAGCTGTTCGACGCCGTGAACGTGCCGCCTGGGGCTCCGGCAGTATACAGGGTGATGATTTTCCCGGAGGTGGCGGTGAAGGCCAGGCTCAGCGTCACCGTCTGACCGGCGGAGACGCCGACGGCGCCGAACGAGAAGTGCGTGTCGCCCGCGGCGGTGGCATCGGCCGTGGCCGCGAGGCCGCCGTTGACGGAGACCTTCAGATGGCTGGTGACGGTGCCGTCGGGGTCGATCTGCACCAGTACGTGGTCGATGGCGGAGACCCCGGCCGGGACCACGAATGTCTGCGACGCGGTGCCGCCCGGCATCGACCTGTTGTTGCCCGGGTTGCCCCGGCACATCGCACGACCGGCGTTGGCGGCGCCGTAGTTGTCGTACGGTGTCACGGCGTGCGGTTGCTGCGGCGCCGGCGAGGGCGGGTTGCCGCCGTTGCCCGGAGGCGGCGGCGCCGGCGTGGCCGGCTTTCCCTTCAGCTCCAGGGTGAAGCGGCCCGGCTGATCGTTGCCCCACGACGAGAAGAGGTCGGGCAGCTGCGGGAAGGTGGAGGTGATGATCCCGACGACCTTCAGGAACCGCCCGAGATAGCGCAGCCGGTCCTTCGCCTGCTTCAGGCCTTCCTCCGCCTCCTTAGCGTAGGCCGCTTCGCCGAACAGGTCCTTCGCCGCGCTGAGCGCGACGTCGGGATTCTCGAGGTTCTTCAGCGCCTGCGTGACGAAGCAGCCCAGGAACGCCTTCGCACCGTCGGCCGACGGGAACGGCGAGAGTTGGGTGACGCACTTGGCCACGATCAGCGCGGCGCTGGACACCTTCGTGCGGGGATCCAGCCCGAGCACGCTGATCCCGACGCTGAGGCCGGCGCTCCACGCATCGATGTACGCGTTGAAGTCCTTCTTCGCCGTCTGCGCGGGCTGCTTGTACCCGGCGGTGAACCGGCCGTTGCCGGCCAGCAGCACGTTGCCGCCGATGTCGTGCCCGGTGACCTTGGCGATGGCCCGGCGAAGCAGGTCGGGCTGGTCCTCGACCCAAACATAGTCCGCACCGGCCGGCACGTTCACCCACTGGTAGAACCGGCGGTTGGACTGCACCTGGATCTCGGCCCGGTCGGCGTTGGCGATGGAGCACAGATGCACCAGTGTGGTCCGCTTGTCGACGCTGCTCCAGCCGGGCGCGGCGGGGCCGCCGCAGGGCCGGGCGTCGGTGCGCTGCGTGGCGAAGTCCGCGAACGAGTCGGCGAGGTCACGGACCCAGCCCGGTATCGGGATCCACCCGAGCAGGTTGGGCGAGAACTCCTTGGTCGAGAGGTACGGCACCCCGTCAGCGGTGCGCGACAGGCTCTTGGCTTCCCAGTCGCCGCCGTCGGGCTTGTGCAGCACCACCGGCAGCGCGTCCTTCGGCAGGTCTCGGGTCGCGGCCGGGTCGTCGAACAGGACCGTGATCGGCGACACCAGCGACGTGCCCTCGAAGGCGACGTCGACGCCCGTTCCCCCGACCACGACGAGCGAGCCATCCGGATTGTCCGACTGCAGCCCGCGCACGACCACCTTGCCGGGCGCGCTGAACGCCCCCGCCGGCGCCGCGAGATGCCCCAGCCCCGGCACCGCGACCGTGAGCGGCTGTTCCGGTGCCACGGCGACCACGATGGCGTCGCCCTTCGGCTGCACCGTCGGCGTCGGCAGGTCCGAGCCCGGCGGCGACTCGTTGGCCTTCTTCGTGGAACAGCCCGTGGCCGAGGCGAGCACCGCGAAGCAGGCAACGATCGCCACAGCGGTCCTTGTCCTGCGCATCGAGCACCTCCAACTCGCCGAGTGCCCTCATCGTTCAGCCTCGCACCGGCTTACGGGGCTCCTGCGCGCAAGTCCACACGAACGGCCGCCGCCGGGGTGCCTCCGGACCGGTCCGCCCAGCCTTTCGGCGTCCAGGGCGAGCCAGTGCGGTGAACACCGGTGCGCCCGTCCCCTCAGGTCGCGTCCTCACCGCTCGTGGCGGGCGGCGCCGCGCGGATGGGCATCATCCCCAGCCAGACCCTGCGGCGAGACAAGGCTCCCGCCCGCCGGCGCGGTTGGAGGTGACCGTGCGGCGCATCCGGGGGGCGTGGGCTGCACCGCATGGCCACGTGCTGGTCCGCCGAGCGGGCCGGCGAACCGGTGCAAGCACAAATCGAGCCGACCGGTCAGGTTCGGCGATCGGGCCTGCTGGTGTGTACGGCGTCGAATGCCTCGGCGACCTGGTCGGCGAGGGTGACCGCGACGAGCCGGGCCTGGAGCGGCACGGCGTGGCCAGGGGTGGGGGTGAGCATGAACCGCCCGTAGTACACGCCGTCCGCGCTGACCCTGAGTTCGACGTCCGCATCCGGTAGCTCGCCTGCGTGCGACGACGAGTGAACGGGTTTCGGTGTGATGCTGCCGTCGGGTTCGAGCCGCGGTGGACGGCCGAGCAGGAGTCCCTCCTCGAATCGGCATCCGCGCAGGTGCAACAGGTCGACCAGCTCCGGGCGGACCTGGTTGACGACCTGGTTGGGGGCGGCACCGGACTGGACCAGCTGCGTCGTCCGGTGAATCCAGGACAGCTGGTCGGCGTCGGTGACGGTGATGAGGTGCAGGCGATGGGCCCGCGCGGCCAGCTGCGACACCGCCAGGCCGACGACGAGCAGGAGGATCGCCGTGAGGACGTCGGTGTTCGCGGCGATGGTGAACCGCTCGTACGGCTCGGTCAGGAAGTAGTCGAACCACACCGCGGCGGACAAGGCCGCCAGCGCGCCGGCCAGGCGGTTGCCGATGGCGGCCACCGCAACGACAGCCACCACCAGGACCAGCGCCATGTTCGCGCCGGAAATCGCGGTGCGGAAGGGGATCAGGACTCCGGCGACGGCCAGCGGCCCGAAGATCGCCGCCGCGAGCGCGATCCGTTCCCGGCTGAGGGAGCTGAACATCGTGCACCGCCTGCCTCTTCGCCCAGCGGTAACCGCCTCCAGCGTACGTCTCCCAGCTGGGCGACGTACCGACGCGGCTGGGAGTTGTCTGTGATCTGCCGGCAGCGGGTTTGTCGCCGGTCCGGCGGTGGTATCGGCAGCCTTGGTCCAAGTGAGGAGGGGCCATGAGATTCCATCGGATCGGACTCGCACTCAGCACTGCTGTGCTCGCCGGAGTCGGCGCGGTGGGCGTGCCGGCGGTGGCGGGTGCCCAACCCAGCCCGTCGGCTCCGGGCTGCGGTCCGGAGACCATGGCGCCGGGCATGGGCTCCACGGCCTGCGCGCACGGCCACCGGCACGAAGGCATGCTCAGGGACGTCGAGCACGGCGAGGGTGTCGTCCATACCAAGCAGGGACAGGTGAACGTGGCCATGCAGAACGGCACGCTCACCGCCGTCTCGGCGTCGTCGGTCACCGTGAAGTCGGCCGACGGATGGACCAGGACGTGGGCCATGGGCGACAACCTGCGGGTCGTCGAGCATCGGCACACCCTGCAACCAAGCGCCCTGAAGGCCGGCACGAAGATCACCATCGCGGGCACGACCAGCGGCACCGGCACCAGCGAGACCTACACCGCCCGGATCATCCGGTTGCACGAGCACACCGGCATGCAGCCGTCGCCGGGCGCGACGCCATCGCCATCCGGCATGTAGCGCCACCGTCGAGCCGGCCCGAGGCCACCTTCCGGGGTGGCCCGGGCCCGGTGACGTTGCCGGGGTTCGTGTCCGGCTGTGTGGGAGGTAGCACGAGGTAGCGCGAAGTAGGTGGAGCGCCGATGGACGATCGGGCCTTCGCCGGCATCCTGTCCCGCCGGCAGGAACTGGCGGAGTTGGGCGTGTTCCTGCTGCTGCTCGTGCCGCCGCTGGTGCTGTCGTACTTCGCGGCCGGGCAGGCCGCCGTGCCGTTCACCCTGCTGGCCAGTGCGACGATCGCGCGCGACGCGGGCCTCGTCGCGTTGATCCTGCTGCTGCTCGCCCGTGCCCGGCAACCGGTCGCGGTCATCGGCTGGACCGGCCGTTCCGCCTGGCGGGAGGTCGCCTGGGGGGTCGCCCTGACGGTGCCGGTCCTGGTCGGGGCGCAAGCGCTGGACGCCGTCCTGCGTGGCGCGGGCCTGTCCGGGCCGCGGCCGTCCAGCGCGAGCTTGCAGCCCGCACCCGGGGTCGGACAGCTGCTCCTCGCCGTGGCGCTGGTCGCGGTGGTCGCCGTCGCCGAGGAGACGGTCTTCCGCGGGTACCTGATCCTGCGGATCGCAGGTGTCCTCCGCAGCCGTACGTCGGCGGTGCTGCTGTCCTCCGTGATCTTCTCCGTCGGGCACGGATACGAAGGCAGCGCGGGAGTCCTGACCGTGGGTGCGACCGGTCTGGCCCTCGCCGCCGTGTACGTCTGGCGGCACAGTCTGGTGGCGCCGATGGTGATGCACTTCCTGCTGGACTTCCTCGCGATCGTGGTGGCACCCCTGCTGCTCCGCTGAGGCGGCGCGACGATGAGCCGGTGAACGCTTCGTATGCTGGGATGGTGGGGTGTCACCCGGATCTCGCGGTGGAAACCCGGGGCCTGACCCGGCGGTTCGGGGAGCTGCTCGCGGTCGATCATCTGGATCTGCTGGTCCCGCAGGGCATGGTGTTCGGCCTGCTGGGACGCAACGGCGCCGGCAAGACCACGACGATCAAGATGTTGACCACGCTGCTGGCCCCGACCGAGGGCACGGCCAGGATCGCCGGCTTCGACATCGGCACGCAGCCGGCGCGGGTACGCCGCCTGGTGGGCTACGTGCCGCAGCTGCTCTCCGCGGACGGTGCCCTGACCGCGTTGGAGAATCTGCTCGTCTTCGCCCGCCTGTACCACATTCCCCGGGCGCAGCGGCGGACGCGCATCGATGCGGCGCTGGCGTCGGTGGGGCTGCAGGACGCGGCGCACAAGCTGGTCCGCGACTTCTCCGGCGGGATGATCCGCAGGCTCGAGATCGTCCAGTCGATGCTGCACCGTCCAGCGGTGCTGTTCCTGGACGAACCCACGATCGGGCTCGACCCGGTCGCCCGTCACGGCATCTGGGAGCAACTGCGCAACCTGATCGCGCAGGAAGGCACGACCCTGTTCCTCACCACACACGACATGGAGGAGGCAGACGAACTGTGCGGCCAGGTGGCGATCATGCACCGCGGCACGGTGGTCGTGCACGGGACCCCTGAGGAACTGAAGGCCCGGCTGGGCGCGCACGCGAACCTGGATGACGTCTTCGTCGCGTACAGCGCGGCGACCGAGGAGACGGAGGAAGGAGCGCTCCGCGATGTCCAACGGACCCGGCGCACCGCACGGCGCCTCGGCTGAAGGCCAGTTCTCGTACCCGGTACAGGCGGCGCTGCGGCGCCTGGCCGTGCCGCTGCTGTTCGCTCAGGACACCGCCACGATCGTCGACGTCGAGATCCGCAAGCTGCGCCACGACCCGGTCGAGCTGCTGACCCGAGCGGTCCAGCCGGTGCTGTGGCTGCTCGTGTTCGGCAAGGTGATCGCCCACGCCCGGGCGATCCCGACCGGGGACCTGCCGTACCTCGACTTCCTGGCACCCGGGATCCTGGCCCAGAGCACCCTGTTCGTCGCGATCTTCTACGGCATCGCCGTGATCTGGGAACGCGACCTCGGGGTGCTGAACAAGTTCCTGGTCAGCCCCGCCTCCCGGGCATCACTCGTGCTCGGCAAGGCGCTCTCGGCCGGGGTACGGGCCCTCGCCCAGGCCGCCATCGTCTACCTGATCGCGGCCGCGCTGGGCGTGAACCTGGCGTTCGCCCTGGCGCCGCTGGCCGGCGTCGTCGTCGCGCTGGTCCTGGGCGCGGCCGTGTTCGCCACCTTCTCGCTGATCATCGCCTGCCTGGTCAAGACCCGCGAACGGTTCATGGGCATCGGGCAGATCCTCACCATGCCGCTGTTCTTCGCCTCCAACGCCATCTACCCCATCGCCATCATGCCCACCGCGCTGCAGTGGCTGGCCAAGGCCAACCCGCTCACGTACCAGACGGACATCCTGCGCACCCTCATGCTGCAAGGCGGCACCAGCGCCTTCGGGCTGCCGCTGGACTTCGCCGTGCTGACCGGGACGCTCCTGGTCCTTGTCGCGGTGGCGGCGCACCTCTATCCCCGGGTCGTGCTCTGACGATGCCGGTTCCTCGCCGGGGTACTTCCTGAGGTGCCGGTCTGTAAGGTGTGGCGAATGGGGTGGGAGGCGCTCGGGCAGTGGGGTGACGACGTCGCTCGCATCGAGCGGCTCGCCGGCGGAGTCGCCAACGACGTGTGGAGCGTGCGTGTCGACGGGCAGCTCGCGGTCGGGCGGCTCGGCCGCCGGAGCGACGCCGATCTCGCGTGGGAGACCGAACTGCTCCGACACCTCGACCGTGAAGGTCTGACCGTGCCGGTGCCGATCCCGACCACGGACGGCCGGTTGTTCGTCGATGGTCTGGTCGTGATGACCTACCTGGAAGGTGGACCGCCCGAGACGCAGGCCGACTGGCGTCGCGTGGCCGAAGCGCTCCGCGAGCTGCACCGGTTGACGCGGGGCTGGCCGCAGCGCCCCGGTTGGCGGTCGTCGACCGACCTCCTGCACGCCGAGACCGGGACGAAGGTCGACCTCGGCGCGATGCCCGTCGAGGGCGTCGCCCGGTGCCGGGCGGCGTGGGCGCGGCTCGCCGGACGTCAGACCTGCGTCGTGCACGGCGACCCCAACCCTCGCAACGTCCGCATGACCGCGGACCAGGTCGCGCTGATCGACTGGGACGAGGCGCACGTCGACGTGCCCGACCTCGACCTCGCGCTGCCCGACAACGCTGCCGGCCTCGACGACGATGCGTACGACATCGCCGCGCAGGCATCGGCCGCATGGGAGGCCGCCGTCTGCTGGGACGACGAGTACTCCGTCAAGCGGCTCGCCGAAGTCCGAGCGGTCTGACGCGGCGATCAGGCCGCGGCCGCGGCCGGCGCCGACCTGTCTCGTACCTGCCCCGCGGCGGGACGAACGCCGGCCCCGGTCACGAGTACCTGAGCAGCTCCTGTAGTTGCGGAAGCCGGCCGAACAGGTCGGGGAGGCCACGCACGCCGTTGCGCGCGGACTCGTGCGACAGCGCGAGCTCCGGGCCGGTGCTCGCCTCGACACCGGCGAGGCAGCGCAGGATGTTCCACCTGATGTGCCCGAGCCAGCCGCCGATCATGAACACGAACCAGCTCGGACCCCACGGCGGCAGCGGTCCGCCTCCTGCGACGTAGCCGTCGAGGACCGAGCGGAAGACGGCGGGCTGGATGTCGTCGAAGCCGGGTCCCTTCGCGATGCTCAGCGCGGTGGAGCCGAGCTCGCCGGACAGGTCGAGCATCCCCGAGAGCTCCCAGTCGAGCACCACCGGCCGGCCCTCGTGCGAGAGCAGGTTCCACGGTTGGATGTCCCGGTGGGTCAACACGACGGGGCCCGGTCGCTCGCAGGTGTCGACGAAGTGGGCGATCGCGAGGAACGTCTCGACCTGGGAGGCGAGTTCGCCGGCCCAGGGCTGCCGGGTCGCCGTCGCCCGCTCGGCGAGGTCGGGCCAGTCCCGTGCCGTCGGCTCCTTGGTCGAAGCGTCGGTCCACGCGACGTCGAGCGCGTGGATGCGGGCGAGAATCTCACCGACCTCGAACGCGTACGCCGCCGGCACCGGTGCTTCGGGCACCTTCTCGCCCTCGGCCCACCGGTGGACGAGCGTGTCGTGACCCGCCGAGATCGGCTCCGGCATCGGGACGCCGGCGGCGAAGGCCGCCCGCTCGAACCTGAACACGTCCTCGACGCGGTACGCCGTGCGGCGGTCGACGAGGTTCAGCTCCTTCACCGCGAACGACCCCTGGTCGGTGTCGAGCCGGTACATCCGGTTGGCGTAGCCGCCGTGGACACGGATCATCGGACCGATCGGCGCGCCGAGATGTGAAAGATCCACCCCGAGCACTCTAGGACTGGCAGTTCGTCGATGCACCCGCTTTACCGCGGCGTACATCGGTAAGAGGTGACCGTGCGGCGCACCCGGGGGGCGTGGGCTGCGCCGCATGGCCACGTGCTGATTCGCCGAGGGGGGTTGGCGAACCGGTGCAAGCACAATCGAGCTGACTGTACAGCGGCCCTGGATGGTTGACCAGACGGTCACGCCACCTGGTCCAGCGACCGGCACCGCACGCCGGTGGACGGGGTGATTCGGGGGGTGACCCGCGGCGCCCGGACCGCCACGGGGCCGAGCGTCCGGTGCGTGGCCGCCCTACCATCGAATCGTTGCCTCCGCTCGACCGGTTCCGTCCGATCCACCCACGGGACCGTTGGAGAAGGGGACCCATGATGCAGGCACGCTTGGCGGCGTGGCTGGTACGGCTGGGTCCGCCGCCCCTCGCCGCAGGAATCGCGGTCGGCGTCGGGTTCATCGTCGTGGAGACGCTGTTGGTCTTCCCGCTCCGGCACCTCGCCGCCGTGGAGGCCGTGGCCATCGTCTACCTGCCCGGTGTGCTCGTCGTCTCCACCGTGTGGGGCTTGTGGCTGGGCGTGGCGACGTCGATCGTCAGCACGCTCGCGTTCGACTTCTTCTACACCCCGCCGTTCTGGCATTTCGAGACGGAGGACTGGCGGGACTGGCTCGGGCTCTCCGTGTACCTCATGGTGGCCGGGGTCGCCAGCTCGGTGGCGCAGCTGGCCCGCTCGGGGGCGATCGAGACCATCAAGCGGCGCCGGGAGAGCGACGCGGTCGCCGAGCTGACCCGGCTCATCCTCGGCGCCGACGACGTCCGAGCGGTCCTTCCGGCGGCCTCCGCCCGGATCGCGGAGGCCATGCGCCTGCCGTACGCGGCGATCGAGCTCGACACCGTCCCGCCGTACGAGGGCCGGGTGCAGCTGCCGCTGCACCCGGGCGCGCTCGTCGTGTCCGCGGATCTGCCGGAGCGTGTCATGGGGCGCCTGCGCGACAGTGTGGTGCCCGGGCTGGCGACCGTGTTACGGGCCGGCAGGTCGCTGCAGGCGAGCCGGACGGAGCTGCAGGCACTGCTCACGCAACAGGCGGCGCTGCGGCGGGTGGCGGAGCTCGTGGCCCACGGCGTCGCTCCCGCCAAGCTGGTCGCCGCGGTCGCCGCCGAGGCGGCTGAGCTGTTCAACGCGGACGCCGTCCGGGTGCTGCGCCGGGAAGGCTCCAGCACGGTGAGCGTCGTCGCCGAGTGGAGCAGAAGGCCGGGGGTCCAGGTGCTGCTGGGCCAGCGGCTCGACAGCTCCGGCGGGGTCGCGGACCTGGTGCTGCGCGACGCCCGTCCGGCTCGCCTGGACTCCTACCAGGACAGCAGCGGCCTGGTCGTCGACATCACCCGTTCCGAGGGCTTCCGCGCCTCCGTCGGCGCGCCGATCATCGTCGACGGCCAGGTCTGGGGTGTCCTCATCGGCCACTGGGGCCAGGGCCCACCACCATCCGGCACCGAGCACGAGCTCGCCCAGTTCACCGATCTCGTCGCGACCGCGATCGCCAACACCGAGAGCCGGACGGAGCTCACCGCGTCACGGGTCCGGCTCGTCTTCGCCGCGGACGAGGCCCGCCGCGGCATCGAACGCCAACTCCACGACCACGTGCAGCAGCGGCTCATCTCGCTCGGGCTCGAGATGCGCATCTCCGAGGCACTGGTCCCAGAGGATCTCGGCGAGCTGCGGTCCCGGCTGTCCGACACCACCGCGGGGCTGAACGGCGCCTTCGAGGCCCTCCAGCGGATCGTCCGCGGCATCCACCCATCGCTGCTCTCCCAGGGCGGGCTCGTCCCCGCGGTCAAGGCGCTCGCTCGCCGCTGCCCGGTCCCGGTGACGGTCCGCGGCGGGCCGCACCGTCGCCTGCCCGACTTCGTCGAGGTCGCCGCCTACCACGTGGTCTCCGAGGCGCTCGCCGACTCGGCCGAGCACGCCGGCACCTCGGCGATCGAGGTCGAGCTCGACATCATCGAGGATTCGGCAACGGACGCGGCCATGCAGGGCGAGGTCCTCAGCGTGACCATCCGCGACGACAGTGCCGGCAGCCCCGACCCGGGTCCGGGCCTGGCCGACGTGCGCGACCGCGTCGAGGCACTCGGCGGCACGCTGACGCTGACCAGCCCCGCCAGCCGCGGCACAACCGTCAACGCGCGGCTGCCGATGGGCGGCCGCGACCGTCAGGATTCGGAGGCCGACTGGTCGTTCGGTGGCACCTGAAGCGACCGGCACCCCGGCACGACCAGCGCGTCACTGACCGGGGTCGCAGTCCGCCGCTGTGAGGGGAATTTCGACGCTGAGACGGGTGCCGGCGCCGCGCGGGCTGTACAGGGTGATGCGGCCGCCGAGCGCCTCGGCGCGGTCTTTGAGGCCGAGCAGGCCGGTGCCGTGGGTGAAGTCGGCGCCGCCGATGCCGTCGTCCTGGACGCTGACACGCAGGGCGGGGTCCGTGGTGACGGTGATGGCGATGCTCGATGCGTGGGCGTGTTTCGCCGCGTTGGTGAGTGACTCGGCGACGATGTAGTAGGCGCTGACCTCGATGGGTTCCGGGAGCCGTCCCACCGTCTGGAGGTTGAGCTCGACGGGGATCGGTGAGCGGCGGGCGAGTGACCGCAGCGCCGGACGGAGCCCACCGGCGGTGAGGATCGACGGATGGATGCCGTGCGCGGTCTCGCGGAGCTCGTTGGCGGCGGTCGTGGCCGTGGTGACGGCTTGTTCGAGTTGCTGGGCGACCGTGTCGAGGTTGGGTGGGAGCGTCGCCTGGGTCGCGCGCAGCTGCAGGGCGAGCGCGACGAGGCGTTGCTGGGCGCCGTCGTGCAGGTCGCGTTCGATGCGCCGGCGCGTCTGGTCGGCGGTGGCGACGATGCGGGCGCGGGACGTGGTGAGTTCCGTGCGGCTCTCGGCGTTGGCGATCGCGGTCGCCACGAGCTCGGTGAAGTCGGCCAGGCGGCGTTCGGTGTCCTGGGGCAGCCGATGGCGCCGGGATCCGACGCCGATCGCGCCCCAGAGCGCGCCCTCGACCGCGATCGGGCTGGCGACCGCGCAGCGGCACGGGATGGGAAGGTCCGCCCAGTTGGGCCGGCCCGCGTCGCGGCGGGCCGCCCGGCCGGTGGCCTGGACCGATGCCAGCACCGACTCGGCGTCGAGTTTGGCACGTGCGGCCGGTGATGGGTCTTCGTGCGGGAAGCCGCCCATGGCGGTCGCCTCGCCGTCCGGCTCGAACCGGACGATCGCCGTGCTGTCGGCGCCGAAGAGGGCCGCGACCTCCTCGGCCACCGCGGTGAAGACGGGGCCGGGGCCGACGCCGTGGGCGACGAGGGTGGCGACGCGTCGCAGGGCGGCCTGCTCGTTGGCGATGCGGCGGTACTCGGCGTAGAGGTGGGCGTTGTCGAGGGACACGGCGAGTTGACCGGCGATGAGCTCGACGGCGTCGAGCCGTTCAGTGGTGAACGCGCCGCGGATGAGGCGGTTCTCCAGCAGGAGCACGGCGCGCAGCGTGCCGCGGCCGACGATCGGCACGGCGAGCAGGGAGCAGCAGGTGACGTCGGTGAAGTACGGGTCGCGGGAGAAGCGGTCGTCGCGGGTGACGTCGTCGACGACGAGCGGGGCAGGTATCCGTTGGGCGTATCGCAGGACGGACAGTGGCGCGAGCTGTTCGTGGCCGGTGCCGGTGACGGGGGTGACGCGCCCGGGCGCGGGCAGGAGCCACTCGCCTTGGTCGTCACTGCGCATGAGGAGACTGACACCGGTGGCGCCGCCAATCGCGCTGAGGACCTTGACCAGGCGGGTATGGAGCCCGTCGATACTGGTTTCGGAGCTGAGCGCCTGGGAGGCGGACAGGATGCCGAGCAGGTCGATCGTTCCGGTCGTGACGGTGGCGCGGCGGCGGGACAGGTCGGCCGCCGGGCCGACGCTCGGATCAGGTTGGAGCCGCAGTTTCGGGTAGGCCCAGTCCAGTTGGGTGACCTTCGCGGTGGCGCCCCAGTCGAGGTAGTCCTGGCGGGCCTCGACGAGCAGGCCGTAGCCGGCGCGTTCGACGCCGTGGTCGAGGAGAAACCGGGCCGCGCGTTCGGAGATCAGGGCGCGGTGCCATGGGCGCTGCCGCTCGATGACGTGGCGCAGCGCGGCGTCGAAGGCGAGGACGGCGGCGCGGAAGTCACCGACCGCCCAGGCCCGCTCAGCCTCGAGCAGCCGCAGCAGGTGCTGGAAGTTGACCTGCATGTCCCTGGCACGGGCGGCCATCCAGCGCACCTCCTCATCCAGTGCCCGCAGCGGGCCGTCCCGCTCTGCCCCGGCGGCGGCGCGGACCTGCCCGGCGAGCGCCAGCCCGTGCAGCAGGTGGACCAGGGCCGCGATGTAGACGCCCGGGGATGCCGGCAGCAGCGGCGTCGCCGCCGTGGCGTGCCGGGTCAGGGCGGCCGGATCACCGAAGACGGCGGCGGCGAGCGCGCGGGTCGCATGCGCGTGGAGCTCGGCCAGCGGGTTGTCGGCATACCTGTCCGCCGGGAGCGCCCAGCCGGCCCTGCTGGACCGGTCGCCGCGCAGCACGCCGGCCAGCCACCGGTAGCTGTCGAGCGTCTCGCGGATGTGCGCGCCGCCGGTCTGCTGCGCGAAGGCCAGCCCGGCGTCCACCTCGGCCAGGCAGGTGTCCAGCGGCGCGCAGTCCAGCAGTGCCCCGCTGATCACGAAGTACGTGTGCAGGGCGTTGGCCAGCTCGCCCCCGGTGATCAGCCCCTCCCGGGCCTGCCGGGCCTGCTCGACGGTGCGTTCGACCGGTTCGGACCAGCAGCCCACCAGGGAGGACAGGAAGCGCACCTGGGAGGTCTCGGGTTCGTAGCCGCGCGCCTCACCCAGTGCCAGGACCCGCCGCATCACCCGCCACCCGGCGGCGTAGTCGCTGAAGGTCGCCATGGCGGTGAAGGCGGTGTGGCTGGCCGGGCCGAGCAGCGGGCGGGCGGGGCCGTACTCGATCCAGATCCGCAGCGACTCCAGACTCAACCAGTCGAACGTGGCCTGGTCGGCGGCGAAGTAGACCGCCCCCAGGATCGCGCTGATCACCCGGGCCACGGCGAGCAGCGTCGGGTCGGTGAGGTCCGGGCGGGCCAGCTCATCGGCGTCTTCGGTGTGCTCCAGCCACCGGTACAGCAGGGTGATCTGGCGGTCGACCTCCTCGGCGAGCCGGTCCGCAGCCGGGACGGCGAGGCCGAGCTCACGCAGCGACTCCAGGCCCAGCGTGATCGCCTCCCGGCTGCGGTTGCGGTGCATCAGGCTGCGCGCCTGCACCACCGTCGCGTCCACCCGGCCCAGGGCCGTGGGACACAGCCCCGCGATCGTGCGGTACTCCTCGTCCGCCTCCTCCAGGCGGCCCACGCTGTACAGGGCGCGGTGGCGTGTGGTGCTGACCTCGACGAGCGTGGTGACGTCGCCGGGATCGACGAGCGGCACCGCGGCGGCCAGCAGCGCGTTGACCAGGATGTAGTCGCCGATCAAGGCCGCCTGGCCGGCGGCTCGCCGCAGCAGGCCCACCACCCGCCTGCGCTCCGCGGCATCCTCGACGGCGTCGATCACCGGCAGGTACTGCTCGGCCGCCGCCGCGAACAACTCCGGCACGCACGCCAGCCGCCGCGCCATGTCCAGCTGCAACGTGGCCCGACGCCCGGGCGCCAGCCCGCGCAGGACCCCGTCGCGGATCCGGTCGTGACGAAACCGCACGCCCTGATGCGCACCGGCCTCCACCACCAGAAGCCCCTCGGCGAGCGCCGGCGCCAGCCGCTGTTCCAGCACGCCCGCCGGTACGCCGGTGGCGGCCTGCAACAGGCTCAGCTCACCCCGCCCGCCGAGGCACGCCATCGCCTCCACCACCCGCCGCGTCGGCCCGGGGACCGCCGCGACACCCGCCGCCGGCAACCCGGCGACCTCCGACCGGCCCAGCCGGGCCCGCACGGCCGCCGGGTCCCACCGCCACCCGGCAGCGGTCGCGGTCAGCGCACCGTCGCGCCGCAGCGAGTTGAGCAGTTCCACCGTCTCGTACGGATTGCCGGACACAAACGGGTCGATCAGCCGCACCAGGCCGGCCGCCTCGGCCCGCGGCACGCGGAGCATGTCCGCGACGATGGCGACCGTGCCGGGGACAGGCAGGTCGACCAGCCGCAGGTGCCGCACCCCTGCCTGGTCCCGCCACCGCGCCAGCGGCGCCGCCAGGGGATGGGCCGCGTCCACCTCACCGTCCCGGTAGGCGGCCACCAGCAACAGGCCCTCGACCGGCTCCTCGCTCAGCATGAGGTCGACCATGCCCAGCGGCGTGCGCCCCGCCCACTGCAGGTCGTCGGCGAACACCACCATCGGCCGCTTGCGCGAGGCGATCGCCCGCAACGCCTCCACCGACGTGCGCTGCACCCGTGTCTGCGCGGTCAGCGGATCGCCCGGATCGGGCACCACCCCCAGCAGCGCCGCGAACTCCGGCACCACCGCGGCCAGCTGGCCGGCATTCGACCCCGCCGCGCGCAGAATCCGCTCGCGGACCTCGGCCAGTTCCTCCTCCGGCTCGGCCAGCAACAGCTGACCCAGCCCACGAAACGCCTGATGCAGCGCGTCGAACTCCAGGTCGCGCCGGTACTGGTCGAACTTGCCCCGCACGAACCAGCCGTCGCCGCCGGTCACCACCGGGCGCAGTGCATCGACGAGCGACGTCTTCCCAACCCCCGGCGCGCCGCTGACCAGCACCCCACGGCACCGGCCGGCCAGCGCCTCCTCGAACGCCGCGGCCAGCGTCGCCACCTCCGCGTCGCGTCCCACCAGCCGCGACGGCGGCATCAGCCGCAGCGGCACATCACGCTCGCCGACCCGCAGCCCGGCCGCCGCCGGGCCGGCGTCGCGCAGCCGCTCCAGGTCGTGCACCAGGCCGTCGGCCGTCTGATACCGGTTGCCCGGCTCCTTCTCCAGCAGGTGCATGACGATCTCGGACAGCGGCTCCGGCAGGGCCGGGTTCACCTGAGCCGGCGGAACCGGCACCCGCGCGAGGTGATCGTGTGTCAGCCGCAGCGGGTCGCCGGAGCCGAACGGCGGCTCACCCGTCGCCAGCTCGTACAGCGTCGCACCCAACGCGTAGAGGTCGGCCCGCTGATCCACCGGCCAGCCGGTGCGCCCGGTCTGCTCCGGCGCCAGGTACGCCAGCGTCCCCACGATCTCGCTGTGGTGGGTGAACTCCGGGCGGATCTGCGCCAGCGACGACGCCAGGGCGAAGTCGACCAGGCACGGCGCGCCGTCCCGGCAGACCAGGACGTTCGCCGGCGTGATGTCGCGGTGCAGCACACCCCGGCGGTGCATCCCCGCCACCGCGCGGGCCAGCCCCGTCGCCAGCGCGATCAGCTCCGCGACCGCCATGGGCTTCGCCAACGCACTCAGACTCGTGCCGCCGACGTCGGCCATGCTGACCGCCCCCGGACACCATGGCGTATCCGCGACCTGGACGACGCCCCGAACACCGCGCAGGCGCTCGAGGATCGCCACCTCGTGCTGCACCCGCCGCGCCGCACCCGGCCCCAGCGGCTCCTTGCGGATGACGACGCGCCCACCAACCGACACCCGACTGATCCGCGTGCGCTCACTCTCGTGGAGTACGCGGTCAGGTGGAACCCCGCCCGGCAGCACTTCGCCTGCCCCCATCCGACACCTCCGCGGACGGTCTGATCCCCACCTCTACCGTACTGATGCCCACTTTCCGGGCGAGGGGACGCCCACACCCATGCACATCAGCGGCCTGGGCCGCGACGTGATCTGCGGTGATCGCCGACACGCCGCACGGTGTACCCCAGGGGGTATCCTGAACGGCAAAGCGTGGTGAGGAGCGGGCATGCAGATCGACCAGGACGCCCTCGGCGACGTCATCAAGCGGCTGCGGCGCGCCGAGGGCCAGATCCGCGGCGTGATCGCGATGATCGAGGACGGCCGGGACTGCGCGGAGGTGGTCACCCAGCTCGCGGCCGTGTCCCGGGCGCTCGACCGGGCCGGCTTCAAGATCATCGCCACGGGGCTGCGGCAGTGTGTCACCGCGGAGGCGGACGACCGGGAGCCGGCGATCGACGTCGCCCAGCTGGAGAAGCTGTTCCTGTCGCTGGCCTGACGACGCGACCTCAGCCGGCGGCCGGGTGGAGCAGGGTCTGGGTCACCACGAACGCCGCGATGACGAAGACGAGGTAGGCGAACCAGCGGCGCAGCCGGTCGGCGGGCAGCCGGGTGGCGACGCGGGCGGCGACCAGCGAGCCGACGATCGCCGCGGCGGTGAAACCAGCCGCGATCCTGTAGTCGATGGTGGTGTCGCCGGCGTGCGCGACGAACCCGGCCACCGAGTTGATCACGATGATGACCAGGGACGTGCCGACCGCTGCGGTCATCGGCAGGCCGAGCAGCAGGACGAGGGCGGGGATGATGAGGAACCCGCCGCCGACGCCGAACAGGCCGGTGAGGAACCCGACGGTGACGCCGGCACCGACGGACTTGGGCAGGCAGCCGCGCCAGTTCACCCCGCCGCTGGGCAGGGCGCAGTCCCCGCCCTCGCCGCCCTGCCGGCGCAGCATCCGTATCCCGGCGGCGACCATCATGACCGCGAACCCGATCAGCACGATCCGAGGGTCGAGCAGCCGGTTGACCGCGGCGCCTGCGAACGCCGACACCGCGCCGGCGGCGCCGAACACGGCGGCGATGCGCCGGCGCACCTGTCCGGCACGCAGCCGGGGCAGCACGGCGGCGGCCGAGGAGAGCCCGACCACGAGCAGGGAGGTCGGCACCGCCGCGCGCAGCGGCAGTCCGACGCCGTAGACGAGGGCCGGCACGGCCAGGATCGAGCCGCCGCCGCCGAGCAGGCCGAGCAGGATGCCGATCACGGCGCCCAGGCCGAGTGCCGCGATCATCGTGAGCTCCTCTGTGGGATCGGCAGGTCGCCGGCGGCGCCTCGCGGGGTGTGCCCGCCGCTCTCGCCGGTACGGCCGGCCGCGGCGGTGGCCGCTCTCGTGGCGGTCACGGCCGGTCGGCGGCCAACGACCTGATGACGCTGTCCAGGTCGGTGCGAGGGCCTCGGTTGTAGGGCAGCTTGGCCAGCAGCATCCCCATCACGCAGGTGCCCGACAGCGCGGCGACGGTCAGCCCGGCGCCGACGAGACCGGCGATCCACTTCACCGGCGCCGCCACCACGCTGAGCAGGACCGCGACGAGCACGATCGAGCCGGCGACCAGCCGGACCTGGCGTTCGAGGTCCCATCGGGCCCGGCCGCGGCGAACCGGCCCGCCGGCGGCCTGCCAGGCGGTCATCCCGCCGTCGAGCACACGCAGGTTGGGCAGCCCGGCCGCGGCGAGGGCCTGTTCGGCCTGGCCGGCCCGCTGTCCGGAACGGCAGACCAGCACGACCTGTTCGTCGAGGTGGGCGAGCAGTTCGTCGCGGTGCTCGCGGAGCAGGTCGAGGGGGACGTTGTAGGAGCCGGGGATGTGGGCGGTCTCGAACTCGCCCGGGGTGCGCACGTCGATGAGGCGGGGCGTGCCGCCGGATTCCACGAGGTGGCGCAGGTCGTCGACGGGCAGGGTGGAGGTGCTGGCCACGATCAGATGTCTTCCTTGTCGGTGGTGACGGTGGGCAGGCCCGCCGCAGCGGCCTGCGCGTAGGCGTCGTCGATGTGCACGACGCGGCGGCCGGCGCGGACCAGCAGGCTGGTCGCTGCCGCCGCCCGGTAGCCGGAGCCGCAGTGCACCCAGATCACCCCGTCAGGCACGGCGTCGAGGCGGTGCGGCAGGTCGGGCAGCGGGATGTGCGCCGCGCCGTCGATGTGGCCGGCGCGCCACTCGTTGCTCATACGCACGTCGAGCACGACGTCGGGAGCGGGCAGTCCGTGCGGGGGACGGCCGTCGCGGGCGGCGGCCAGGTCGGCGAAGGTGGCGGTGGTCAGCTCGCCCAGCCGCGAGGCGTCGCCGCCGGCCAACTGCCGGGGGGTGCCGGTGGCCGCGGCGGCGGGGCGGTCGATGCCGATCCGGGCCAGTTCCCGCTGTGCGGCGGCGACCTGCTCCGGTGACTCCCCGAGCAGGGTGATCGGGGCGCCCCACGGGGCCAGCCAGCCCAGCCAGGTGGACATCGGCCCGTCCAGGCCGAAGCTCAGCGTGCCGGTCAGGTGCTGGCGGGCGAACGCCTTGCGCGAGCGCAGGTCCACCACCCACTCCCCCGCGGCGATCCGGGCACGCAGCTCGTCGGCGCTCGCGGGCCGGACGGGGGTCAGGTCGATCGCGTCGGCGCCGTCGGCGTTGCGGGCGCCCATGTGGGCGTAGTACGCGGGGTAGGCGTCCAGCCCGGCAAGGGTCGTGGTGACGAAGTCGTCGGCCTCCAGCCGCAGCACCGGGTTGGCGGACCGCTCCCTGCCGATGGTGGACTCCGACGCGTCGGACTGGGTGGCCGAGCAGAAGCTGCCGAACCCGTGCGTGGGCCACACCTGCGCACCGTCGGGCAGCAGGTCGGCCAACCGGCGGGCGGAGGCGTGCTGATGCCGGGCCAGGGTGTGGGCGTGCTCCTTGCCGAGCAGGTCGGTTCGGCCGGTGGTACCGAACAGCAACGATCCGCCGGTGAACACCCCGACGGGTCCGGTCGGGCCGTGCAGCACGTACGACAGATGGTGGAACGTGTGTCCCGGCGTTGCCACCACTGCCAGCCGCAACTGCCCGGACACGGTGATCTCGTCGCCGTCGGTCACCGCCACCCGGTGGAAGGCCACCGCGTCGGCCGCCGCCACCAGGTACGCCGCGCCGGTCACCTTCGCCAGAGCCAGCCCGCCGGAGACGTAGTCGTTGTGCAGATGGGTCTCCACGACGTGCGTGATGCGCACGCCGAGCCGGCCGGCCAGCGCCAGGACGCGGTCGATGTCGCGCTGCGGGTCGACCACCACCGCGACCTGGCCGTCGTGGGCCAGGTAGCTGCGGTCACCCAGGGACGAGGTCGCCACGACCTCGACGTCGATCGTCATCGCGTTTGTCACCTTTCGTCGGTCACCGGAACTCCTCAACGATACCCCTGGGGGTATGCGCGGAACGCACGCCGGCCTCGGCCCCAATATACCCCCGGGGGTATCAAGCAGCGTGTGGAGATCGTCACCCTCGGCGGCATCCCCGCACCTGGGCGCGGTAGTGCCAGCGCTGGAGGCGGCGAAACACGGTCCGGAGCGGCCTGCTACCGGCTCGCGCTCCCGGCGTCGTACCCGTCGGGGGTGACCAGGCCGTTCTGGTAGGCGAAGACCACCAATTGCGCCCGGTCCCGCGCACCGACCTTCGCCATCGCGCGCGCCACGTGGGTCTTCGCGGTGAGCGGGCTGACCACCAGGCGGACCGCGATGTCGTCGTTGCTCAGTCCGGCCGCGACGAGTTGCACCACCTCCCGCTCCCGGGCGGTGAGCAGGGCCAGCTCCGGCGGCTCGGGCCTCCGCCTGACCGCGGGCTGCCCGGACTGGACCGAGCGGCGGATCACCGCCCGAGTGACGCTCGGCGACAGCAGCGCGTCGCCGCGGGCCACCACGCGCACCGCCTGTACCAGTTCGTCCGGGTCGGTGTCCTTGACCAGGAAGCCGCTGGCGCCGGAGCGCAGGGCGGCGAACACGTCGTCCTCCTCGGCGAACGTGGTCAGCACCAGAACCCGGACCCCGGACAGCTGGGCGTCGCCGGTGATCAGTCGCGTGGCGGTGACACCGTCCACATCGGGCATCCGGATGTCCATCAGCACGACGTCCGGGCGAACACGCCGGCCGCGACGAGCCCGCCGGCGCCGAGCCACCTCGGCAGCAGTCCGGTGCGAAGCGCGCTGAGGGAGACCACGGCGGTGAGCGCGGTGATGCTCCACACGACCGGCGTGCGCCCTTGCAGCTGGTTCAGTGCCAGCACCGCCGACAGGTCGCCCGCGTCGGACGCTCCGACGAGCGCGGTTTCGGCGGCCTGGGACACGAACCCGAGCGCGACGAACACCGTGCCGACGATCGCGATCGCGGTGGCAAGCGTGTCCTGACCGGCCCTACGGATGACCGGGGCCAGGGCCGCGACGAACACGTTCGCCGCCAGCAACGCCGCGCCGACGGCGACCTCGCTGGCCACCAGCGCCGACCGGTGCGCCACGTTGAACGCGGCGACAGCAGCGGGGGTGTCCCCGTCCGGACCGAGCCCTTGCAGCAGCCGATGGACCACGTAGAACAGGTCGAAGCCGAATGCCCCGAGGGCCGCCGTACGCAGCGCCCGGCGGCCGGTGACACCGGCAGTCATGCCGGACGAGGAAGTGCATGCGATGGACATGCCCACGAGACTGTCGCAACCGGCCACCGCAATCGTCCGCCCGCTGGAGACAGTCGGGGAAGCGGCTACTGCGCCGGCGTACTCCGCTGGGAGTAGCCGGCCGGCGTGGGTGCCCGCACTCCCCCGAACAGCAGCCATCCGGGCCGCGACATCCCCCGCGCCTCCACCGCCGTCGTGGCTTCCCCCGGTGGCGCCGACCGCTGACCGCCCGGATCAGGGGGCGGCGCGGACGACGATGCGGACGGGTTCGCTGTAGGCGATCCGGCCGTAGGCGCTGAGCTTGGGCTGGGCCCAGAACTCCCCGGGTGGCGTCCCGACCGGGACGGTGACCGGGAACTCGACGCTCAGCGTGGACCCGGACGCGACGGTGAAGCCCTGGATCGGCTCGCCCGTCAGCGGCCAGATGTAGTGCGGGGTGATGAGCTGGGCGTGCCCCCGCAGCGGCGTACGCAGGTCGTGGCTCACCCGCACGCGGACATGACCGCGTGCCCCGGGGGCCAGGATGAGCTCCGTGACATCGGCGTGTGCGTGCAGCAACGGTCCCGGCGCGGGCCGGCCGACGGGCACGACGAGGGTGTCCTGGAGCTGCTGGCCCTGGTGGGTGATGCTCGCCGCGACCGCATACCAGCCGGGCTCGGCGTCGTCGGGAGCCGTGACGGTGACCGGCACGCTGACGTGGCCATCCGCGGCGACGGTCACGGACCTCGACCGGGGGGTGGCGGTCCACCCCTCCGGCGCCTCGACGAGCAGGTCCCCGCCGTAGCCGGCGTCGGTGTCGTCGCAGACGATCTGCGCGCACATCCGCACGCCGTCCCCTGGCCGGTCGTCCGGCCGGAGGGTGAGCGTGACCGGCAGGTTCCCCATGGGGGCGGGGCCGCAGTTGTGCAGCCAGTAGCGGGTGAACACGGGCTGCACCGGTTCGGTGGCCGCCGCGATCGGCGTCCCGCCCCGTTCGGCGCGAGCCGGTGACAGGGCCAGCGACGTGATCCGGTACCCCTCGACGTCCAGCCGCAGCTGCCGGCCGTCGTGCTCGACGGGCGCGCCGGAGCGGTCGAGCAGGTCGGCGGTCGCGGCCGCGGCGATACCGGCGGCGAGGCGGATCGCGACGCTGCCGGACCGGCCGTGCGGCTCGTAGCCGCGGACGATCAGGCTGCCGCACGGGTCGGCGGGCACCGCGGAGCCGGTGGCGAGCGGCTCGCCCCGCGGTTTGACCGCGGTGACGACGAAGTCCCCGGCGGGCTCGACGCTCAACAGGGATCCGGTGGCCGGCAGCGCCCCGTCGCCGGCCGGTGCGGCGGTCGCGGCGAGCGGATGGTTGACGGACTCGCCGGCGGCGACGAACCCTGCGGCACGCCATCCGCCGGCGCCGCTCACCAGGTGGTACTCGAAGCGCCTGCTGGTGAGGTGCTGGAAGCTGCGCCCGCCCGGCGCGTTGAGGTCCGGGAAGTTGATCGCGGTTCCGGTGGGCCAGCCGGTGCTCGCGCGGGTCAGCGACATGTTCAGCGTGCCGTCGGGCTCGACCGCGAAGCCGGGGGTGCCGCGGTTGAGCAGCGCGACGGCGTAGTCCTCGCCGGCCGTCTCGCCGTGGTGCAGCTCGGACGGCTGCGTCACGTGCACGTTCGCGTCGCCGAGGTCGTCGAGGAGCCCGGCGAGGGCCTTCCGTTCGGCGTCCGCGTCGGTGCCGGCGACCAGCAGGACGGGCAGGTCCCGGATCGCGCGCACGTCGGCGCCGGGCCGCCAGATCTCACCGAGCGGCCGCTCGGCCGGGATCCAGAGGCGGGCCGTGCCGGTGGCCGCGAGCTGGGCGGCCAGTTCGGCGGCGTACGGCGCCGGTGCCCGGTCGAGAAGCTCGGCGACGAACCCGTTGCGCTGCGGGGTGCCGACCGCCACGCGGCAGTCGGGGAGGTTGGAGTCGGTGTCCAGCGCGCCGTACCGGTTTCCCGTCGCTCCCGTCACGGTGGCGGTGACCCCCGCCCGGGCCAGCGCGACCGCGAGCCGCCGGGTCGACGGCAGGCCCTCGTCGCCGTCGGGGACGACGAGCTCGGCGATGGACACCGCACGCGAGCGCTCGGAGCGTTCCTGTGGAGCGTGCAGACGTACAGTCAACGCCGCGCCGAGGCCGAACCACTGGTGCGCGGTGTTGTCCAGGGTCCGGGGGTGCTCTGCCGCGTCGGCGTCGAGCAGGGCGTAGCCGCGGCCGATGACGGCGGCGGCGGTCTCGCTGACGGGCATGCCGCCGGGGACGTCGCAAGGTACCCGCACCCGCAGGAGCCGGTCGGTGGCGGCGAACCCGTCGATGTTCGTGGCGAAGTCGATGCGGTCGATGCCGTGCCACAGGGTCGTCTGCTGCGTGTAGCGGCATCCGTCGACCTCCGCGGTGGCCGTGATGCGCTCGCCGATCGGGCAGCGCTCGACGGTGACGGTCGCCGCGGTGTCCGTGCTGCGCCAGGCGACGGCGTGCGGGAGCAGGTGCCACGGGCCCTCGCCGAACTCGGGGTGGTCGCGGTGCTCGGCGACGCAGACCAGCTCGTTGCCGACCCGGCCCGGCGGGAGGAGGTCCCGGCCGGCGGCGAGGTCGGTGATCTCGGTCAGGGCGCCGCCCCGCGCGGGATCCGCCCGGACCCGGTAGCGGTCGTTGGCGATGCCGGTCGCCTCGGCGAGTTGCGAGACGGTGCGCCACGTGGACGCCGACGGCTCCGTGGTGCCGGGCAGCAGGCGGTAGGTGCGGTAGCCCATCGACGGCATGTCGCGTGCGACCCACCGCAGCAGCGCCCGGCCCGGCCGGCCGTCGGCGGCGGGTGTGAGGGCCTCGGTGAGGTACGGGACCGGGACCCCGCCGTCGTCGGTGAGCGTGACGCCCGCGGCCGGGTCGAGGTCGATCTCCAGGCCGACGGTGTCCGTCCGGGGGTGCGCGAGGGGGTTGAACACGACGACGGCCGTGCCCTCCCCGCGGGTGTCGACGTGCCGGGTCAGGTGCCGGCGGGCCGACCGGTCCACGCCGGCGGCCAGGTCGTGCGCCTCGCGCCAGCCGGCGACCAGGTCGAGGTAGACCTGGTCGGACTGGGTGCCGGTGACCGCGTCGTGGTGCGCGCCGAACAGCAGCAGCCGCCACGCCTTGTCGACGGCCGCGGCGGGGTAGGCGGCGCCGTGCAGCGCGGCGAACGTGGCCCACTTCTCGGCATCCAGCAGGAGCGTCTCCACCAGGCGGTGGGCCTGCTTGGTGTCGATCGCGGTGACGTCCTTGCCGGTGTAGATCGGGTTCATGTCGCGGGTCTGCGGCGTGGCGTGCACGCCGCGCGCGGCGAGCTCGTCCCGCACGGCGGCGAAGAAGTCGCGTGGCAGGCCGTACCGCAGCCGCACCTGCGGAAACCGTTGCTCCCAGGCGGCGTGCAGGTCGGTGACCCAGCGCATGGGAGGGCTGAAGTCGCTGCCGAGCGGGATCATGACGTTGCGGGTCGCGGCGGCCGGACTCAGCTGGGTGAACAGCTCGTGCAGCTCCCCCGCCGCGGTCTGCGGGTCCTGGGCGGCGTCGAGGCTGAAGCCGGCCGAGTAGTGGCCGGCCATGTAGTGGGTGAGCAGGCCGTCCCCGCCGGGCGACACCCACTCGAACTCGGTGGGGAACTGGACCGGCGCGAACGGCTTGCGGTGCTCGCGGATGTTCCAGCTGGTCAGCATCGGCCCCCACTGGTGGTAGGGGCCGCGGGCGAACGCGATCGAGGTCAGCCCCGCGCCGGCCATCACCTGCGCGAACTGCGGATCGTGGCCGAAGACGTCCAGCTGCCACGCGGTGGCCGGGACGCCCCCGACGACGTGCCGCTGGAACCCGGTGCCGTGCACGGCGTTGCGGATCGTCGTCTCGATGCCGGTGAGGTTGGTGTTGGGTTCGTTGTAGGTGCCGCCGACCAGCTCCAGGCGGCCGTCGGCGATCAGTCGCCGGATGAGCTCCCGGTCCTCGGGAAAGGTGTCCCAATACGGCTTGAGGTAGTCGACCTCGGCAAGGATCACGCTGTACCGCGGATCCTCCTGGACCTTCGCCAGGTGCGCCTTGACGAGGCTGAACGCGCTGTGCCCGGGCCAGGCGTAGCGCGCCTGGCCCTCGTCGGCGGCCTGTTGATCCTGCGGTTCGTCCCACGTCTGGGTGTACGCGGACTGGGTGTTCCACCACACCGGGTCGTAGTGGAAGTGCGGGATGAGCCAGACCGTCCAGGTCACGCCTTCACCGCACCCTGCATGATCCCGCCGATGATCTGCTTGCCGAGGAAGAGGAACACCAGCAGCACGGGCGCCGTGCTGATCAGGGTCCCGGCGAGCACGAGCGAGTAGTCCATGTAGTAGCCACCGGCCAGTGTGGACAGTGCGACCTGGGCGGTCGGGTTGCTCTGGCCCAGCGCCAGCAGCGGCCAGAAGAAGTCGTTCCAGGCGTTCATGAAGGTGAACAGCGCGAGCACCGCGGCGACGGGCCGCGCCGCCGGCAGCACGACGTGCCAGTACAGCCGGTGCGTCGAGCATCCGTCCATCCGGCCGGCCTCCAGCAGCGCGTCGGGCAGCGCGTCGGAGAGGTACTGGCGCATCAGGAAGACGCCGAACGCGGAGGTGGCCGCCGGGACGATGACCGCCTGCAGGTGCCCGGTCCAGCCCAGCCACTGCGACATCATGATGTACAGCGGGATAATGCCCAGCTGGACCGGCACCATCATCGTCACGAGCAGGAACCCGAGCAGGGCGTTGCGGCCGCGGAACTTGAGCTTCGCGAACGCGAAACCGGCCAGCGTGCTGGTGAGCACGACGCTGACCGTGACCACGGTCGCAACGATGATCGAGTTGAGCAGTGCGAGGCTGAAGTTCGCCTGGGTGTACGCCCGCTGCAGGTTCTCCCACAGGTGGCTGCCGGGCAGCAGCCGGGGTGGCCAGCTCCCCGCCACGGAGTTGTCGTTGGATGCCGCGACCACCGACCAGTACAGGGGGAACGCCGACACCGCGGCGATGAGCCCCAGCAGCAGGTAGGTCCTCTTTCCGGCGCGGCGCTGGGCCGGCGCCGCGGTCCGCCCGCGGACCCGGCGGCCGCCGGTCATGGCACGGGAAACCGGGATCAGGGTCGTCATGAGGAGCTCCGAATACGTCGGGACAGCAGGTAGTTCACGCCGACCGCCAGCACGATGATCATGAACATGGCCCAGGAGACCGTGGCGGCGTAGGAGTACTTGCCATGGGTCCAGAACTGCTCGTACACGTACATGGCGAGGGTCTGGAACTGGCGGGAGTCGCCGCCGGTCGGGCTCATGCCCGGGTTGAACATCAGTGGTTCGGTGAACAGCTGGATCGTGCCGATGGTCGACATGATCACGCTGAAGATGATGGTCGGGCGCAGCGCCGGGACGGTGATGGTCCGGAACTTCCGGAACTGGCCGGCGCCGTCGAGGTCAGCCGCCTCGTAGAGGTCGTCCGACACGGCCTGCAACGCGGCGAGGTAGATCAGGGCGTTGTAGCCGGTCCAGCGCCAGGTCAGGATGACTGCCAGAGCCACCCACGACTGCCAGGTGCCCGCCTGCCAGTCGACCTTGCCCAGGCCGACCAGGCTGAGCACCCAGTTGATCAGGCCGACGTCCCGCCCGAACAGCTGGGCGAAGATCACGCCGACAGCGGCCACCGAGGTGATGTTGGGCAGCAGCACGCCCATCCGCAGCAGGGTGCGGCCTCGCATCTTGCGTTGCAGCAGGTGGGCGATCCACATCGCGAGCAGCAGCTGCGGCACGGTGCCCAGCAGGCCGATCACGGCGGTGTTGCGCAGCGCGTTCCAGAAGAAGTCGTCGTGGATGAGCCGCACGAAGTTGCCCAGCCCGACGAACGTGTCGTCACTGCCGGGGATGTCCCGGTTCCACTGGGTGACGGCCATCCAGCCCGTGTAGAGCAACGGGAACAGCCCGAACGCCGCGAACACCACGAAGAACGGTGCGATATAGAGGTACGGGGTGCCACTCACGTCGAACTTGCGGCGCAGGCTCGGCCACCGCTCGACCTTCTCCGGCGGCGCGGCCTCCGGTCGCTCGGGCAGCACCGGTGGGGGTGCGATCACTGCCATCAGGCTCGTCGTTCCTTTCTACGGCTCGGTGGCATTCGCGACGTCCTTGAGGACCTGGCGCCACGACTGTTCGGGTCGCTGCTTGCCCTTGTCGACCCGGTTGATCCCGAGGCCGATCAGCGGGCCGATGTCGCCGTCCTTGGGGCCCTGGTACTGCGGCCGCAGGGTGCTCGCCGACTCGGTGAAGATCCGGCCGGTGGGCGCGTCGTTGAAGAACGCGTTGCTGTTGCCGAGCACCGCGGGGTCGTCGTACAGCGCCGCCTGGCTGGGCAGGTGGCCCTGGGTGCGGAAGATCCAGCTCGCCTGCTCGGGTGCGGTCAGGAACCTGGCGAGCTCGGCGGCCTCCTTGCGGTGCTTGCTCTGCTTGGGCACGGTCAGGAACGACCCACCCCAGTTGCCGCTACCGCCGGGGACCTTGGCGATGTCCCACTTGCCGCTGGTCTGCGGCGCGTTCTGCTTGATGGTGTCGGTCATCCACGCCGGGCAGGCCACGGTGGCGAACGACCCCCGCTGGAACCCGGCGTTCCACTGCTGGCTGAACGTCGCCAGCTTCGCCGACTGGCCCGCCTGCACGGCCTCGACCGCGAGGTCGAACGCCTTCTTGACGGCCGGATTGTCCGCCACCACCACCTCGTTGTCGGCGTTGGTGTAGCCGACCGGCGCCTGGTTGATGATGGCGTTGAAGACGTTGGAACCGGAGTCGAACCAGGCGACGCCGTCGGGCGCGTTGGCCTTGAACCGTTTGCCGGTCGCGATGTACGACTGCCAGTCCGGCCACAGCGCGGCCACCTCGTCGCGGTCGGTCGGCAGGCCGGCCTGCGCGAACAGGTCCCGGCGGTAGCACATCGCCAGGCCGCCGACGTCCGCTCCCAGCCCCATCAGGCTGCCGTCGGGCCCGGTCGCCTGCTGCGCCTTCCACGCCAGCCACTGGCCCGGGTCGGCGCCGTAGTCGCGGAAGTCGACGAACTTGTCGGACATGACCTTGAACTGCGAGATGTAGCCGCCGTCGATGGCCTCGATGTCGCCGGTTCCCGATCCGCCCAGCAGGTGCGCCTGCAGGTTCTTGTGGTGGTCGTCGTACGAGACCACGTGCTCGACGATCTTGACGCCGGGATGGCTCTGCTCGTACTTGGTGTACAGGTCGCGGTAGCCCATGTCGCCGAAGATCTCGACCACGAGCTGCGTCTGGCCCGGCTTGACGGCACCACACGCGCCGACCGAGGCGACGAGCGCCAAGCAGCCCAGCATCAGCGCGGTCAACGCTGCGGGCCTGCGGGTACGCATCGGATCTCCTTCAGGTGTTCGGACTGCTGGCAGGATCGGATGCGAGGAACGCAGCGCGCGGTAGCGCCACACGACGAGTGCGTCATCGAATCCGGGATCGGCCGAGGGCCGTCGCCGGCCCGGTCGACCCGGGCACGGGCGCGAGGCCGCGGCGGAGGCGCTAGCAGGACGACGGCTTCGTGCAATGCGGTCAAAGCGCAGTGCACCCGGCCTCGCGGCGGCGGTCGACGCCGGCCGCAGCGAACTTCGCGGGAGCGGCACCAACTGCCGGAAACCCTAGCCCGCTCGCTTTACGCGTGTAAAGACCGAATTAAGGAAAACTTTAGCTTTGTCCGCTTCGCAACTATTGCGCATTCAAGTTCGAGCACCGTCAAGGAACCGCGCGGACACTGGACCGCGTGCGGCTACTCGGCCGCCAGGAGGTTCGCAAACGGCCGTCCGGCCGGCCCGGAATGACACCTGGCACCGTGTCATGACCGCGTTGCCGACGGCGGCCGAGGTGGACGTCGAGCCGGACGATCACGCCCCCGGCAGGTCAAGAAGGAACGGTGTAGCCGTCCGCCGGCGCCGGGTCGTCCGCGGGCCGTGGATCGACCGCCGTCCAGGACTGCGAACTCTGATACAAGGGGCGGCTGGCCGGTCGCAGGAACCGCTCGCTGCGCGGGTCGGCCAGCCCGGCGAACCCGCCGAGGGTCGCCGCGATGCCGGCCACGACGGTCACGAGCATCAGGGTGCCGGTCAGCTTGAGGTCGCTGTCGATGAAGGCGAGGCGCAGGCCGGTGGCGGTGGTGCGGGTGGCCCAATACAGGGACAACACCTGCAGGAGCAGCAGCAGTACCCCGGCGATCCGGGCGGTGTGCGCCCCGCTCGGCCAGCCGCGCCCGGCGACCCACGCCGCGAAGCACGCGCCGGCGGCCGCGACAGCGATCGCGCCGGTGCCGGCCAGGAAGATGAGACCGGCAACGCTGGTGAGGTCCGCCAGGTCGCCGTCCACGAGGTCGTCGATGTTGATGTAGACGGGCCCGGCAAGACTGAGCACGCCGCCCACCGCGAACCGTGCCGCGGCCGCCCGCAACGGTGCCGGCGGTCCGGCCCGGCCCGCCTGCGCGATGCCGGCCTGGTCGACGCCGTCGGCCACGAACGCCTGGCGGGCGGCCGGGACGCCGAGGCTGACCGTCGCCCCGGCCAGCGCGATCATGGCCACCAGCACGCCGAGCACACCGGCCCACGCCGGTAGGCCGATTCGCACTTCGAAGTCCCAGATGGCCAACAGGCGCCCGCGATTGGCGTACTGCACCAGGGTCACGACGGACCCGACGCCGCACAGCCACACGAGCGCGGCGCGCCCGGCGTCACGGCCCGCCAGCACCAGCCCCGCGCTCACGAGCAATCCCACCACCAGCAGGGTCGCCGGCAGCATGGCCTCGAACACGGTGGCGGTGAGCAGGTCCTCGAGCACGTCGGCGGGGAGGTCGGCGCCGATGTCCCGGGCCAGGACCACGTGGGTGTCCCGGACTCCGACGTAGGTGCCGTAGAGCAGGACCGCCAGGCCGAGGACGGCGAGCCCCACCGCGGTCAGCCCGAGGGCGACCGGGGTGCGCGATGTCTGGGACATCCGCGCACGGTACAACCCGCGAGGGTGCGGCCGCTGTCTGCGGTGATCAGCGCCGCGCGGACCGTCAAACGGTGGGATCCGGTCAGGCCGCGCGGATCGCGGCCTGACCGAGGGGCGTTGCCGGGATCGCAGTCGTGGGACCGGGGGCGGCGGCATCAGACGAGAGCGACGACCAGCAGGGCGAAGGCGGCGACGATGACGGCGACGCGGACGTAGTGGTAGCGGTTCCACCTCTGCAGCTGCTGCTTCCAGTCGGCGGGCCGGTTCTCGGGGGTCCAGGTCTTGTTCCGGTTGTTGATCGGGACGAGCAGCAGGATCGACATGACCACGCTGACGATCAGAAGGCCGGCGGCGGTGACGACGAGTCCGGCGCCGTGGTCCTGCCACCGGGCCGCGGCCCAGACGGCACTGAGCAGGACCGAGCCGATGTACCAGAACGGCATCAGGGCGCCGAGCATCCGGCCGCCGTGGGCGTGGCCGAGCTGGCCGGCGTCCCCGGGAAGTGCGTCCAGAATCCGGCTCATGATGAAGGCGACGGAGAACTCCACCCCCACCATCAGCCCGACGATGACGACGGTGACGACCGTAAGTGCGTTGAGCATGACTGACCCTCCGAAATCTAGCACTGCTAGCTGACGAAGCAACGCTAGCAATGCCACTGCTCGATTGTCTAGCAGTGCTAGGATCGGGTCATGTCGACGCAGGAACGCAAACAGCGCGAGCAGGCGGTCCGCGAGCGCCTCATCGTGGCGACCGCCCGCGAACTCGCCGAGCAGCAGGGCTGGGACGCGGTCACCACCCGCCGGCTCGCCGAGCGCATCGAATACAGCCAGCCCGTCCTGTACAGCCACTTCCGCGGCAAACGGGAGATCATCGGCGCCGTCGCCCTGGAAGGCGCCACCGAGATGGCCGCGGCGATGCGGGCCGCGACCTCCGCCGAGGACGACCCGCGCGCCCGGGTCACCGCCCTGGCCCGCGCCTACCTCGACTTCGCCGCGCACAATCCCGCGGTCTACGACGCCCTGTTCCAGCTCGACGGCGGCCTGACGTACGCGCAGGAGGACACCCCCGAGCCACTGAAGGACGCCTTCGCCGCGCTGATGGAGAGCCTGAGCGAGGTCGCCGGGGACGGCGTCGACCCAGGGCTGTTCACCGAGGTGTTCTGGGCGTCCCTGCACGGCCTGGCGACCCTGACCCGCGCGGGCCGCCTGCTACCCGAGTACGCCGAGCTGAGGGTGCAGCTGCTGGTGGACCGGCTCGCCGTGATCTGACACACCGTCGGCGGCCGGCGCGACGAGGACGTGGCGCTCGTCGAGCACGGGCTCGCCAGCCTTGTTCAGTCGATCGTGAGCTGGGTGGGGGTGCCGCGCCGCCAGACCGTACGCAGGTTCAGCGTGTCACCGATCCGGGTGGTGGGGTCGCCGTCGACGAGGAGCAGGTCCGCGCGCAGGCCGGCGGCGATGCGCCCGCGGTCGTCGAGTCCGAAGCGGCGAGCGGGTGTGGATGTCGCCGCGCGTAGCGCCTCGAGCGGGGTGAGGCCGGCCCGGACCAGGTACTGCAGCTCGTGGTGGACGCTCGCACCGTGTGCCACTCCGGCCATGAAGGGCAGCGGGAACGGGACGGCGTCGGTTCCGACGAGGATGTCGACGCCGGCGTCGTGCAGTGCCTTGACCGAGTGCAACACGTCCTCCAGCCTGCCCTGCGGATACCGGTTGTAGCTGCCGCGGAGGAGGTCCGTCCAGGCCTCGCCGAGGCGGGCGGCGACGCGGGGATCGTCGGCCAGCGCTGATGCGGTGATGCCCATCATGGACGCGTCCAGTACGACGCACGGGACGACGAACACGCCGGCAGTGGCGATCCGTTCGATGACGTCGTCGGTGTGTGGCTGGTCCATGAACAGGTGGGCGAGACCGTGGATGCCGGCGTCGACCGCCATCCGGGTCGCGTCGACCGTGAGCGCGTGGGCGAGGGTGAGCATGCCGTGCCGGCGCGCCTCGGCCACGCCGGCGTTGAGGGTGGCCTGGTCGAGCATCGGCAGTCCGGGGTGGCCTTCCACGGAACCGTCGTCGACCATGAACTTGATGTAGTCCGAGCCGGCCGCGATCAGCTGAGGAATGAAGCCGGCCGCTTCCTCCGGCGTGGTGGCGAACGGCATCAACGGCGCCGGTCCGTCGTGTCCACCGTGCTGGTCGTCGCCGCCGGGTCCAGGGCCGAAGTCGAAGTCGTCCGGGAACAGTTCGCTGGGGTGACCGCCGGGCGGGGTGATGCCGAAGCCCGCGGAGCGCACGTCCGCGAGGGTGTCGTCGCCGATGATGTGCGACCGGTGGGGCCGCGTGTTCATGCCCTGCATCTCGAGCTCGGTCGTGACGCCGAACCGCAGCGCCAGGGCGAGCGCTTCATCGGAGCTGTGGGTGTGCGCGTCGATCAGGCCCGGCAGCAGCGTCGCCCCGGACGCGTCGACAATCTCTGCCGCGGCCGGCGGTTCCCCGCCGACCGCGGCGATCCGGGTGCCGTCGATGACGACCGTTGCCGATTCGAGCACCTTCTCACCGTCGAACACCCGCGCGTTCGTGATGGCGGTAACCATGCCGTACCTCGTCTCCTGGACTGTTCGAGCAGTTGGCTCACAACGTGCCGAGCCGAAGAATAGTGCGGTTCAGCAATTATGTGCAACAGTGCACACATGTGCTCACCGGCACTTCCTCGCGTAGGCTATGCCGGTGACCAGCGAAAGCGCGCTCGAACAGCGAGAACGGGACCTGTTGGATGCGGTGGGCGGGGCGTTCGCCCGGATGCGGCGACGCACCATGCAGGCCCCGGTCGACCCGCCGAGCGGCCGTAAGGACCTCACCCGCAACCTGGTCCTCAACCTCGTCGAGGAAGCGCAGCTTGCCGGCCGGGAGATGACCGTCGGCAACCTCGCCGACCACCTCATGGTCGACCCCTCCGTGGCCAGCCGTATGGCCAGCGACTGCATCACCCACGGCTACCTCGTGCGCGCGGCCTCACAACGAGACGGCAGACGCACCATCATCCAGCTGACCGACGAAGGCAACGCGCTCCTCGACCACTTCCGCCACCAGCACCGGCAGGCGTTCGAATACATCACCCGCGACTGGCCGAAAGCCGAGCGGCTGGAGTTCGCCCGCCTCCTCATCAAGTACGCCGAAGCGACGTCCCGCCTCCCCGAACCGCCCGGCAGCGACGACAGCGACAAGCCAAGCCACTCCGGCGAAGGCGCGCGCAGGAAGAGCACGGCAGCGAAGACCGATTCCGCCGATTGACGACACGGCCCCACGCCCTGCGACCTCAGCGAGGCGGCGCCTCAGCCGGAAGGGGGAACGCGGTGCGCGGCTGCTGGCCCGCCCACCACAGCCCGATCGCAAGCGCCGCTGCCGCCTCCAGGTAGGCCGCTCGTGCCAGCCCGCCGCAGGGCGCTGGCGTGCAGCCGATCGAGCTGATCAGGGTCTCCGTCGCCGCGGCTGCCTCGGCGTGGTCCGCGCAGTAGGGCACGGCCAGTGGTACGCCCTCGAAGGTTGGCGGACGCAGTGTCCAGATGCTGACGTGGCAGAGGTTGAACACCTTGACCACGTGCGCGCCGGGCGCGGCGCCGGCGAGTTGCCGCGCCACAGACGTCGTGCCGCCGGTGTTGAGCATCAGCCCGTCGCTGGTCGGCACGAGGGAGTTGGTGCAGTCCATGACCGTCCGACCGGCGAGGCTCCCGGCAAGGCTGCCCACCAATTGCGGCGCCTCTGCCGCCGGAACCGCGACGAGGACGGCATCGCCGTGGCCCGCCGCGTCCACGAGGCTGCCATGCCCGGCGGCGCCGATGCGTCTGGCGGTCTGCTCCGCCCGCCCCTGACTCCGGCCACCGATCACCACCTCGTGTCCGGCCACAGTCCATGCGCCGCCAAGTGCCGCCGCCATACCGCCCGTGCCGAGGATGCCGATTTTCATCCATCTGCTCCGTTTCCCGCTCCGCGGCTGCTCGGTTCAGGCAGCCGTGCAGGACGATAGGCAGGCCGATGCACACCGTATGGTGTGCAATACATCGGGCAGGATGGGCGCATGGGTGATCCCGCCGACCAGCTCGACGACTACACCTCCGACTGCCGGGCCCGCGTGGCATTCGAGGTGCTCGCCAACCGCTGGGACAGCGTCGTGGTCTTCACCATCGCCGCTTACGGTCCGATGCGGCCGACGGCACTCCTCACCCGGATCGGCGGGATCAGCCCCAAGGTACTCAACGACGCGTTGCGCCGGCTGGAGTACAACGGCCTGATGGAGCGCCGGCCGTACCCGGAAGTGCCACCCCGTGTGGACTACGCGCTCACCGAAGCGGGCAACGCGCTGCTGGAGCCGATGCAGGCAATGGGCGCCTGGGCCAGCCGGTACGCCGATGCGGTCCTTGACGCTCAGGAGCGGTTCGAGGCGCGGGAGGCGTCCACCCGCTTCGGAGCTGCTCGGCGTCGCCGCATCCCACTCACCGGCAACGCCGAGTAGCTGCCACAGCGAATTAAGTGGGTGCCGGTCAGCGAGGGGAGCCGGCGAGGCGCAGGGCCGCGTCGGCGACCGACTGGCCGAGCTGGTCCGGCGGTGGCAGGGCCGGCAGGTCGCGGCGCATGCCGATGACGCTCTCCACCATGCCGAAGACCAGGTCGCCGGTCACGTCCGCCGCGGGGGTGCCCGCGACGGCGGCGACCAGGCGGCGGTACGCGGACCTGAGCTGCTCGCGTTCGGCACGGAAGCGGGTGAACGGTTCGGTCGCGATCTCCGGCAGGGCGTACAGGATGCCGACGTTCCATCGTGCGCCGAGCAGGATCCCGACGTCGTAGCGGACGAGCGCCTGCAGGGCGTCGGCGGGGCTCAGCGCCTGCTGGGCGAGTTGCTCGGCGTAGGTCAGCGACGGGCGGACGGTGGATTCGAGCAGCTCGGCGAGGATCTGTTCCTTGGTGCTGAAGTGGTAGTACAGCGACGCCTGCCGCACCCCGACCATCTCGGCGATCATGCGGGTCGAGGTGGCGGCGTACCCGCGTTCGGAGAAGAGCTCGGCCGCGGCGTCGAGGATCTCCTCGCGGGCGGTGCCGGCCGGCAGGCGCCGGGCGCCGGAGCGGGGACGGCCGACGGAAGGTGCGGAGCTCACGCTCGCATCGTCGCACGCAACCGGGGTCGGGAGCGATGTGAGCGGGACGTAACCGCGCCGAGACGTCCGGCAATCGAACGTTTACGACGGAGAAACGCCTGTCGATCTCACGTCGAGAAATCTGTCACTCGACAGGTATTCGGGCGGCGGGACCCCCAGACCCGCTGCCGCCTGCGTCGAGGAGGCGGTCTTGTCCACTACCCCCACCCTGGCGACACCACCGGCGAGCGATCGAGCCGACGCCGCGGATCTCCGTGGCTTCGGCTACCGGCCCGAGCTGCGCCGCAGCATCGGCAGCTACGCGTCGTTCGCCGCCGGGTTCTCGTTCGTCTCGATCCTCACGACGGTCTTCCAGCTCTTCGCCTTCGGGTTCTCCTTCGGCGGCCCGGCGTTCTTCTGGACCTGGCCGCTGGTCTTCGCCGGCCAGTTCATGGTGGCGCTCAACTTCGCCGAGCTCGCCGCCCGCTACCCGCTCTCCGGCTGCATCTACCAGTGGTCGCGGCGGCTGTCGAACGCCACGGTCGGCTGGTTCGCCGGATGGGTCATGATCGTCGCGCAGATCGTGACGGTCGCCGCCGCCGCGATCGCCCTGCAGGTCGTGCTCCCCCAGATCTGGTCCGGCTTCCAGCTCGTCGGCGGCGACCCCGCGCTCACCTCGACCAGCGGCGCCACCAACGCCGTCGTCCTCGGCTCGATCCTGATCGCGTTGACCACGCTGGTGAACGTCATCGGCGTGCGGCTCATGGCGATCGTCAACAGCGCCGGCGTGACCCTGGAGATCATCGGCGTGGCGGCCGTCGTGATCCTGCTGCTGTTCAACATCGAGCGCGGGCCGGGCGTGGTATTCGACACCGGCGGGATGGGCAGCGGCCTGTCCTACGTCGGGCCGTTCCTGGTGTCGGCGCTCATGGCGGCGTACGTGGTGGTCGGCTTCGACAGTGCCGGCGAGCTCAGCGAGGAGACCCGCGACCCGCGGCACATCGCGCCACGCACGATCCTGCGGGCGCTCGCCGCCTCCGGCATCGGCGGTGGCCTGATGCTGCTGGTCGCGCTGATGTCCGCACCGAGCCTGACCGACGGCCGGCTGGCCACCGAGGGCCTGCCGTACGTGCTGACGAGCCGCCTCGGTGAGACCGGCGGACGGATCCTGCTGATCGACGTGGCGATCGCGGTCGCGGTCTGCACCCTCGCGATCCAGACCGCGGGCAGCCGGATGATCTTCTCGATGGCGCGTGACGGCGTCCTGCCGTTCTCCGGCGCGCTCAGCAAGGTCAACCCGCGCACCGGGACGCCGGCGTGGCCGGCGATCGTCGTCGGTGTCGGCGCGGCCGCGGTCCTGCTGGTCAACATCGGCCAGGCCGCCCTGTTCACCGCCCTGACCAGCGTCTGCATCGTCATGCTGTACATCGCCTACGCCCTGGTGACGATCCCGCTGCTGATCCGGCGCAGCAAGGGCTGGCCGGCCGGCGAGGAGGCCGCCGCCACGGAGCGCGGCGGCAAGCTGTTCTCCCTCGGGAAGTTCGGCATCGTCGTCAACGCCCTCGCCGTCGTCTACGGCATCGGCATGATCCTGAACCTCGGCTGGCCCCGGCAGGAGGTGTACGACCCGGCCGGCGCCCACTGGTACCTGCACTACTTCCCGCTGCTGTTCGTCGGCGCCGCCCTGCTCGCCGGTGCCGCCGCGTTCCTGCGCCACCGCGCCAAGGTCGCCGCCTTGCACCCGGAGCTGGCCTTCACCGCACCCGTCGTCGCCGGAGAGACGGCATGAGCACCGCGACCACCGCTGGAGCGCGGGCGCACGCCCGCGCCCAGGGCGGCACCGTCGTGGAGTGCATGCCCACCGTCCCTGCCGGTGAGGGCCTCAGCTGGGCCGAGACGGTCCCGGGTGGTGGCTACGCCGGCAAGCGGCTCGCCCGCGGCACCACGCTGCAGCTGACCGACCTGCACGGCGACGCCTGCGTGTCGGTGCTGCTGTTCAACGCCGACGAGCCGTGGGAGCGCCTCAACGTCGCCGACACGGTCAAGGTCCTGTGGCAGGCGTACGTCGGCGAAGGGCACCTGCTGCTGTCCGACCAGGGGCGGGTCCTGGCCTCGGTGACGGCCGGCGCCCCGGACCGTTCGGACACCTTCTGCGGCACCTCGACACTCGCGAGCAACACCGGCAGGTACGGCGGCGGCGCGCCGCACACCGCGACACCGGCCGGGCGGGAGCTGTTCGTCCTGGCCGCCGCCAAGCACGGCCTGACCCGCCGGGACCTGCCGCCGAGCATCTCGTTCTTCCAGGGGGTCCGCGTCGGCGACGACGGCGCGTTCACCTGGCTCGGGTCGGCCGGGCCCGGGGCGACGGTCGAGCTGCGGGCGGAGCTGCCGCTGATCGTGCTGCTGGCCAACGTGCCGCACCCGCTCGACCCGCGGGAGGCGTACACCTGCACACCCGTCCGCGTGCAGGCCCGGCCCGGCGCACCCACCGCGCCCGCGGACGCGCTGTGGTCGCGGTCGCCGGAGGGCGAGCGCGCGCTGCTCAACACCGCGGACTACCTGACCTCCCGGGGGATCGCATGACCGTCACCGCAGCACCGGCGCCGGCCGCCGGCCGGATCGTGCTGGACGAGACCGTCGCGGCGCGCGCGCCCTGGTCGGCGGTCGTGCGCCGCGGCCAGGTCCTGACTATCGTGGACCTGCACGGCAACCAGGCCGTCGACTGCCTGCTCTACAACGCCGACGACACGGCCGAACGCTATTCGGCGCCGGACACGATCGCCGCGCAGGGCGGCATCTTCCTGACCACCGGGAGCGTGCTGCGCTCCAACGAGGGCCGGGCGCTGATGACCGTCGTCGGCGACGAGGTCGGCCGGCACGACACCGTCGGCGGCGCCTGCAGCCGGGAGTCGAACACCCTGCGCTACGGGCAGCACACCAAGCACCAGCACGCCTGCGTGGAGAACTTCCTCATCGAGGGCGCCCGGTGGGGGCTCGGCAAACGGGACCTGGTCAGCAACATCAACTGGTACATGAACGTGCCGGTCGACCCGGACGGCAGTCTCGGCATCGTCGACGGCATCTCCGCGCCCGGCCTGCGGGTCGCGGTGCGCGCTGAGATGGACGTGCTGGTGCTGGTGTCGAACTGCCCGCAGATCAACAACCCGTGCAACGGCTTCGACCCGACGCCGGTCCGCATGATCGTCACCGAGGAGTAGCCGCGTGTTCGACACGCTTCTGGTCGCCAACCGCGGCGAGATCGCCTGCCGCATCATCCGCACCGCCGCCCGGCTCGGCCTGAAGACGGTCGCGGTCTTCTCCGACCCGGACCGCGGCGCTCCACATGTACGGCTCGCCGACCAGGCGGTGCGGCTCGGCCCGGCCCCGGCCCGGCAGAGCTACCTGCTGGTGGACCGCGTGCTCGACGCGGCGCTGTCCAGCGGCGCCGGTGCGGTGCACCCCGGCTACGGGTTCCTCTCCGAGGACGCGGCCTTCGCCACCGCCGTGGAAGCGGCCGGGCTCGCCTTCGTCGGGCCGACACCCGCGCAGCTCACCGCGTTCGGCGCCAAGCACACCGCACGCGAGCTGGCCCGCGCGGCCGGCGTACCGATGATCGAGGGCACCGGCCTGCTCGCCGGTCTCGACGAGGCACTCGCCGCCGCCGACCGGATCGGCTACCCGGTGATGGTCAAGGCGACCGGCGGCGGTGGCGGCATCGGCATGCAGGCGTGCCACACGCCGGCCGAGCTCGCCGCCGCATTCGACCGGGTGGAACGCCTCGCCCTGGCCAGCTTCGGCAGCGGCGGCGTCTTCCTGGAACGCTTCGTGCAGCGCGCCCGCCACGTCGAGGTGCAGGTCTTCGGCGACGGCCGCGGCCGCGTCGTCGCGCTCGGCGACCGAGACTGCAGCCTGCAACGCCGCAACCAGAAGGTGATCGAGGAGGCGCCCGCGCCCGGCCTGTCCGGCGCGGTCCGCGAGCGGCTGCACAACTCGGCGGCGGCGCTGTGCGCGTCGGTGAGCTACCGGTCGGCGGGCACCGTCGAGTTCGTCTACGACGCCGAGCGGGAACAGGCCTCCTTCCTCGAGGTCAACGCGCGCCTGCAGGTCGAGCACCCGGTGACCGAGGAGGTCCTCGGCGTCGACCTGGTCGAGTGGATGCTGCGCCTGGCCCAGGGCGACGACGACGTCCTGGACACCCCGCGCCGGGGCGGTGCCGGCGCCGCCGTCGAGGCCCGCGTCTACGCCGAGGACCCGACCCGGGAGCATCAGCCCAGCGCCGGCCTCGTCACCGACGTCGCGTTCCCGGCGGGCGTGCGGGTCGACGGCTGGGTCGAGGCCGGCACCGAGGTGAGCACGGCGTACGACCCGATGCTCGCCAAGGTCATCGTGACCGGGGCGACCCGCGACGAGGCGTTCGCCAACCTCCGCGACGCCCTGGCCGCCACCCGCGTCGACGGCATCGAGACGAACCTCGGTCTGCTGCGGGCGGCGGCCGGCAACGGCGACGTGCTCGCCGCCCGGCACTCGACCGCGACCCTCGCCGGCGTGCACGACACGGAGTCGCGCATCGTCGTGGAGCGGGCCGGCACGCTGACGGCCGTGCAGGACTGGCCCGGGCGCACCGGGCTGTGGGAGGTCGGCGTGCCACCGTCGGGGCCGATGGACGACCTGTCGTTCCGGCTCGGCAACACGGCGCTCGGCAACCCCGAGGGCGCCGCCGGGCTGGAGTGCACCGTCGACGGGCCCGCGCTGCGGTTCACCGCCAACACCACGATCTGCGTCACCGGCGCCGCGATGCCCGTCACCGTCGACGGCGTCCAGGTGCCCCAGTGGGAGCCGGTACGGGTGCGCGCCGGCTCGGTCCTCGACGTGGGCCGGGCGACCGAGGGCGGGCTGCGGGCCTACGTGCTGTTCGCCGGCGGCCTCGCCGTCCCGCAGTACCTGGGCAGCGCGGCGACGTTCACGCTCGGGCAGTTCGGCGGGCACGGCGGCCGGACCCTGCGCCTCGGCGACGTCCTGCGCACCGCACCGCCGGCCGGCGCGACCTCCGCCGCCGTCCCGGTGGCGCAGCGACCGGTGATCCGCCGTGACTGGCAGATCAAGGTGACCGAAGGGCCGCACGCGGCCCCCGAGTTCTTCACCCGCGAGGACATCGACGCGTTCTACGCCGCGCAGTGGCAGGTGCACTTCAACTCCGCGCGCACCGGCGTCCGGCTGGTCGGCCCGAAGCCGCGGTGGGCGCGCACCGACGGCGGCGAGGCGGGGCTGCACCCGTCGAACATCCACGACACCCCGTACTCGGTCGGCGCCGTCGACTTCACCGGCGACGTGCCGATCCTGCTCGGCCCGGACGGGCCCAGCCTCGGCGGGTTCGTCTGCCCGGCCACCGTCGTCACCGCCGAGCGGTGGAAGCTCGGCCAGCTGGCCCCCGGCGACACCGTGCGGTTCGTGCCCGTGTCCGACCTCGACTTCACACCGCTGGTGCGACCCGTCGACGACGGCATCCTGGCCCGCGACGACGACGTCACCTACCGGCGGTCCGGCGACGACAACCTGCTCATCGAGTACGGCCCGATGACCCTCGACCTCGGCCTGCGGCTACGCGCCCACGCCCTGATGGACCGGCTGCGCGCCGAGGGCCTCGACGGCGTCGTCGACCTCACCCCCGGCATCCGCTCGCTGCAGGTCCACGCCGACCCCGCCCGCCTGCCGGTGCGCAGGCTCCTCGGCCTGGTCCGCGCGCTGCAGGCCGACCTGCCCGCCACCCGCGACCTGGCCGTGCCCAGCCGGACCGTGCACCTGCCGCTGTCCTGGGACGACCCGGCCACCCGCGAGGCCATCGCCCGCTACATCAACGGCGTCCGCGACGACGCCCCGTGGTGCCCGTGGAACATCGAGTTCATCCGCCGGGTCAACGGCCTGGCGTCCGTCGACGACGTCCACCGCACCGTCTACGACGCCAGCTACCTCGTCCTCGGCCTCGGCGACGTGTACCTCGGCGCACCGGTCGCGACCCCGCTCGACCCGCGGCACCGGCTCGTCACCACGAAGTACAACCCGGCCCGGACCTGGACCCCGGAGAACGCCGTCGGCATCGGCGGCGCCTACCTGTGCATCTACGGCATGGAAGGCCCCGGCGGCTACCAGTTCGTCGGCCGTACCGTGCAGGTCTGGTCCCGCTGGCGGCGGGAAGCCGGCGACCCTTGGCTGCTGCGTCACTTCGACCGCATCCAGTGGTACCCGGTCGGCGCCGAGGAACTGCTCGACCTGCGCGCCGACGTCGCCGCCGGACGGCACCGGCTGCGCATCGACGACGGCACCTTCCGTCTCGCCGAGCATGAGGCCTTCCTGGCCGACAACGCCGCCTCGATCGCCGCCTTCCGGGCGACGCAGGCCGCCGCGTTCAGTGCCGAACGCGACGCGTGGGCGGCGGCGGGCGAGTTCGACCCCCGCCCCGAACCGCCGGCGCCGCCCGCCGCCGGTGCGGTGTCCGTGCCGGACGGCGGCGCGCTCGTGGAGGCGCCGTTCGTCGCCAGCGTGTGGCGCGTCGACGTGCGCCCCGGCGACCGGGTCACCGCCGGGCAGTCGCTGCTCGCCCTGGAAGCGATGAAACTGGAGAGCGTCGTCACCGCGCCGCGGGACGGCACCGTCACCGACATCCTCGTCACCCCCGGAGCCCAGGTCGCTCCGGGCAGCCCACTGGTGGTGCTCGCATGAAACCGACCGACCGCGTCCGCGCCGCCTACGCACGCCTCGCCCTCGGCGAACGCCCCGAGGCATGGATCACGCTTCGCCCCGAGCGCGACGTGCTCGCCGACGCCGCCGCCGTGGAAGCCCGGCTCGCCGCCGGCGAGCACCTGCCGCTGGCCGGGCGCCTCGTCGCGGTCAAGGACAACATCGACGTCGCGGGCCTGCCGACCACGGCGGGCTGCCCGGCCTACGCCTACCAGCCCGAATGCAGCGCCCCCGCCGTGCAGCGCCTCGTCGACGCCGGCGCGCTGATCCTCGGCAAGACCAACCTCGACCAGTTCGCCACCGGCCTGGTCGGCACCCGCAGCCCGTACGGCGCGGTCCGCGACGTCCGCGACCCCGCCCGCGTCTCCGGCGGGTCCAGCTCCGGCTCCGCCGTGGCCGTCGCGCTCGGCATCGCCGACCTGGCCGTCGGCACCGACACCGCCGGCTCCGGCCGCGTGCCCGCCGCGTTCCAGGGCATCGTCGGCGTCAAACCGACACCGGGACTCGTCCCCACCGACGGGGTCGTGCCGGCCTGCCGCAGCTTCGACTGCGTCACCATCTTCGCCCGTACCGTCGCCGAGGGAACGCACGCCATCGCCCTCATGAGCGACCCGGTCCTCCCCGCGGACGCACCGCTCGCGGCGCCGCCACATCCGATCGTCGCCGTGCCGGACCGCGACGACCTGATCGGCCTGTCACCGCAGTGGCTCGACGCGTTCGAACAGGCCACGAAAACCCTGGAGACCCACGGCGCCCGGCTGCGGCCGATCCGGCTCGCGCCGTTCCTCGCCGCGGCGAAACTGCTCTACAACGGCGGGTTCGTCGCCGAACGGTACGCCGCCGTCGGCGCCTTCATCGACGGGCACCCCGACGACATCGACCCGACCGTCCGGGCCATCATCGGCGCCGCCCGCGACATCCCCGCCCACGTCCTCGTCGCCGACACCGAACGGCTCGCGCACCTGCGCCGCGAGGCCATGACCGCATGGGGCGACGCGGACGCGCTCCTGCTGCCGACCAGCCCGATCCACCCGACGATCGCCGAGGTCACCGCCGACCCGATCGGAGTCAACGCCACCGTCGGCACCTACACCAACTTCTGCAACCTGTTCGGCCTCAGCGCCGTCGCCGTGCCCGCCGGTGAGGCCGGCGGCACCAACTTCGGCGTCCAGGTCGTCGCCCGCGGCTTCGCCGACGCCGTCGCCGCCGACATCGCCGCACGGCTGGCCGGCGAGGCCCCGACGGGCGCGCACCGGCGGGGGCTGCCGATGATGGTGGTCGGCGCGCACCTGACCGGGCAGCCGCTCAACCACCAGCTCACCGAGGCGGGGGGCCGCCTGCTCCGCAAGGTCCGCACCGCACCGCAGTACCGGCTGCACTGCCTGACCACCGAACCGCCGAAACCGGGCCTGGTCCGCGTCCTCGACGGCGGCGCCGCCGTGGAGGGCGAGCTGTGGGAGCTGCCGCCCGCCGCGGTCGGCCCGTTCCTGGCCGCGCTGCCCTCCCCCATGGCGCTGGGGAAGGTACACCTCGACGACGGCTCGACCGTCACCGGCTTCCTGTGCGAAGCCGTCGCCGTCGCCGACGCCCCCGACATCACCGCCCACGGCGGCTGGCGCGCCTACCTGGCCTCCCTGCGGCCGCACCGATGAACACGCCCGGCGTTGCATGTGGCATGAGCGGATGTCTTCCTCGCTCAAATCGTGTCGATAGAACGATCGAGGGCGTCTACCGTGCACCGGGTGTCTCGTGATCACCCTTCATCGACCGTCCTGCACGCCTTCGGTGTCGACGGGCCTGCCCGACGGCTGACCGGCGGGCAAGGCACCTCGTGGGCTGCGGACCATGTGGTACTCAAGCCGGACGGGGGTGCCCTGCACGAATGGCTGGGCGATGCGTTCACCGACGTCACATGTGAAGGTTTCCGGCTTGCGGCGCCGGTCCGTACCCGTGACGGCGCGTGGAGCGTGCAGGGGTGGTCGGCCACGCGATGGGTCCAGGGTGGCGAACCGGACTACACCGCGGTATCGACGTGGCAGGAGATCCTCACGGCCGGCCAGGCGTTTCACCGGGCGGTTGCCCATCTCGGCCGGCCGGTCTTTCTCGATACGCGACGGGACTGGTGGGCACAAGCGGACAGAGCGGCCTGGGCAGAACGGGCTATCCGGTTCGTACCGGAGTTCGCCGCCCTGGCACGACGGCTGGAGGACGCACTGCAGCCGTTGGGGCGCCCGCAGCTCGTGCACGCGGACCTGACGAAGAACGTCTTGTTCGCTCCGGGGCTCCCTCCGGCCATCATCGACATCTCGCCCTACTGGCGGGCGCCCGCGTACGCCGACGGGATCGTGGTGGCTGATGCGCTCTGCTGGCACGACGCACCGTCGTCTCTGTGGGAGACGGTGGATGTATCGGCAGCGGCGGTAGCGCGCGCACTGCTGTTCCGGATGGCCACGACGAACGAGCGCGTTTTGTCCGGAGGCGAGGGAGTCGACCTGCAGGACGAAGCTCGGCGGTACGGTCTCGCGGCCGCAGCCATCGGTCTGTGACCCGTCAAGAGGTCCCCAGCTCGCAGGAGCGCGTACCGGTCTGCCTACCCTCAACCGGCCGAGGATCTACGGAGCTCGCATCGAGCACCCGAAGATCATGGACGAACGTCGCTGCGAGTCACGACTTCACCGAAAGTGAGCCAGAGCCTGGAAACGTGTCGCGGGTTGTGGTGCGGATGCGGATACTGCATCGGTGACCGGCTCCGCTTCGCCTCAGCCGCTCCGGCCTCGTGCGCTGAGACCCGGCGATCTCGTCGTCATCGCTTCGCTGTCCGGGCCGCTGCCCGCGGCGTACGAGCGCAACGTCGCGCAGACGGAGGTCGTGCTCGAGCGGATGGGGTTCCGCGTGCGCCGGGCCCCGCTGCTGGAAGCCGGGCGGCACCGGTGGTGGAGCGCGGCGACGCCGGCGGAGATCGCCGCGGAGCTCAACGGCCTTCTCCGTGATCCTGAGGTGCGTGCGATCATCGCGAGTGACGGCGGCCAGACGGCGTTCGGCTACCTCGACCTGATCGACATCGAGGCGATCAGGGCCGATCCGAAGCCGATCCTCGGCTACAGCGACATCTCCTTGCTGCATCTGGTGCTGTACTCGCGCACGGGCCTGGTCGGGTTCCATGCCGACATGGCCGTGCCCGGCTTCGGCGGCAACTGGCAGACGGCGCCGGCGACGCGCCGGGCGGAGCTCGAGAAGCTGTACTCGAGATTGCTGACCGACACCGCGGCGATCGGTCCGCTGCCTGCGAGTTCGTCGTGGGAGTGCTGGCGCGCCGGGCGGGTCGAAGGCCCGCTGATCGGTGGGGTGATCAACCGCATCGCGCTGGTACAGGCGACGCGATTCGCGGTGCCGCTCGACCGGTTCGACGGTGCCGTGTTGTTCTGGGAGGAGATGGGCGGCCAGGCGTCGCACGTGTGGAGCTATCTGCAGGTGATGCGGCACGGCGGCATCCTCGATCGGATCTCCGGCATGGTCGTGGGCGTTCCGCGCGAGATCGCCGGACTCGACTCGCCCGAGGCGTCCCCGACGCTGTCCGAGATCGTCCTCGACGTGCTCGGCGACCGTGACATCCCGGTGCTCGGCAACGTCGAGTTCGGACACGCCGGCCCGAACCTGCCGATGCCGGTCGGCATCCGTGTCGGTCTCGATGCGCAGCAGCGGACACTGTCGCTGCTCGAACCGGCGGTGCGCGGCTGAGCGCTCACGCCGGCGCGCGGCCCGTCCCGCCGTTACCCCCCATGGCGCCAGGAAAGGTACACCGCGACCGTCACCGGTTCCCGTGCGAAGCCGGCACGGTCGACGCCGCGCTTTTCGAAAGCTTTGACACCGCCGTGAAGGTCGCCCAATACTGGCGCCATCGACACCTGTCAAAGCCGGACGCCGACCGGTTCGTCGCACGCTGCCCAAATGAGGAGGAACGCGCGCACCATGAACACGCGTAGCCGTCTGCTCGCCACCGCTGTCGCCGTCTCGGCGGCCGCGGCCCTCTCCACGTTCGTCGCCTGGGCCGCCACCCCGGCGAACGCCGCGACCTGTAACGGGTACGTCGGGCTCACGTTCGACGACGGCCCGGGCACCAACACCGGCAACCTGCTCAACGCCCTGCGCCAGAACGGGCTGCGGGCCACGATGTTCAACGAGGGCCAGTTCGCCGCCCAGTACCCGGCCCAGGTCCGCGCGCAGGTCGACGCCGGCATGTGGGTCGGCAACCACAGCTACACCCATCCGCACCTGACCCAGCAGAGCCAGGCCCAGATCGACTCGGAGGTGTCCCGCACCCAGCAGGCCATCGCCAACGCCGGCGGCGGCACCCCGAAGCTCTTCCGGCCGCCGTACGGCGAGACCAACGCCACCGTGCAGTCGGTCCTGTCGCGCTACGGCCTGACCCAGATCATCTGGGACGTCGACTCGCAGGACTGGAACAACGCCAGCGTCGACGCGATCGTCCAGGCCGCCGGGCGGCTCACCAACGGCCAGATCATCCTCATGCACGACTGGCCGGCCAACACGGTCGCCGCCATCCCGCGCATCGCCCAGGGCCTGGCGGCGCGCAACCTCTGCGCGGGCATGATCTCCCCGCAGACCGGCCGGGCGGTCGCCCCGGACGGCGGGACCAACCCGACCACCCCACCGCCGACCACCCCGGGCGGCGGCACGTCGCAGCCGCCGACCTCTCCCCCTCCGGCGGGCGGCGCCTGCTCCGCGACGTACGCGGTCACCAGCTCGTGGCAGGGCGGATTCCAGGCCTCGGTCACGGTGCGCGCCGGGAACGCCGCCATCTCACGGTGGACGGTCAGGTGGACATTCGCCAACGGCCAGACGATCACACAGCTGTGGAACGGCACGCTGAGCACGTCCGGCTCGGCCGTCACCGTGACGAACGTGTCGTACAACGGCGCCGTCCCGGCCAACGGCACGACCTCGTTCGGCTTCACCGGCACCTGGAACGGCACGAACGCCGTGCCCACGCTGACCTGCACCGTATAAACGCGACTACCGGGCGGGCGCCTCACCTCGAGGCGCCCGCCCCGGCAGTGGGGCCGGGTCTCAGGTCGGTCCAGTTTCACGTTGACGATGTGGGCAGTCCGACGGCGATGAGGCGCTGGGGACCTGGGACGATCCTCGAGTGGCCCCTGACATCCGCCGTGCGCCCAGTCTGGACGAGGTTCGGCGCTACCACCTGGACCGCCTCAACCAAGCGTTGCGCCGCCCGGGCATGTGGGGTCGGGAGCTGTCCATCCGCTTGCTCATGGACGACGTCGCCTTTGTCGACGGGACAGACGAGCTGTGGCGGCAGGAACACGATGACCTTCGGGTCCGAGGTGCGTTCAACCCGCTTGGTGTGCACGGGGCGTTCACGGCGATCCTGCCCGGCTACCAGGACGACGGTGCGGCGGTAGCCTCTGTCTACGCCGACATAGCGTGGCGACTCGGCTGGCTGACCGTGGATCGGACCCTGCCCGACGACGAACACCAGCAGCTGAGCGCTGAGACTGATCGATGGAGTGGCCGGGACCGGCAACTCGATGAGATCGTCGCCGAACTCGGGCCACCGTCCGTCCTGTTCGGCGGCAGCAACCCGCGTTACGCCAAGACCCTCGCCTATGCCGCCGCGTCCGGCGCCAGAGGCTTGCTCTGCCTGCACTTCGCAAGCACCTACGACTGGAACGCGCCTCAGCCGCAGCCCGAGGCGCAGCCCGTCCTCGTGGCGGTCCGGTACGGCACCGGCGCCTTCGCCGACACGTTCACCTTTACCCCTGCGGGTTCCGCCTACCGCCATGACCGCGAGGTTTAGCAAGCTCCGAGCACCGGCAGCGTAGGCCGCGTCCACGTGCAGGTCTATCGGGTCCAGTCGCGGGTCAGCACCGACCGGGGCAGGTAGCCGGACTCGATGTCGATGTCCCAGCCGGTGCCGCCGGGCCCGCCCTCCTGCTCGGCATCGACCAGCGTCGCCACCCGCCGCGGGAAGTCGTCGGTCGCCGCGACGATCCGCTCATCGGCGACCGTGTGCCGGTTGATCCGAATTGTCATCGCAACAGTATGGCCGTGAACGTTTCCCGGCGGCGGGCCGCGTCGCCGCTGCTGAACGCCGTCCGGATGCATGATCCGGTCGCGGCGGCGTGCGCGGCCGGCGGCATCGGGGCAGCATTCGAAGCGCATCGACAGTCATCGAGGAGGAGCGCCCATGCGATCAGCGCGGATATGGTCCCGTACGACGATCGTCACGGCCGCCACGGTCGTCGTCGGGTCGACCGGTGTGCTCGCGACGACGCTGGCCGCGCACGCCGCCGCCGGATGCCGCGTCAAGTACACCGTGACGAGTCAGTGGCAGGGCGGCTTCGGCGCGAGCGTGGACGTCACCAACCTCGGCGATCCCGTCACCAGCTGGCGGCTGACCTGGTCGTTCGCCGCCGGGCAGACCGTCACGCAGCTGTGGAACGGCACGGTGAGCCAGTCGGGGTCCACGGTGACGGTCACCAACGCCGCGTGGAACGCCGCCCTCGGCACCGGCGCCACCACGAACTTCGGCTTCGGCGGCACCTGGAACAACGCGTCCAACCCGGTGCCGGGGACCTTCGCGCTCAACGGCGTCGCCTGTACCGGAAGCACGGCATCACCGACCGCCTCCGGCAGTGGCCCGGCGGGGACCGTACTGGACCAGGTCAGCACCGTGGGCCGGGTCCGAGCGGCCGGGACCGCCGCGCAGTTCACCTGGCCCGGCACGTACTTCGAGGGCCGGTTCCGCGGCACCGGCGTCGGCCTGGCGCTCAACGACGCCGACAACGACTACGTCGTGCAGGTCGACGGCACCACCGTGGCGAACCTGGTGACGCCGGGCCGGACCACGTACTGGGTGCGCGGCCTGCCGGGCGGCGAGCACACCGTGCGGCTGGCGAAGCGGACCGAGAGCCCGTGGGCCGCGGGCGAGTTCGGCGGCCTGGTCGCCGACACCGGCGGCGCGATCCTGGCGAAGGCCGGCCGGCGCAGCCGCCAGATCGAGTTCATCGGCGACTCGTGGACCGCCGGCTACGGCAACATGTCGACGACCCGCGACTGCGCCGGCAACGGCGGCGTGACCCGCAACTCCAACGCCGACGCGTCGTTCGGTGCGCTGACCGCGAAGGGTCTCAATGCCGATTACCAGATCATCGCCTGGTCCGGCATGGGCATGGTCCGCAACTACGGCGGCCAGAACACCGCGTACAACTTCCCGGCGAGCTACTACGACAAGGACCTGCAGGCGCTGTACAACAGCGGCGTGTGGCCGGTGCCGAGCACGTGGCGGCCGCAGGTCGTGGTGGTCGGCCTGGGCATCAACGACTTCTCCACGGCACTGACGTCCGGCGAGAAGTGGTCGACGACCGGCGCGCTCGCCGCCGACTACCGCGCGGCCTACCAGACCTTCATCGACAGGCTGCGGACCCGGTACGGCACGAGCACGCACATCGTGCTCGCATACCCGGACCTGACGTACATGACGACGGCGTTCGCCGACTCGGTCCAGCAGATCGTCCAGGCCCGCAACAGCGCCGGCGACGCCCGGGTCTCGGCGCTGTACTACGACAACACCGCCCTGGGGCTGGACCTGCTGGGCTGCGACTGGCACCCGTCGCGGCACGACCACCAGGTCCTCGCCGCCGCCCTGTCCCAGCACCTGTCGACACTCCCCCTGGCCTGGTGACCGACCGCCGACAAGGACGTGCTGCCGGGTCGCCGTCGGGGTTCCCGGGCCTGCTCGCCTGGGCGGCCGCCGGCGCGCGTTGCCGGGCTACTGCTTGACGTAGTCGGTGCCGTTGTAGCGGTACGTGGTGGTGTGGATGGTGCCTTCGGCGCAGCTCGGTTCGCAGTCGTTGAGCTCGCTGCGGACGGTGTAGGTGCCCTTGGCCGTGTCCATGACCAGGCGAGCGCTGTAGAACCGCTCCTGGTAGCCGGACTCGGCGTCGGGCAGGGTCGCGAAGTCCTTCAGCCCGCCCGCGACCGGCCGCAGAATGATGACGCCGTTGAGGCGGCCCGGGTTGAAGTTGATGAAGACGTTGCCGGTGGCGTCCATGCCGGGGTCGGCGAAGGCCACCGACTCCCACTGCCTGTCGTAGTCCTTGCGCCAGACGACCTTGCGCTGGGCGTCGAACGCGATCAGGTCGGAGCTGCCGTAGCCGCCGGCGCCGCCGGTCGGTGACAGCGCGACCACGAGGGTGACGACGCCCCAGGTCGGATGCAGGAACGCGAACTGGCCCTTGACGCGGCAGCCGGGGCAGTTGTTGGCGCGCAGGTCGGCGTCGGCGACGGTGGCGGCCTTGAGGCGGATGACGACGTCGTACACCGGATCGCTCTTGCCGCCGAAGCCGGCGAACTGGTCCCACAGCTCTCGCAGGCCGGTGACCAGCAGGTTGATGCCGGTGAGGATCAGCCCGACGGCCGTGCCGACCATGTTCAGCAGGACCCCGGCGGCGAAGACCTTCACGTCCTTCAGCTGCGCCTTCATGATGCCCGGCAGGCAGCCCCAGACGGCCTTCGTGACATCGAGGGCGTTGGTCTCGTTCATCTCGGTGAGGTCGGAGACCGCCTTCGTACACTCGATCAGCCCGTCGATGGGCTCCGCGTTCGCGGTGCCGCCGAGCAGCAGGAACAGCCGGTCGATCGTTCCCTTGGCGGCCTTGGCCAGCGTGTCGCTCGCCGCCTTCACCACGGCGTAGTACACCTGGATGCCGAAGACGATGGCCGAGATCGCCCAGGCGAGGATCGACATCTCGGCCGTGACCCGGCCGGTGGAGTTCTCCGGCACCTCGAGGGTCAGCGTGTCGCCGCCGTCGACGATCCGCGACGAGGTGCCCTTCGGGGTCACCGCCAGCATGCCGAGCGCCCGCGCCGCCGAGTCGGTGCTGAACCCGTGCGACTGCCCGTCGACGACCTTCCACGCGGACGGGTACGCGATCTGCATGAACGTGCGCGAGTTGTTGGCGATCCGCACCACCCGACGGCCGTTGTCGACGCCGAAACACCATTTGACCCGGTCGCCGCCGTCGCTGGTGACCTCGACGCCGGCCGGCCGGGCGGCCTTCTCGTCGCCGCAGCGCGGCTGCGCCACGCCCGAGCGGCCGGTGATGTAGTTCTTGAAGTCCTCGCCCCGGTCCTTGATCCACTTCTTGATGTCGAGGCCGCCGAGGAAGCCCCTGGAGAAGTGGTCGACGGTCGCGGAGATGCCGCTCTCCCCCGCGGTGTATGTCGTGGGCACCCAACGCCAGTCCCCGGCGGCGTCCTGCCAGACGACGACCGGCGTGAGGGTGCCGTCCTTCACCGCGGCCGGCGCCTGGAACGTCACCGTCGCCGGCTGCGTCAGCCCGCCGGGCAGGTCGACCGCGACAGCCGGTCCGGCGACCGCCATCCCGTCCGGTGCCGCCGGCGCCTCGCCGCCGACCGCGAGCTTCGCGACGACCCCGTCCTTGGCCGCGCCGTCGGGCAGCACCACCTGTACGTCGGCGACCGACAGGGTGGTCGCCGCCCCGGCCTTGACCTGCGCGCTCACCTGCGCCGCCGGCGGGGCCGGCTTCCTCCGGCCGGAGCAGGCGGTGGTCGGCGCGACCACCACGATCACCGCCACGACCGCGGCAAGCACGCGCCTCATGGGGCCGACGTTACGGCCCCGCCCGGCCTCGCCGGATCACCGCGAACGATGCGTTCCCCTGCCCATGTGGGGCGACTTTGCTGCCCTGACAGCGTGGTGTCGTAGAACGTCAGAGGTTCCGGGGAGCGGCCGGGTCGTCGACACTGTGAGTGCGACCCCATTCCCGCGCCGGGGCCCTCGAATCCCCCGGGGGACGGACCCACAATAGGAGTTCGGAACGTGGTGAGCCAAGCACGGCCGAGTCCGCGCAATGTGCCACCCAGTGTGGTCGAGGCCGAGATCGCCAACCCGGGAACGACCGGCGCGCGGATCGCGTCTGATCGCCCATGAGGAACGTTTCGGTGACGCTGGCGTGGCTGACACATCCCGTGTCCGCCGTCGCGGTGCTCGTGCTGCTGGTGAACGACCACCTCCTCAAGGCGGCCGCGCCGGGCGTGGTGACCGGCAAGCTCAGCGACGTCGCCGGTCTGGTCTTCGCCCCGGCACTGGTCGCGGCGCTGTGCTGCCTGCTGGTCCCCCGCCTTCCGGCGCGATGGGCGGCGGCCGGTTCGACGGTACTGGTGGGCGTGGCGTTCGCCGCGGTCAAGGCGGTGCCCGGCGGTGCCGATGTCGCGTCGGCGGCGTGGAGCGTGATCCGCCCGTCGACGATCCTCGCCGACCCCACCGACCTGCTCGCGCTGCCCGCGCTCGGGATCGCCTGGTGGGTCCGGGGCCGGACCCTGACGCCGGTGGTGTCCACTCCGGTCGCGCGCGGTGTCCGCGCCGCCGTGGTGCTGCCGTTCGCGGTGCTGGGCGTCGCCGCGACGAGCGCGCCGGACTACCCGGCGGTGGACCGGGTCGTGGTCGTCGACGGGCAGGTTCGGGCCATGCTGTACAACGCCTTCCACGGCCTGCCCGACGGCGACAGTGACCTCGACGGCGCCGCGGCGACCGTCGACGGCGTGACCTGGACCGCCCTCAAGGCGCCCGTCACGCCGGACCTCCCGCCGCGCGCCACGAACGCGTGCGTGCCGGACCGGCCGGACGTGTGCTACCGGGTCGTGCCCGGCCGGCTCGCCGTCGAGGAGAGCACCGACGCCGGGCGGACCTGGCGGATGTCGTGGCAGGTGGCGGAGGGGCGGCGCACGTTCCTCGCCCGGCGCGACAGCGACCTGCGCTCACCCCGCGAACACCTCAGCGCCGCGGAGGTCGCGATCCTGCCAGTCGCCGGCGGCTACCGCGTGTTCGTCGCCAACCGGCGCGACGGAGTCGCGGTCCGGCAGCCGGACGGGGCATGGCAGCGCATCGGCCTGTCGTACGCCGGCAAGACCTGGCCGCCGGCGCCGCTCACCGCACCCGGCAAACACATCTGGGCCGAGTACGCCCTCGCCGTCGCGATCGGGTCCGCGCTGTACGTCCTGGGCCTGCTGCCGGCCCTGTCCCGGCGGCGGGTGCTGGCCGGCTTCGCGGCGGGCACGACCGTCCTCGGCGCGATCGTCGTCGCGCTCGCCCAGCTGGTGGACTCGTTCCTGGGTCTCGGGTTCACCCTGATCGGCATGGGCGTCGGCGTCGCTGGCCTCGTGTGGTGGATCGCCACCGTCGCCGGCGACCCACGACCACGGCCGTGGCTGTGGCCCACGCAGGCGGCACTGGCAGCAGCCGCCGCCGCGGGCGTCATCGCGACGTTCTACGGCTGGTCGGCGGGCCACCCCGACGCGTACTCCACGGCGGCCGGCATCGCCGGCGCGGTGACCGGCGCTGCCGTGGCAGGCACCGTCGTCCTCGTCCTGTTCGGCCGTGGCCCGGCGGCCCGGCCCGAGCCCGAATACGAGTGGACCACCAGCGGCGGCTGACCTCATCGCACGGTGCCGCGGCCGGCGGTTTCACCCACATCGCGTCCGCGTGAATAGTCGGCTTCGCCCGGGAACAGGATCTAAGTACGCTTTGAGGTGGATCGGATCGTGCCGGGAGGTGTCTGATGCAGAACGGCGGGATGCTGCGTGGCCGCGATCCACCCGGTCGGATCGAAATACTGTACGAGAGCGAGCACACTCGGGTCACCCGGTTGCTCGTCGCCGGGCGCACGGTCATCCGCAAGGAGTTCTCGGGACCGGACGCGGACCGGCGGGTGCGGCACGAGGTGGCGATCCTGGGGCGGCTGCGCGGCGTGGTCGGTGTCCCACAGTTGCTGGAGGCACCGCGGTGCCCGGGGTCGGTCGTGGTGGAGGATGTCGCCGGCACGAGCCTGGCCGGGGCGGCGAAGCCGCTGGCGGCCGATGACCTGATCGGGCTCGCGGTGAAGCTGGCCCGGACGGTGGCGGGGATGCACCGCCGGGGCGTGATGCACCGCGACATCACGCCGGCGAACATCGTGGCGTCCCGCGACGGCGCCCTCTGCCTGGTGGACTTCGCGCTGGCGACGTCGATCGCCGAGCTTCGTCCCGGGTTCACGCACCACACCGAGATCGCGGGGACGTTGGCGTATCTGGCGCCGGAGCAGACCGGGCGCACCGGCCGGCCGGTGGATCAGCGGGCCGATCTGTACGCATTGGGCGCGACACTGTATGAACTGGCGACGGGCGCGCCGCCGTTCGGCTGGGGTGACCCGCTGCGGCTCACTCATGATCATCTGGCTCGGGTGCCGGTGCCGCCGGCGCAGGCGAACCGGACCATCCCGGCGCCACTGTCCGAGATCATCATGCATCTGCTGGAGAAGGAGCCGGACAAGCGGTACCAGACCGCGGAGGGCCTGGTCCGCGACCTGGAGCGGCTACGGGACGCCGACCCGCGCGCGGCGACGATGCGGGTCGGCGAGCGCGACGTTCCGCCGCGGCTGTTGCCGCCGTCACGGCTGGTGTGGCGCGATGCGGAAGTGGCGGTGCTGACGGCGGCGTTCGAGGAGGCGCTTACGGGCCGGTGTCAGGGTGTGCTGATCTGCGGGGCGCCAGGGGTGGGAAAGACGGTGCTGGTCGATGAACTGCGGCCGGTGGTGACCGGCCGGGACGGCTGGTTCGTGGCGGGCAAGTTCGACCAGTACCGGCGGGACCTGGAATGCGACGCCGTGCACCAGGGGTTGCGGGCGGTGGGTCGGCTTCTGCTGGCCGAGTCGGAGGACGAGCTGGCCGACGTCCGCAAGCGGATCCTGGCGGCGGCCGGCGCGAACGCGGGCCTGCTGACCGCGGCGGTGCCGGAGTTCGCGGCACTGCTGCGGGTGCCGCCCGATCCGGGGGATCCGCTGACCGCGCAGGCGCGGGCACAGCGGGTGGCGTTCGACGTGTTGCGCTCGGTCGCCTCACGGAAACGGCCCGTGGTGATGTTCGTCGACGACCTGCAGTGGGCGGGACGAACGGCGATGGGCTTCGTGGACCTGGTGCTGAGCGCGGAGCCGGTCGACGGTCTGCTGCTGGTGGCCGCCTACCGCGAAGGTGACGTGGACGCGGTGCATCCGTTGGCGGCTGCGCGGACCCGGTGGTGTGACCGGCCGGAGGTGCGGGACCTGCGGCTGGCCAACCTGCCGGTCGCCGGCACGGTCGCCATGGTGGCGGAGATGCTCCACGTGGACAAGGCCACGGCGGCGACCCTGGGCGACGCGATCAGTCCGTACACGTCCGGTAATCCGTACGAGACGGTGGAGCTGCTCAACGCGCTGCGCCGTGACGGTGTGCTGGTGGCGGGGGCCAGGTGGCGGTGGGATGCGGCGCAGGTGCGCGCTCACCTGGACCGGCCGGAGGTTGCGGGACTGTCGGCGGCGCGGGTCGATGCCATGCCGGCGCAGACGCGGCTGATGGTGGAGGCGATGGCGTGCCTCGGTGGGCGGGCCGAGCTGGGCGTGCTGCAGACCGCCGTCGGCGAGCCGGCGGAGGTGATGGAACAGCGACTCGCGGCCGCCCTCAACGAGGGGGTGCTGGTGTTGGAGCCCGGGGTGCGGGAGGCGGTGCTGTTTCGCCACGACCGGATCCGTGAGGTGGTCCTCCGCGGGGTGGAACCTCGCCGGCGGCGCAGCCTGCAGTTGGCGATGGCGCGGCGGCTGGCGGCGATGGCGGAGTTGTTCGCGGTCGCGGCGGAACAGTACCTGCCGGTGGTCGATGCGGTCGACGACCCCGCGGAACGGCGCCGGACGGTGGAGCTGTTCCGGCGGGCCGCCGAACAGTCGACGATGATCGGGGAATACTCGCTGGTGAACGCGCTGCTGACGGCCGCGCTGCGGTTGATCGGCCCGGACGAGACCGCCGCGCTCGTCGAGGTGCGCACCGGCCGGCACGCCGCTCTGTACAGCCTGGGGCTCCTGGAGGAGGCGGACGAGGAGTTCCGCACGATCCAAGGGCTGTGCCCCACCCCCTTGGAATGTGCGCCCGCCACGGCGGTGCAGGTGCGCGGCCTGACGCACCGCAACCGCTACGTCGAGGCGATCGGGCTCGGCCTGGAGTCACTGCGTGAGCTGGACAGCGCCGTGCCGACCGCGGACCGGCTCCCGACCGAGCTCGACCGCCGGTTCGACCTCATGTACCGGTGGCTGGAGCACGAGGACGCCGTGGACGAGCTGACCCGGCCGGAGGTCACCGAGCCGGTGGTGCTCGCCGTGGCCCGTCTGATCAACGCGATCCTGCCGGCGGTCTACTTCGCCGCCGACCACGCCAGGCTCGCCTGGCTGAGCCTGGAAGCGCTGCGGATCTGGATCGAGCACGGCCCCGCCGGCCCCCTCCTCGGCCCGGCGAGCCACGTCGGCTTCGCCGCCGTGTCGGTGCGCGGCGACTACGCCGCCGCATACCAGGCGATGCATCGAATCCTGGCACTGGGCGAGGCCCGCGGCTACGAGCCCGACACCTCGCAGGTGCGCTTCCTGTCCACGCTGCTGAGCTGCTGGTTCGAGCCGATCGAAAACGGTGTCCGCGCGAGCCGGCGGGCTCGTGCAGGCCTCGTCGCGGGGGGCGATCTGGCCAACGCCGGATACACCTACTACCTGGACATGGTCGGTCTGCTGGACTGCGTGCCGTCGCTGGACGTCTACGTCGCCGAGGTGGAGGCCGGGCTTGCCTTCGTGCGGCAGACCGGCGACGAGCACATCGGCGAATCGTACGACAGCTACCGGCGACTGGCCGGTGTGCTGTGCGGCGAAAGCGCCACCATCGCCGGTGCGACGTCCCCCACCGACAGGTACGCCGAGAGCCCGTGGGCGCTGTTCCACCTCCAGGTCACCCGCGCGATCGCCGCCGCCATCCTCGATGATCTGGTCGGCCTCACCCGGTGCACCGCGGCGGCGATGCCCTTGCTGTCGGCCGCGGCCACCTTCTACCCGACCGCCGCCGCGCACGTGCTGCGTGGACTGGCCCTCGCCGGGCAGGCCCGAGCCGGCCACACCGGAGAGCGCGACGGTCTGCTGTCCGAACTGGACGAGGTGACGCACTGGCTGGCAGCACGCGCCGCGGACGCGCCGGCCAACTTCCTGCACTGGCTACGGTTGCTCGAGGCCGAGCGGGCCTGGGCCGTCGGCGACTTCGTTGCCGCCGTCCACGGCTTCGACGCCGCCCGGCACGAGGTCGCCCGCCACGTACGGCCATGGCATCAGGCCCTGATCACCGAACACGCCGCCCGCTTCTACCTCGCCCACGGCGTCGAACACGCCGGCTTCGAACTGCTCGCCGCGGCCCGTCAGGAGTACCTCGCCTGGGGCGCGACCGCGAAAGTCGACCAACTGGACTGGGCCTACCCGGCGTTGCGACCGCACGACGAGCCGATCGACAAGCACGACGCCCGCCACCCCGGCGACCTTCTCCAGCGTCGCCCCACCATGACGACCGGAACCGTCGACCTGCTCGGCATCCTGTCCGCGTCGACGGCGCTGAGCTCCGAGACCAGCACCGAAGGCCTGTACTCCCGCCTGGTCCAGGTGCTCTCCGCGATGACCGGCGCCACCGGAGTGCACCTGCTGCTGTGGAGCGACGACCGGGACGAATGGATACTGCCCGCGCCCGGGGATGGCTGCAGCATCATCCCGGCCAGCGGCGCCGGTTATGAGCACACGGTGCCGATGTCCGTGCTCCGATACGCCGAGCGGATACGCGAGCTGCTGGTCGTGGGCGATGCCACCCGTGACGACCGCTTCGCCCGGGACCCGTACTTCACCGGCCTCAGCTCCTGCTCCCTGCTGGCCGTGCCCATCCTCAACCGCGGCATGCTGCGGGCGGTGCTACTGCTCGAGAACCGCCTCATCCACGGCGCGTTCACCGCCGAACGGCTCGACTGCGTCAGACTCATCGCCGGTCAGCTCGCCGTGTCGCTCGACAACGCCCACCTGTACACGGCCTTCCGCCGGATCGCCGACGAGCAGGCGGCGTTGCGGCGGGTGGCGACGCTGGTCGCCCGCGGGGCGGCGCCCGATCGCGTGTTCGCCGCGGTGGCCGACGAGGTCGGCGCGCTCTTCCACGCCGACGGCACGTCGATCCTCCGATTCGAGCCGGACGGGGAGGCGACGGTGCTGGGAGGCTACGGACTCAAGCAGACCGCACCGGGTTGGCGCGGCAGGCCCGACCCCCGCACCGCCATGGCGACGGTACAGGCCACAGGTCATTCCGCGCGCCGCGACGTGGACAAACCGGCGTCAACGACGCTGCCCGGGATCGAGCCCGACATCTGCTCCATGGTCGCCAGTCCGATCGAGGTCGAGGGGCGGCTCTGGGGCGTCATGCGCGTCGGGTCGCGCCGCCAACGGCTGCCCCACGACACTGAGCAGCGGCTGGCCGACTTCACCGGGCTCATCGCGACCGCCATCGCCAACGCTGAGAGCCGGACCGAGCTCACCGCGTCCCGAGCGCGGATCGTCGCCGCCGCCGACCAGACCCGCCGGCGCATCGAGCGCGACCTGCACGACGGAGCCCAGCAGCGGCTGATCTCCCTGGCCCTGCAGCTGCGCACCGCGCAGGCGGCGCTGCCACCCGAGCTCGACACGCTCGCCGAACAACTCGACCGCGCCGTCGCCGGGGCGACGGGCGCCGTGGACGAGCTCCGCAAGATCTCCCGCGGCATCCACCCGGCCATCCTGACAGAATCCGGCCTCGGCCCGGCGCTGCGCACGCTTGCCCGCCACGCACCGATCCCCGTCGACCTCGACATCCGCATGGAGGGACGGCTTCCCGAGCACATCGAGGTCAGCGCGTACTACATCATCGCCGAGGCAGTCACCAACACGGCCAAACACGCGAACGCCTCAGCCGTCACCGTCACCGTCGAAACCGACACCACCGGCGGCGTCCTGCGCATCGTGGTCCGCGACGACGGCGTCGGCGGCGCCGACTTCACCCGCGGCACCGGCCTGGTCGGCCTCAACGATCGCGCCGAAGCGCTCGGCGGCCGGATCGTGCTCCACAGCCCGCGCGGAGCCGGGACCACCCTGCGCGCGGAGCTCCCACTCACCCCGGCCGAGTGGGACGCCGGCCGCCGATCCGCGTCGGGCAGGATCCGCTCACCCGGCGCACCCGCGGATTGCGGGTGACGCCGGCGCCGCAACGGCAGCCGTGGCGGGCACACCGATGCCCATGGCAGCGACGACGTGCGTGACCAACGGGGCTGCGCTGTTCGTCAAGATCCCGGTCGACGGCACATGAGCAGCACCCGCACGACCGTGAGGCCCGTGCGGGCGACGTCCACCGGGGTGATGTCGGCGAACCACGCGTCCCGGTGCTGTTCGCGCAACCACCGCTCGGCGGCGGGGAGCAGGGCACCGGTGTCGAGCACCGGGTGCGGCCGGCCGGTGCCGGCGAGTTGCCGCGGGCCGAGCAGCGACAGCAACGCCTGCGTCGCGGCCGCCGCCAGGTCGTCACCCCAACCCACGGCCGGCGTCGACCGTTGGACCCGCGCCACCACGACGGGGATGGCCGCGCCGGCCGGCACGGACAGCCGGGCGGGCAACCCGGCCCGCGCGGCGGTGCGCACCAGCAGTTCCAGGATGTCCGGCCGGCTCGCGCCCGCATACAGCGCCGCCGGCTCGACGGGACGGCCGGGCCCGGCTCGGGCCGCATCGCCCGCGAGGACGTGGCACAACCCGGCGGTCACCGCATCCGCGAGGCCGGCGCCCACCCCGACGCCCGCCCTGGACGGGCCCGCGGGTGAGGATGCCGGGTCGCCGGTGAACGGCCTCCGGGCCGGTGCCCATCGCAGCGGCCGGTCGGGGAGGACCGCCTCGGCGTAGTGGGCCACCGCCGCCCGGACAGCGGCGTCCCGGGCCGCATCCACTGTGGACGGATGGTAGGCGACGAAGGTCTGCGCGGGGTACGCCAGACGGACGGCACCGACCCGCAGCGGCAGTTGCGTCGCCGCGTCGTCGGTGAACCCGGCCAGGACCCCGACGTGCGATGCGACGAGATCCGCCGCCGTCGCGTCGGCCGCGCCACGGGGATGGGCGCAGCCTGGGTGCGGCAGCAGCCGCTCCCGGTGGGTCTCGCAGGTGGCGAGGTCGAGGACCAGGACCGCCGGGAAGGGCCGGCGGCCGCCCCTGACGGCCGCCAGGACCTCGGCGGCGAGCAGCGTCCCTGCGATCGCGGCACGGGCGCCGTCCGGCGCGGCCGGGGCCACGGTGCCAGGGTCACGGTTTGCGAGCAACCGCAGCCGCGTACAGGTCGGGCAGGGCCCGCCATCTCCCCCGGTGGTGGCGCCGATGACCACGACCTCGGCGCCGACGAGTGCCGCGACCGTCACCTCGCCGGGCGCCTCGTGCGGGCCCCCGATCGGCTCGACCGTGACGATCGCCGTGTACCCGTGGCCGGCGGCTTGCCCTGATACGAACCTGAGCGTGGCCGGGTGACCCGTTGCGGCTTCGGCATCGAGGGCGGCGCGGTCGCGGCCGGACAGATCGGCCGCGATGTCGATCGCCGGCATCCCCGAGCGCAGCAACGTGCGAGCGGCCGCGGCCACCATGGGTGCCGCCGCAGGCCACCGGCTCCTCAGCAGCACCCGGTGGCGGCGCGGGTCCTCAGCCGGCGAGGCGCGGTTGTCCTGCGCCACGTCTCGGGCGCAGTCGTGGCGCAGCAGCAGGGCGGCGAGTTGCACCAGTGTGCGCTGCTCGTCGGTGGGAAGGCCGGCGCAGAGCCCACGGACCGTCGACGTGCCGGTGAGCCGGGGGGCGATGCGCTCGAGCGTGGCCGCTGCCTGCCCCCGGACGAGCAACGCGGTTTCCCCGCGCCGTATCAGCATGCCATCGGCTGTCCGGGTGAGCCGGACGTCGGCGCGCAGGCGCAGGCGGTCCTCGGGCGTCACCGTCATGACAGGGGGTGCGGCACGTGGTGCGGGCCCTCCGACGGGGGCGCGGCGGCGTGCCGCAATGCGGTGCTGATCCGGGTGAGCCCCGGTGCGCGTTGCCGGGGGCCGAAGTCGAGCGGCACCAGCCCCGGGGCGATGACCCGCGCCGAACGCAGGCCCAGCCGCCGCTGCTCCACTGTGGTCAGGTCCACGACGATGACGTCCGAGCCGGTCTCCATGACCGCACCGGCACAGGCTTGCAGGTCTTCGAGCAGGTCCATGTCGGACGGTCGGGGCCATGGGCGCGGCGCCCCGGGGACTTCGTGCCGGTCGCCGAGCAGGAACCCGGCGTACGCCATCGCCGCGGGGTCGGCGAAGAGCGCGGCGTGGTCGGCGGCGGACTCGACGAGGCCGTGGTCGCGCCGCATGGCGTCGATCCGGCCGCGCTGGGCGAGGGCGCGTTCGCGGACGGCCGGCACGAGCGCGGCGAGTTCACCGACGGCGCCGGCGACGGCCGAATCCGGGTCGAGACCGGCTGCGGCGGCGAAGCACAGCGCCGGTGCCGCACCGCCGGTGGCGACCGCGACCGCCGTGACCACCGGTGCCGGCAGGTCGATCCTGGTGTCGAAGAGGCGTACCTGGTGTCCGCCTGCGGCGAGGCGGTCGATCAGTGCGCCGACGGCCGGATCCGTGACCGTGCCGGGCGCGAGTTCGGGCAGGTGCGCCCGGCCGTACCACGCGATCAGGAACGCGTCTCGTTCGATGAGCTCCAGCAGGCCGTGCAGGGCTGCCTCCTCGAGGCACGTGCCGATGGCGCAGCCGTTCGACGTCTCCCGGGGACCCGCGAGGAAGTACGCCATCCGCTCAGGCACGAGGACCGGCGCATCGTGGCGCAGCGAGTGTCCCGGTACCCACCGGATCGGTGACCGCGGGTCGAACGACGGCCAGTCGCCCGGAACGGCACGTGCGGCGACGCGTTCGAACGTGTCGACGACGACCGGGGCGGTGCCGGTGTGCCATGCGGCCGCGGTGCGTTCCAGGCCCTCCAGGAGCGCGGCGGTGCGGCTACGGCCGTAGCTGCGGGCGTGCCCGCTCCACATCACCGGGATGACCCGGTCCGCTCCGCTGCCGGAGCCGGCCAGGGTGCCGCCGACCACCACGGGGACGATCGGTGCGTCGGTGAGGGCGACGGCGGCTGGGCCGAGGGCCCCGCACACCGGGTTGACCAGTGCCCGCTCCGGCAGGTGGACGGCGTCGAGATCGCGGAGGCGGGACGCCGACCTGGACGGTTTCGGCCGTGGTACGAACCGGATCGGGTCGGCGGGAGCGGGGGTGCCGCAGGCCGGGCAGGACGGGTCGGGCAGCAGTTCGTGGCGCTGGATGTCGAGGGTCTCCCAGGCCAGCCGGAACACCGTGCCGGCGGCGACGACCGCGTGGAGGTGGCGGATCAGTTCCAGGACGGCGGGGGTGAGGTGTGGCCAGGGCCCGGGTGTCCAGCTCGCGGCGTCGGCGGCCAGGCGCAGCGGGGCCGGTTGGAGGCGCTCCCGGCGCAGCGCGAGGCAGGTGTCGCAGGAGCCGATCAGGACCGCGTCGTCGGTCAGGTGCACCGTCGCCGCCGGGTCGGTGCCGAGCACGCCGACCACGGCCTGCGGCACGTACGACTGGATCGCGGCGACAGCCGTCACCAGTCCATCCATGACGCGCATTCTCACCGCGACGATCTGGGGGAACCACTAGATCCAGCCCGCGTGACGGCCGAACCGGGTGGTGATCCCCCACCGTGGGCATAGGTCGCCCGGGCACGGGCCGACCACCGCTGAGGAGGTAACAGATGCAGTCAACGGAAGGCCTGACCGACTCCCGGCCCGAGCTGCGGTTCGAGCTCGACGAGGTGCCGATGGACATCTTCGACCTGGCCGAACAGGGCCTGACGGTCGAATCACTCACCGCAGGGCACGGGCTGGGCGAGTTCGGCGCCTCGTCGGTGTTCTCCTGCTCGTCCTCGTCCTGATCCAATGACACGACCGCAGGCCCTGACCACACGGACGGTCGCCGGCTACGCTGTCGAGCGGCCGGTGGTGGTCCGGGTGGCGGGCCTGCCGGTCGATGTCCTGTCCGCGATGCGGTTCACCCGTACGGTCGCTGCCGTCGACGCACTCCTCGACGCGCAGGACCGGGCCCGGCGCACGGCACAGGTGCTGTCCGAGGCGCTGTACCCACTCGTCGGTGACCCGGCCAACGCCGCCCTGAAGACCCGGCTCGTCGCCCTGCGGCGGGCCATCCACCAGGACCGGCGACTGCCGGAGCACGTGTGGAACGCGGAGATCCGCGATGCCCTGCCCGCACCCATGGTCTGCCGGATCGACGCGTGGCACGCGGAACGGGCCGCCCGCATCGGCGCGGAAGCCGACCTTGAGCCGCTCCTCGGCGTCGAGGCCGACACGGTCGCCGCCCGCATCCGGGACGCGGCCGGCCGCCCGGAGTTCCGCCGGGCGTTGGCCCAGGCGAGTCCTGACCTGTCGGCCGCGTTGGAGCGCTGGCTGCGGGACGGTCACCGGCCCCGCGCCCGGACGATCGGCGGGTTGGTCGCGTTCCTCGGCCGGGCCGCCGCGAAGACCAGCCCATACAGCTCGTTCGCCCGGATCGGCCTGGCCCACGTCGACGACACCGGGCCGTCGGTGCCGGCCGGCGCCCACCCGGTGCCGGCGTCGTCGGTGCTGGAGTTCGACCGGGTGCTCGTCGCGCGGCTGGTCCGCGCCGTGTCGACCCGTCCCGACCTGGCGGCGACGCTGGTGCTGCGGGTCAACCCCAGCCTGCACCGGGCCGGCGAGACGCTGCGCTTCCTCGGTACGGGCGAAACGATCGTCACCATGGCCGCCGCGCCCGCCGTGCTGGCCTGTCTCGACGTCGTCCGCCACCGGCAGGCCACCACCGCCGACGTCGTGCGGCACCTCGCGGCCACCGGTGCGGCGGCCGCGAAGGTCGGCGTCTTCGTCGACCGGCTCGTCGCCGTGGGCCTGCTGGAGGCCCGTCCGCCCGTGCAGGTCGAAGGCGCGGAGCCGCTCGGCGCCCTGGCCGGCTGGCTCGAAGCGACAGGTACCGACGTGCGGCCGCTGCGCGAACTGGACCGGCTGATGAGCGTCCCGACACGGATCGGGGACCACACCGAGCTCGCCGCGCACCGCGAACGGCTCGTCACCGCCGTCGCGCACACCGTGCGGCTCGGCCACGACCTCGCCGTGCCGGACTGGCCGGACGCCGACCGGCTCGACCGGTTCGTCTGCCACGAACACGTCGTGGAAAGCGGCGCGCCGGCCCGGCTGGACGCCCGCGCGTGGCGGCCGGTGCTGGACGACCTCGACGTCGTCCGGCGCTGGCTCGGGCTGCACGACCCGATGCTGCCGACCCGTCTCGCCCTCGCCGACCGCTGGGCGCCGTGGTTCGGATCCGCCCCCGACATCGCGTTCCTGGACCTGCACGAGCGCGTCCAGCGGGAGCTCGCCGCGCGGACCCCGCTGTCCGCGTACCTCCGCGGCGACTACACGGTCGGCGCCGCGGACCTGGCGACAAGCCCGGTCGAACGGCACGCGCGGCTGCACGCCCTGCTCACCGAGTCGATCGCGGAGCTCACCGGACCGCAGCGGGTGGACCCCGAGCTGGTGCGGCGGCTGACCGCGAGCTGGCCGGCCTGGGTGACCGCGCCGGCGTCGATCACCTGCTACGGCCAGGCCGTCCCCGGCGCCGACGGGCCACGCCTGGCGGTCAACGTCATCACCGGCGGGCATGGTCGCGGGCGTGGCCGGTGGGCGCACCTCGCCGAACGCGCGACCGGCACGCCGGTCACGGCCCCACCGGCCGCGGACCGGCCCGACGGGCCGATCGTCGCGGAACTGGCCGGCCTGTTCGGGTCGGCACTCAACCTTCATGTCGCCCTGTCGACCCACGAGATCTCCTACCCCGGCACGGAGGACACCCGCCCGCCGCGGCACCGGATCGCCCTCGGCGCGCTGCGGGTCCGCCAGGATCCGGGAACCGGGCTGCCGCAACTCTTCGACGCCGCCACCGGCCGCCAGGTGATCCCCGTCCACGCGGGCATGATGGCCGACCTCCTGCTGCCGCCCGCCGCGCGGTTGCTGCTCGCCGCGTTCGGCCCGGCATACCTCGTCCACCCGGCCTGGCCGGTGCTGTGCCCGCTCCTCGACCCGGCGACGGTCACCGCGCCCACACTCCTGCCCCGGGTCGAGGTCGGACGTGTCGTGCTGCAACGGGCCCGCTGGCTGGTGCCTGCCGCCGCGGTGCCCCGGCAACGCCCCGGCGACACCGGCGCCGGCCACCTGCAACGGCTGCTGGGCTGGCAACGCGAAACCGGCATCCCCCGCGCCTCCTACGTGCGGCTGTGGGACCCCGAGCAGGTCTGGGGCCAGCGGGCTTTCACGAAGGCCCGCAAGCCGGTGTACGTCGACCTCGCCAACTGGTACGCCGTGCAGAACCTCGACCGGCTCCTCGCGGACTGGTCCGGCCTGGTCACGTTCGAAGAGCCCCTGCCGGCACCGCAGGACGCCGCCGAGCGGGTCGCCGAGCTCATGTTCGAACTGACCGCAGTGGGGAGCACCGAGTGAGCGGACACGACTGGCTCAGCATCCACCTGTTCCAGCGCGGCGACCTGGACCCGCTGCTCATCGACCTCGTGCCCGCCCTGCTCGACGAGCTGCGCGAGGAGAAGCTCGCCGAAGACCTGTTCTTCCTGCGGTACTGGGAAGGCGGCAACCACCTGCGGCTACGCGTCCGCCCGGCGCCTGGCGCGTCGCGACGACGGCTCGCGGCGCGCCTCGGCGGCCGGTGCCGCGACCACCTGAGCGGCCGTCCGGTCACCGGCGAGGACTCCCAGGCCGCATACGCGCACCGGGCCGCGCTCGCCGCCCGGTGGGAGGGCCGCTCCGGCTACGCACGCCGGCTACGGCCGGAGAACACGGCCCACTTCGTGCCGTACCGCCGCGAAACCGAACGCTACGGCACGGGCGCGGCGATGGAGGCCGTCGAGCGACACTTCGTCGAATCCAGCCTGCTGGCGCTCCGGGTGCTGCCCAGGACGCCACCCGCCCAGCGCCTGACGGTCGCCCTCTGCGCGATCCTGACCACCTGGCTGGTCTGCCAACCGGATCCGGCGACCCTCGCGCCATTGCTGCGGATCATGCCGGACCCGGTCACCGCAACCGACGACGCGTACGCGCGGCAACATGATCGGCTCATGTCGATCACCGGCCAGGTGCGGCGCGTCGTCGCCGGCACCGGCACCCTTCCGCCGGGGCACGTGCTCGGCGGCTGGGCCACCTCGGTGACCCGGCTGCGCGACGGCCTCACCGCGGAACTGACCGCCGGCCGGTTCGCGCCGCCTGCCCGCGGCTGGGAGGGCACCGGCGCGGCCGGCGACGGCGTGCTGCCGGTCCTCGACATCTGCGCGCATCTGCTGTGCAACCGGCTCGGACTCACGGTCGGACAGGAGGCGTACGTGCGGCACATGGCGGTGCGGGCGGTGCACGAGTTGGAGGCGGCGTGACCGGGTGGCAGAGCGTGCACATCCACTACCACGACGACCCGCGCGACCTGCTGCTCGACGCCGTGCAGCCGCTCTTCGCGCAGGTCGCGCCGCACGCCGACGCCTACTTCATGCCGCACTGGCGGCAGGGCCCACACCTGCGGCTGCACGTCCGCGCACCCGGCGACGTGTTCCGTGACGTCGTCTCCCCGCTGGTCCACGACCGCATCGGCGGCTACCTGCGCGACAACCCGTCACGGACGGTCCTGGACCCGGCCACGGTGCTGGACAGCCACCGGCGCCTGGCCGAGCTGGAACAGGACCCCGGTCCGCTCCTGCCTTGGCCGGCGAACAACACCGTCCTCGATGCCCGCTATGACCGGCGGCTGCACATGCTCGGCAGCGTGGCGGCCGCCGACCTGCTCGCGGAGTTCCACCTGCGGACCACCGCCCTCGCCTTCGACGTGCTGCGGTTGCGCCGCCAGGGCCGCCAGCTCCCCGCGATCGCGTTCGACCTGCTGATCGCCACCGCCGAAGCGCTCTGCGGCGCGGACCTCAGCTGGAGCTTCGTGTCGTTCCGGTCCCACGCCGAGGCGTTCCTGTCGACCTGGCCCGAGGGCGCCGGGCTGCGCCCCGCGTGGGACGGCTACTTCACGGCGAACGCCGGACGGCTCACCGCCCGCGCCGAGGCGGTCGCCGCCGCCGTCCACGACGACGACGGCGACGCCCTCGTCCAACGCTGGGTCCGCACCGTCACACCGTTCCGCGACCGGGCCGGCGCCCTCGTCGACGCCGGCATGATCACACTGGACCCGCCACCGGAGGCGCGCGCCGAACACGCGGCGCTGAGCGCGCAGCTCGGCCGGGCCAGCGCGTTCCACGCGGAGACCGCGGACAGTCCCGAGTTCGAGGCGCACGTGCGGGACACCGTCTGGTTCGCCCAGCACCGCCTGATGCTCAACTACCTGTACCTGTTCCTCACCCGGGTGGGCCTGACCCCGTCGGAACGCTTCCTGCTCTGCCACGTGGCGGCGAACACCGCCGAACGCCTCCACGGCGTGTCCGCGGTCGACGCAGCGCGGCGCAGCCCCACCGGCGCCTCGATGGGCCGTCTCGTCCCGGGCCTGCGCCCCTCGGACGACGGTCCCGCGCAGCTCTCCGAGCGCCTCGCCCTGCGCCTCGGCGTGCACGGCGTCACCCGCGACGACGGCCGGCACCACCTGGTGAGCTGGCCTCGGGCGGAGCCGCTCGGCGTCCTCGACGACGGCCAGCGGGCCGTGCTGTGGCGGCTGTCTGCGGGCGGCTGCGACCCCTCGGTGCTGGCCGAGATCGCCGCCGACCATGCCCCTTCCGCACCGGTGGACGGGCTCGTCGACCGGCTGCGCGAGCGGGGCTGGCTGGCCGTCACCGTGCTGCACGGCGGCGTCGCCCAGTACACGGTGGTCCCCAAGGGCAACTGGTGGCCCCTACCACCGGTGGAGCGGTCCGGACCGCTGACCCTGTCCCGGTTCGCGGTGATGCGCCGGGACCACAACGGTCTGCAGCTCACCTCGCCCCGCTCACCGGTCGTGGTCCGGATCCACGCGCCGCAGATCGCCGCGCTCGTCGCGGGCCCGCTCACCACGGACCTCGAAAGCCCGGCGTTGCCCGCCCGTCTCACCGCCGACCTCGCCCGGGCCGGGCTCCTCGTCGGCGCGGGGGACGCCGAGCCGTTCGACGAGGCCCAATGGAGCCCGCACGAGCTGTGGTTCCACGACAGCAGCCGCCAGTCGTACGAGCGCGCCGGATCGACCCGGTTCTCCCACTTCGGCGCGACCCTGTGGGCCAAGGACCGGTTCCCGCCCCTGCCCGGCCGACCGGCGCCCATGAGCACCCGCACCGTCGCGCTGGCGCGGCCCGACCTGACCTGGCTGCACCAGACGGACCCGACGCTCACCGGTGTCCTGGAGGGGCGCCGTTCGATCCGCGCGTACGACGAGTCGTCGCCGGTCACCATCGAAGCGATCGGCGAGCTGCTGTTCCGCTGCGCCCGGGTGCGCTCCACCGACGACAGCCAGGGATGGGACACGTCCGATCGCCCGTACCCGGCCGGTGGCGCCGTCCACGAACTGGAGCTGTACCTCGTGGTCCGCTCGGCGGCCGGGCTGGAACCCGGCATGTACCACTACGACGCCTTCGAGCACCAGCTCGAGGTGCTCGACGCCGCCGAACCGCCACGCCGGCGGCTGCTGCAGGCCGCCGCCCGTGCCATGGGCGCAGAGCAGCCGCCCCAGGTGCTGATCGTCATCGCCGCCCGTTTCGGCCGGCTGATGTGGAAGTACGAATCGATGGCCCTTGCGCTGACCCTGAAACACGTCGGCGTGCTCACTCAGACGCTGTACTCGGTCGCGACCGCGATGCGGCTGGCCCCGTGCGCCGTCGAGGCGGGCGACACCGACGCGTTCGCACAGGCCACCGGCCACGACCGCCTGTCCGAGTCGAGCGTCGGCGAGTTCTGCCTGGGCTCGGCGCCGCCCTCCGAGGAGCCACCGTGTACCTGATGATCGTCGCCTGGGACCTTGCCCGCTCCGAGCAGACCACCACGTCGCTGCGCGACTACCTGCGCGGTTACGCCGTGGACGCGTTCACCGGCCTTCCCGGCATGCTGGGCAAGTTCTGGTTCTCCAACGAGCCCCGCCAGATCTGGGGTGCCGTGTACCTGTGGACCACCCTGGCCCACGCCGACCCAGCGCGACTGCCGAGCCGGGCGGTCGAACTCATCGGCTACGAGCCCACGTCGGTCAGCGTCTTCGCGCTGGAGGCCGTGGCCGCGGGCGCGGACTGGTCCAAACTCCTCGACGGCGGCGTCGTGCACGCCTGAGGGGCTTCCGGCCGGCTCGACCGAGCGCTTCCGGCTCGGTCGGGCAGTCCCTCGCCGGGAGCGGCACCGGCCCGTCCGGCGGATGGCGGCGATGTTGTAGCCCTCGGTTACGATGCGGGGCTCAGCTGGTGAACAGGAGATCGTCGATGGGAATTGTCGCGGGGGCACGTACGCGAATGCCGCTGGTGATTGCGGTGATCGTCGGTCTGATAGCCGTCTTGGCGACGTACGTGGTGCTCCGTCGCGACGCCGGGGAGGCGGGTGCCGACAAGCGGGCCGGCTGTGAACCCATCGAGGTCAGTTCGTCGACCGAGAAGGCCGACCTGATGATCGAGTTGGCGCGCCGGTACAACGCCTCCGACACGCTGTACGGCGGCAAGCGGTGCGCGTCGGTGACCGTGCACCGGCTCACGTCCGGCGCGGCGGCGCAGGCGCTTGTCTCCGGGTGGGACGAACAGCGCGACGGTGGGCCGCCACCACAGGTGTGGACGCCCACCGCATCGCTGTGGCTCCAGTTGGCCCGCCAGCAGGAGACCGCCGGCGGCAAGCAGGTGGTGCCGCCGGCCGGCACGCAGATGCCGTCGATCGCGCAGAGCCCGTTGGTCATCTCGATGCCGAAGCCGATGGCCGAGGCGTTCGGCTGGCCGAACCGCGAGTTCGGGTGGAGCGACGTGCTGGCGCTGGCGTCCGATCCGCAGGGGTGGGGCCGGTACGGCCACCCCGAGTGGGGGCGCTTCTCCTTCGGCAAGGACAACCCGCACCGGTCCACGTCCGGCCTGGCCGCGACGGTGGCCACGTACTACGCGGCGACCGGCCTGTCCCGCGAGCTGACGACGGCCGACCTCACCCAGCCCAATGTGATCAACTTCGTTCGCGGGGTCGAAGCCGGCGTCCTGCACTACACCGACGATGCGGTGAAGTTCCTCGCCAACTTGGCCGAAGCCGACGCCAAGGGCGCCGCGATGTCGTACGTGAGCGCCGTCGTGCATCAGGAGCAGCTCACCTTCCTCTACAACAAGGGCAACACCACCGGCGACCCGAAGGTGACAGGCAAGGCGCCCACGGTGCCGCTCGTGCCGATGGTGCCGCGGGACGGCACGCTGATGCTCGACCACCCATACGTGGTGCTGCCCTCGGCCAGTGACGCGCAACGGGAAGCGGCCGCGGACTTCCTCGCGTTCCTGCAGCGGCCGACCCAGCAGGCGGCGTTCGCGGCGATGGGCTTCCGCGACCATAAGGGCAACGCCGGACCCGAACTGACGCAGACCCTGCAGATCCCGGCCGGGCAGAAGCTCAGCCTGATCCAGCCACCCGTCGGAGAGGTCCTGGACAAGATCCTCGCCGGCTGGGACGACCTGCGGAAGAAGGCGAGGGTGCTGCTCGTCCTGGACGTCTCGGGCTCGATGAAGGAGAAGGCGGCCGGTGACATCAGCAAGCTGGAAGCCGCGAAGAACGCGGCAATCGCGAGCCTCGACCTGCTGCATCCCGACGATGAGGTGGCACTGTGGACATTCACGGGGCAGCGACCGAACGGTGCGCAGCCCTACACCGAGCGGCTGCCGATGTCGCGCGTCGGTGACGCGAAGCAGCAACTCACCGGCATCATCCGGGCGCTGAGCGCCGATGGCGGCACGGCCCTCTACCACACGACCCGGGCCGCCGACCTGTACATGCGGGAACGGCTGGACGCCGACCGCATCAACGCAGTCGTGCTGCTCACCGATGGGCGCAACGAGTACCCGGCCGACAACGACCGGGCGAAGCTGCTCCACGACCTGGACGGGTCACCCCTGGAGAACTCGGTTCGCATCTTCGGTATCGCCTTCGGCGAGGAGGCCGACCTGGACACGCTCGAACAGATCGCGAAAGTGTCGCGGGCAGCCGCCTACGACGCGCGCGACCCGGCAAGCGTCGACAAGATCTTCAGCTCGGTGCTGAGCAACTTCTAGTGGCGACGTCTGACAACCGGGTCTTCAGCGGTCGAACACGATACCGAGAGCCACCCGCACCACGTGCACGATCACGGCGACCATGACTCCCGCAGTCAGCACGGCCGCCGTGCCCGCACCGGCGAGGCCGCCGGCCGTGCCGCTCAGGGCACCGAGCAGCACGGCCGCTGCCACGCTCCACGGATCGGTGAGGTGGCGGCGGACCGATCGCCCCCGCCCCGGTTCGACGGCCTCGTCGACGCGCGACGCGCGGCCTGCCGTCGGCGAGGCCGGCGACAGCTGCGTGACCCGCTGCGGCGAGCCCTGCGGCACGGGTGCCGGGCCGGCGGCCGTTCCACGCGCCTGCGCAACGGTCTCCTCCGACCCGGTATCGGCGGGCAGCCTCATCGTGACGCCGGTCGGCGTGCGCTCCTCGCACGCGTCGAGCAGGATCAGTGAACCCTCCGCCACCACGAGCTCGGGCTGCTCCAGAACCGTCGGTGGCATCCCGAACGCGCGGTGCAGCAGCGTCGCGACGAGTGGGACACGGCTCGACCCGCCGACGAGGAAGATGCCACCGACGTCTGACAGCCCGATACCCGCGCTCCGCACCGCGGCGCGGGTAACCGCGACCGTCCGCGCGATGACCGGCTCGGCGAGCTGCTCGAACTCGTCCCGGCTCACCGGAACGGTCTCGTCCAGGACCGGCAGGTGCACCAGCGTCTGCGAACGCCGGCTCAACGACTCCTTGGCCAGCCGGACGTCCTCCCACAGCTGCCGCTGGGCACGGCGGTCGGCGGCGGTGGCCGGTTGCCGCAACCGGTCCCAAGCGTCCCGGGCCCGATGCGCGACCAGCCGGCCCAGGTGCTCCACCAAGGCGGCGTCCAGGTCCAGGCCGCCCACCTCGGGAAGCCCTTCACTGGCCAGCACCGTCAGCGCTCCTCCGGGGCCGCGGCGCACCACACTGGCGTCGAACGTGCCTGCCCCGAAGTCGTACACCACCGCGCACTGACCCGCGCCGACCCGGCCGACCTGGCCGAGGAAGTAGGCGGCGGCAGCGATCGGCTCCGCCACGAGCATCGGGTCCGGCAGGCCGGCACGGACGGCCGCCTCGGTCAACCGGCTCAACCGCGACGTGCCCCAGATCTCCGGATGCGTGACCACGACACGATCCGGGAGCCGGCCGACGACCTGCCGCGCCTCCGACGCCACGCGTCCCAGCACGGCGGCGACCAGGTCGACCACGTCGATCTCGTGGCCGCCGAGCAGGACGATCCCGTCTGCCATCCGCCGCTTCGGGTTGGGCTCGTACCGATCCGGCTGCACCCGCGCCGACCGCACGGCTTCGGCTCCGGACAGCACGTCGCCGGGGCCTTCCAGGAGCACCGCAGACGGCAGCAACGGTGACCCGTCGAAGAGCAGGGAACGTGCTTCACCGCCGCCGCGACGCACCATGGCCACGGTGTTGAAGGTGCCGAAGTCAATCCCGAGCAGCACGCCGTGAGCCATCGTTGCAGCGTACGCGGCTCCCGCATTCAGTCCCGCCTTGATCGGTGTGTGGGTGCGTCCTCGCAGGTCAGGGGGCCTGTGCAAGGCGGGCCAAACATCGGTGCGAACAACGTCGAAACGGCTGGTCCGCAGGATCGGTGGCGAGGAGGGCCGGGTTTCCGTGGGGGCCCTCCAGACCGGTTCAGTGCATCGGAGGGAGGATCGAGCGTGCTGAGACAGGGCAGAGCCAGGGCCAAGGTGCTGAGGATGCTCACCGCGGCGGTTGTCATGCCGCTGGTGGTGGTGCTGGGTTGGGGAGCCGCCGCGTACGCGGGGACGAACCGAACGGCGGGCTCGCGGGGCGAGGGGGTCCGGGCCATCTTCTACCACGACGGCGAGCACTTCTTCGTGTGCGACGACTCGACAGACGGGCTCCAGGTCTACGGCGAGTACATCTGGAACGACGTGAACTACCAGAAGTACAACGCGCTGGGGGGTGGGACGTGCTACGACCACAACCTGGACTTCCCGGAGAACCGCACCTTCATGTTCCGGGCGTGCCTCGACTACCCGGTGCTGCCACCGCCCGCGCCAGGCCTGCCTGGTGACTGGTGCACGCCATGGGTGGCGGCGATCACCTGATGAGCACCAGGAGCATGCGCAGTCGGCTGGCCCGCATCAGCCTGGTGGCGGGCGCGGCGGGGGCGCTCCTCGCCGGGGTGGCGACGCCCGCCCACGCCGGGGACAACAACACCGGTCGCAACGTGCTGGAGTACGTCGACGTGCTCGGCATGGCCGCCGGTTCGGGCAGCTTCCAGCACATCGGGGACAGCTTCACGGTCTGCAAGTCCGACCGCTGGGACGTCTACATCGAGTTCGAGTACATCAGGATCAACGGCACCCTGCAGCGGGGGACGCACAAGGTCACCGGGCCGGCGCCGTCGTGCGCGACGTACCTGCACGACTTCGGTGAGGAGCGCTTCATCGACATGCGCGTCTGCGCGGACGTCGACAACTTCTGGGACCCGTGTTCACCCTGGAGGCAAGGAATCGTATGAGCATCATCCGGAAATCCGTCGTCGTCCTTGCGATGGCCGGGGCGCTGGCAGCCGTCCTGGCCACCCCGGCGCATGCCGCGATCGGGCCAGACCAGCCCGGCGACTCCTACCAGTCCGAGCTCGCTCAGCAGTCGTTCACCAGGTTCTTCCCGTACGGCGAGCACCTCGAGAACTGCCAGCTCGGCGGGGACACCTCGTACGTGGAGTTCCAATACACCGACGCGGCCACCAACCGGACGGTCCAGTCGAAGTTGTGGAACCCGGGGCCGGAAGGCAACTGCATCCGCTGGAAGCACCTGGATGCGAAGGAGGACACCGCGTTCTACTTCAAGTCCTGCGTGCGGTACTGGACCGGCGCACAGCACTGCGCGCCTCCGGTGAAGGGCATCAGCTGAGCAAGGGACCCGGCCACCTCGGGGCGGCCGGGTCCCGACCGCGGTCCCGCAAAGATTTCGATGCATCGGTACTGTCTGCGCGGTGGACTACAGGGTGCTGGGACTCGTCGGCGCATGGCTCGACGGCCGGCCTGTCCCGGTCAGTGGCACCAAACCCCGAACCGTCCTCGCGGCCCTCGTCCTCGCCGCCAACGAGCCGGTCTCCGCGGACCGGCTCATCGACGTGACCTGGGGCCCGCGTTCTCCGGCCTCCGCCCAGCGGATCCTCCACCAGTACATCTCCAAACTGCGAGGCCTCCTGCCGCCGGGGTCGATCGAGCGGCACCCGGTCGGCTACGTGCTGCGAGCGGCCGAGGACGACGTCGACGTGCTGCGCTTCGAGCGGCTGGCCCGGGAAGGCCGGGAGGCCCTGCGCACCGGCGACGCGGCCGCCGCCGAGGGGCTGCTCACCGAGGCGTTGGCGCAGTGGCAGGGGCCGGTCCTCGGCGGGGTCACCGACGAGCTCATCGTCGCCGCCCGGCCGGCGCTTGACCAGCGGCACGCCGCGGCCCTCGCCGACAGGGTCGACGCCGGGCTCGCCACCGGCCGGCACCATGAGCTGCTGCCGGAGATCGGTCGATTGGTGGCACAGACCCCGCTCGACGAGCGCCTCCGCGGGCAGCTGATTCTGGCGCTGTACCGGGCGGACCGCCGCGCCGACGCCCTCGCCGCATACACGCAGGCCAGCCGCCTGCTGCGCACCGAGCTGGGCATCGACCCGGGACCGGCCCTGCGCCGGCTGCATCAGCGGATCCTGACCGACGACCCGACGCTGGCCACGGCCGGTGCCCCACAGCAGCGGTCCGAGCACCGCAAAGCGGTCAAGCAGGAGCCGCCGACCCCGCGCCAGCTGCCGGTGGTCGGCCTGCACTTCGTGGGTCGGGGCACCGAGCTGGCCCAGCTGGACGACTGGCTGGCCGCCGACACCGACGGCCCCGCCACCGTCGTCATCTCCGGGATGGCCGGCAGCGGCAAGACCAGCCTCGCCGTGTGGTGGGGACGGCGGGCCGCCGGGCAGTTCCCCGACGGGCAGCTGTACCTCAACCTCCGCGGATTCGGGGCGGAGCCCGAGGCCGGCCCGGCTGAGGCGCTCGGGCACCTGCTCACCGGCCTCGGTGTGCCGCACGGCCAGATCCCGGCCGACGTGCCACAGGCCGCCTCGCTGTTTCGTTCGGTCACCGCGGACCGGCGGCTGCTCATGGTGCTCGACAACGCGCGCTCCGCCGAGCAGGTGCGCCCGCTGCTGCCCGGCGGCGCCGGGGTCAAGGTCCTCGTCACCAGCCGGGAGCGGCTGCTGAGCCTGGCCGCGGTGGAGGGCGCGCGGAGCCTGCCGGTGGCCGCGCTCGCCGAACCCGACGCGGTCGTCCTGGTGACCCGGATGGTCGGCGCCGAGCGGGCGGTCGCGGAGCCGGCCGCGGTCACCGAGCTGGTCCGGCACTGTGGTGGGCTGCCGCTGGCGCTGCGGATCGCCGCGGTCGACCTGCCGGTGGGGGTCGCGCACCCGATCGCGGAGCGCGCCGGACAGCTCGCCGGCGACGCCCGCCTGCCGGCCCTGCGGACCCGCGACGACGCCGACAGCGCGGTCACCGCCGCGTTCCGGCACTCCTACAGCCGGCTCGGCCCGGCCACACAGCAGGTGTTCCGGCTGCTCGGCCTGCTGCCGGCGGCCGAGTTCGACGGCGAGGTCGGCGCCGCCGCCAGTCGCCTGCCGGCGGCGGAGGTGGCGCCCCTGCTGGTCCGGCTGACCGACGCGAACCTGCTCAGCACCGTGCGCCCGGGCCGGTACGCGATGCACGACCTGCTCCGCGAGTTCGCCGCCGCGCTGGCCGCGGCGACCGAGCCACCCGGCCGGCGCGAGGCGGCGACCCGGCGCGCCTACCAGTGGTACGTCGACCGGTGCCGGGCCGCAGCCGCCCGGCTCGCCCCGAACGTGCCGCGCGCCGACGACGAACCCGCCGACCGGAGCCTGTTCCCCGAGGCCGCGGACGCCCGGGCCTGGCTCGCCGTGGAGTACCCGAACCTGTGCACCGCGGCGCTGGCAGCCCCCGGCCGCGGGGTCGCGGACATGGCCTGGCGGCTCGCGGTGCCGCTCAGGGTGCCGTTCATGGCCAACCGTGACCTGCCGAGCTGGCTGTCGGTGACCGCCGCCGGGCTCACCGCCGCGCAGCGCGACGGGGCCGTGCGGGCCAGCGCGGCGCTCCACGTGAGCCTGGCGGTCGCGCACACGATCAAGGGCGACCCCGACGAAGCGGTGCGGCACGCCGGGCACGGCCGCCGGCTCAGCGTCCGGGCCGGCTGGCCGGCCGGGCAGCTCGCCGCACGCTCTCTCGCCGCGGTGCTGGAGTCCCGGCTGGGCCGCTCCCGCAGCGCCACGCGGCACTTCACCGCGATCGTGGCCGAGCACCGCGCGGCCGGCAACCCGAGCGGGGCCGCGACCACCCTCAACAACCTCGGCGTGGTCCGGACCCTGACCAGCCACCTCGACACGGCGGCCGAAGTGCTGCAGGAGGCGCTCACGCTGCACGAACGGTCAGGTTCGCGGCTCGGCGCCGAGTCCGCCCGGATCAACCTCGGCGTCATCCACCTGCACCGCGGCCAGCTCGGGCGCGCCCACCGCTGCCTGGCAGACGCCGCGGCCGGCTATGAGCGGCTCGGCGACATCGAGGGCGAGGCCGCCGCCGCCGGGCACCTCGCCGTCGTGCAGGCATTGCAGGGTGACCTGCGGGCCGCGCTGGCCTCGGCGGTGGCCGGGCTCGCCGCCCTGCGCTCGGGCGCGGACCCGGCCGCCGAGGCGCTCGTGCTGCACAGTTTGGCCACGGTACGCCTGGAACACGGCCACCATAAGGTAGCCAGGCGCTACCTGGAGCGGGCGCTGCGCCTGGCCACCGTCTCGCAGACGGCACAGGGCCGGGTGGCGGCGCTGACCGGGCTCGCGCACGCCGACCTCGCCGCAGGCGCCCCCGACCGGGCCGGTGACCACGCCCGGGCGGCGGCCCACCTGGCGCGGGCATGCGACTACCGGCAGCCCGCGGCGGTCGCGGACACTGCCCGCGCGCTGGCACTGCTGCGCACCGGCGACCGCGACGGCGCGGCCGAGCTGGCCGGTGCCGCCGCCGACACACTGCGCCGGCTGGGCTGCGACCTGGCCCGCGGCCGGGCGCTCGTGGTCCTGCGCGAGGCGACCGGCGACGAGCGCTGCACCCCGGTGATCGACGCGCTGCTGCAAGAGACCGCCCCCAGATACCGCCGGACGGTGGCGTCGTGACCGCTCCCGCTCGCCGCGAGAGGAGCCGCTGCAGGTACTCGTCAGAGCTGGCATGTGCTACGAAGGTGACGTCAGCGCCGGCGGGACGACGCATGAGCCCGGCAGCGGTTGAGCCCGGCGCGCAGGTCGCGGCGGAGCTTGGCGTCCAGGCCGGGCACGGCCAGCGCGGCAGTCAGGTCGTCGGCAGCCTCGCCCCAGCGCTCCAACCGCATCAGCGCGGTGGCGCGGTTGAAGCGGGGCTCGGCTGCGGTCGACAGCACCACCGCGCGGTCGAGGTCGGCCACGGCAGCGGCGGCGTCGCCACGTTCGAAGCGCACGGCGGCCCGGTTGGTCCACGCCTCGGCCAGCCCGGGAGCGGCGTCGAGGGCCCGCGTCAGCAGATCGTCGGCCTCGTCGAGGGCACCGCGTTCGGAGCGGATCAGACCCAGCGTGCACAGCAGTGCGGGTGCGTCGCGCCGCTCGGCCGGAGCTGAGCGTACGCATGCTTCGGCGGCGGCGAGGTCGCCCCGGGCGAGATGGAGGTTCGCGAGGGCTACGCGGGCGTCGAGATGGGCCGGATCGATGGCCAGGACGCGCCGCAGGTCCTCACGTGCCGCCCCGCTCCGTCCGGTCTCCTCATACAGCGTCGCGCGGTTGTAGTACGCCTCTGGCAGGTGTGGTCCCAGCCGGATCGCCGCCGCGTAGTCGCCCAGGGCTGCGCTCGTACGCCCGGCGGCACGGTGCAGGGCCGCCCGATCGACGTAGTACTCGCAGTTCTCGGGGTCGTAGGCGATGACGTCGTCGAGGTCGGCCAGCGCCTCGGCGGCTTTTCCGAGCGCCAGGTGGAGCTGGGCCCGGTTGTGCCGGAGGCGGGCCTGGTCCTGCCGACGCTCATCGGCGCCCAGGACGGTGGACAGCTTCACCAGACCGGAGTTCACCAGTTCCAGCGCTTCGTCCGCCCGGCCCTCGCGGCTGTCCAACAGCGCGATGCCCTGCTCGTAGAAGATGGTCGACACGACGCGCCGGCGTTCGTCGGTGATGCCGTCGGCCAGGTGAAGTGCCGTCTCCAGCCATTGTCTGGCCAGGGCCGGGTCCTGCTGCGCCGGGGGAAGGTGGCGGGCGTACAGCATGGCCGTGGAGTATGCGGCCGACATCGTGATCTTCGGATCGTCGGTGACGGCTCGGGCTTCGGCGTACAGCTGGAGTGCCTCAACGGCGTGGCCGACCGCGGCAAGGGCGGTGGCCAGTCCCGTGGTGAACGACCACCAGAGGGCAAGGTCGGTCTCGGGTGTGACAGCGGCCCGGCCGCGCCGCGCGGTACGCACGGCGTGGTGGTAGAAGCCGCGCGCCAGACTGTCGCCCAGCATGGCCCGTAGGTGGGTCGGCCGGGATTCGACATCCGGCTCGGGCGCTCCCCCGTCGTGGAGGTGCAGGGCCATCGGAGTCGACGCGAGCCGCCGCGTCAGCGTCGCGAGCAGTCCCGCGGTCGTCTCGTCGGCCGCGTCGGCGTGGACGAAGTGGACGGTCAGGGGACGGCGTACCGCGCACGCGGCCACGAACTCCGCCGCCCCGAACGAGAGGGCGGCCGTGCGCCGAACGGGGTGGAACCGGATCGGCTGCTCGTCAGCCGCGGTCGTCCTGGCCGGATTCAGGGCCGGATTCAGGGCCGGGACGATGGAGTGCAGCTCGACGGAGTGGCGGGCGGCCTGCCGGGGGTGATCGCGGGCGAGGTCGGCGAGGAATGCGTCGACCCCTGCGTACGGGCCGAGGTCGCGGTGGCAGTTGTAGGGCGGGCGCTCGGAGGCGCCCGCCCGGCCGCGTCTTACCAGCACCATTCCAGCCAGAGCCGCCGCGCTCCGGACAACAGGCGAACGGCACTCTTGTGGCGGATCGTCATTTTCCGCATTTGCCACCTCCGGCAGAGATCACAATGAATTGATCAGCATCATAGAGCCCATCATCGATGCATGGGAAGAGTGCCGCGATCATGAACCGTGCGCCCGCACCCGGCTTGACTCGGGCCGGCACCGGTTGCAACCCTGTCGCGGTGTTCGGCCGTCTGGTAGGCGTGCGCCCTACGATCTCTGGCCTGCTGGCCGCCGTGGTACTGCTGCTGGGCACGTTGGGCGGCGACGGCGTCCCGGTGCACCGGCCCGCGCAACCGCGGCCGGCCGTGTCCGCGGTGCCGGTCGCCGCCGCGCCCTCGCCCAGCCCTACGCCGTCGGCGTCGCCCTCGGCCAGCCCGACCTTCCACGACGGCGACGGGCGCTTCGGCGCGTTCATCACCACGGGGAGCCCGGCGGTCGCGCTGACCTTCGACGACGGGCCGGACCCGATCAACACCCCCAAGCTGCTGGAAATGCTGCGGGAGCGGCACATCCACGCCACGTTCTGCATGGTCGGTTTCCGGGTCCGCGACCGGCCCGACCTCGTCCGGGCCATCTACGCCGACGGGCACACCCTGTGCAACCACTCGTGGCAGCACCTGCTGAACCTCGCCCAGCGCGACGACGCCTACATCGACTGGGACCTCAAGCACACCAACGACATGATCCGCGCGGTGGTCGGTCAGGACGCGCCGATCCGGTACTTCCGCGCGCCCGGCGGCAATTTCACGCCCGCCCTCGTGGCCAAGGCACGCGCGCTGGGCATGGACTCGATCTCCTGGGACGTGGATCCGCGCGACTGGGAGCACACCCACGACAGCGGCGCGTCGGCGCACATCTCGCGCGTGGTGAGCCACGTGAAGGGTCACACCCGCCCGGGCTCGATCGTGCTGTCCCACGACAACGGCCAGCCGAACACCATCACGGCGTACCGGACGTTGCTGCCCTGGCTCCAGGAGCGCTTCACGCTGGAGGGACTGCCCGCCTCCGGACTGTGACCAGCACAGGACGTGGACCCGGGAGGTCCTCCCGGGGCCCACGTCGTCAGGCTCAGGTCGGGGCGGACGCTGCCGGCATGAGGCTGAACGCGTTCTCCTCCTCCTGGGCGTTGTGCAGCTGCATGATGGCGTACAGGCCGTAGAGGCCGGCCCGCAGGTCGATCACGTCCTCCGGCTCGGCGTGGCCGGCGCTGTCCGGCAGGATGCGGCGCAGCCGGCGGATCTGATGCTCGATCTCGGCGTGGGTACGGCTGAGCGCCGCGATCGGGTCGGGACCGCCGAGCGCCCGCGCGACGATCGGCAGCAGCTGCGCCTCCTCGGCCCGCTCGTGCGGCAGCAGGTCGGTCTCGAGGCGGTCGACCAGCTCACGGACGGGTCCGAGGTCGCCTCCGGTGACGGAGAGGTCGTCGGCGACGGCCCGGATCCGCTCGACGAGCGGGCGGATGGCGGTGTGCTGCGCGTACAGCTGCCGGGTCACGGCGAGGTCGGCGGTCGGCATGGTGACGGTGTGCGTATGCTGCGGCAGCAGGACCGTCAGGGCCAGGCCGATGGCCGCGACGTCGATCACCTCCTGCAACAGCGCGCCCGCCACCGGCGTGAGCAGCCCGGCCGCGGCAGGGATCATCGCGGCCAGCGACAGGGCCATGCCGAGCGCCGCCGAACGGCGGGCGATGCGGTGGGCGCGCCGGGCGACGAGGATCGCGTCGGCGAGACCGTCGACGCGGTCCGCGGTGAGCATGACGTCGGCCGCCTCGGCGGCGGCCGTGACACCGCGGGCCGCCAGCGCGACGCCGACACCGGCGGCGGCCAGCGCCGGGGCGTCGTTCACCCCGTCGCCGACCATGACGGTCGGCGCGGCGGCCTGTTCGGCGCGGACGATGGCGAGCTTGTCCGCGGGGTCGCGGTCGGCGTACACGGCGTCGACTCCGGCGATCCGCCCGACGGTTTCGGCGATGTCCGCCCGGTCCCCGGTGATCAGGACGGTGCGCTCGATGCCGGCGTTGCGCAGCGTCCGCATCATGCGCGGCGCGTCGGGCCGCAGCGGGTCGGTGAGCAGCAGGACCCCGGCGGGCCGGCCGTCCACCGCCGCGAACACGGTCAGCGACCCGTCCAGCGCGGCCCGGCGGCGGGCCCGACGCACCCACTCCGGTGCGGCGCCGTCGACGACCCAGGCCGCCTTGCCGAGGCGTACCGGACGGCCCTCGACCGTTCCCTCGATGCCGAAACCGGGCCGTTCCCGCACGTCCGTCGCCGTCGGCAGGCCGGCCCCGCGCTCGCGGGCCGCGGTCACGATGGGCGCGGCGAGCACGTGGGCCGACGCCTGGTCGAGCGCTGCGGCCAGCCGCAGGACCTCGTCGGCCGGCAGGTCATGGCCCGTGATCACGGCGGAGAGGACCGGCCGGCCACGGGTCAGCGTGCCGGTCTTGTCGAACAGCAGGACCCGCCCGGCGGCCAGCCGCTCGAGCGCCGCACCGCCCTTGAGGATCACCCCGTACCGCGCGGCCCGGGACACCCCCGACATGATCGCGATCGGGGCGGCCAGCAGCAGCGGGCAGGGCGTCGCCACGACCAGCACGGCCACGGCCCGCACCGCCTCACCCGAGATCGCCCAGGCGAGCCCGGCCACCAGCAGCGTCAGGGGTACGAAGGCCAGCGCGAACCGGTCGGCGAGGCGGACGAAGGGGGCGCTGCTCGCCTGCGCCTGCTCGACCAGGCGCACCACGCCCGCGTAGGTCGACGCGGCCGCGGTCTCGGTGGCCAGCATCCGCGCCGCCGGCCCGGCGTTGACGACACCGCTGCGGATGTCGTCGCCGGCGCGACGCTCGACCGGTAGCGGCTCGCCGGACAGCGCCGACTCGTCGAACACGCCGTCGCCGAGCAGCCGGCCGTCGACCGGGACGAGCTCGCCCGCACCGACCAGCAGCCGGTCGCCGGCCACGACCCGGTCAACCGGGATCTCCGCCACGCCGTCCGGGCCTTCCCGGCGGGCGATCCGCGGCGCTCCGGCGGCCAGCCGGCCCAGCTCCCGGCGGGCCCGGGCCGACGCGCGCGCCTCCAGCACGCCGCCCGTGAACAGCATGACGGCGATCACCGCGCCCGCCAGCGGCTCGCCGACCAGCAGAGCGCCCGCCAGCGCCAGCCACGCGATGACATCCACCGAGGGCCGGCGGCGCAGCAGCGCGACGGCGATGGTGACCGTCGACCAGGCCAGCCCGACCAGCGCCGCACCGGTCCACAGGGCGGACGCCCAGCCGCCGGCACCCACGGCGGCGGCCACCACACCGGCGATGAGCAGCAGCGCCACCAGGCAGAACAGGATGGCCTCCCGGACGGCCCACCACCGGGTGACAGAGGCCGGACGCAGCCGGCCGACGAGCGACCCGCGCCAAACGGACATCCCGTTCCTCCGTCCACCTGGGGAGCCGGTCGGCACCGCGGACCGACCACATTTCATGGTCCACGCGCCGCGGCCACCGTTCCAAGGCCGAAGGTCCCGAACCGCTCCTACTCCCCGGCCGCCGCCGCAGGACCGGCGGGGACGGGGGCCGCGGGGAGGACCATCGTGAAGCGGGCGCCGTGCCCGGGGCTGCCGTCGATGCGCAGCTGCCCGCCGTGCGCGACGACGACCTCCTGCACCAGCGCCAGCCCGAGCCCGAAGCGGCGGCCGGGCCGGTCGCCGGGATCCTCGCCGCGCGCGAAGCGGGCCAGCAGGTGAGTGGCCCGGGCCGGGTCGAGCCCCACGCCGTCGTCCACGACCGCCAGGCAGACGCGGTCGTCCGCCCGGCCGACGCTGACCGTGACGGTGCCTCCCGCGCTGACGTGGCCGAGGGCGTTGTCGACCAGCGCCGCGAGGGCCCGACGCAGTGAGGACCGCACCCCGGTCACGTCCAGGGGCCCCGCACCGATGTCGGTGCGCAACGTGACGTGTTGCGCACCGGCGTGCGGCTCCACGGACGCGGCAACCTCCCGCGCCAGGCCTGCGGCGTCGACCGCGACGCCGCCGGTGGGCCGGTGCGACAGTTCCGCGGACAGCAGCAGGTCGTCGACCACCTCGCCGAGAGCGTGGGTGTCGGCCACCAGCTCGGCCACATCCGCGCGTACCCGTGCGGTGTCGACGTCGCGGTTGAGTCGCCGCTGCAGCAGCTGGGCGCGGGTGTGCAGCACGGCCAAGGGGGTGCGCAGCTCGTGGCTGGCGTCGGCCACGAAGCGTCGCTGCAGCGAGAGGGCGCGCGCCAGCGGGCGCACCGCCCGCCGCCCGAGGACGGCACCGACCGATGCGGCCGCGACGATCCCGATCAGGCCGGCGACCAGCAGGGATCCGATGAGGCGCTCGCCGGACTCCTCGCGGGCGGTGACGTCGAGCAGGCCGACGGTCCGGCTGCCGTCGGCGCCGTCCACCGCGTACGCCTCGAAGTGTCGGCCGCCGACCGTCGCGTTGCCGCGTCCGGGCCGCAGCCGGGTGACGTCCATCCGGACGACGGCGGGCGGTGTGCCGCCGCTCGCCGTGACGGCACCGTCAGGTGCGCGGCGCAACAGCAGCACACCTTCGGTGCCGATCAGGTCCGCACCGGCGGCAAGCGTCTGCACGCGGACGGTGCGCTCCTCGGCCCGGTGCTCGGCGCGGATGGTCAGCGAGAACGCCAGCACGCTGACCAGGACGACGGTCGCGGCGACGGCGGCGGCGACCTGCGCGGCGATCACGGCGGTGGCGCGGCGCAGCAGGCGCGTCTCGGGTCTGCCCGTCATGCGGAGCCGAGCTGGTAGCCGAGCCCACGCACCGTCCTGACCACCGGGCGGCCCAGCTTGCGGCGCAGGTAGTGCACGTAGGTGTCGACGACGCCCGGGTTCTCGGCGGCGTCGAAGACGAGCGTGCGCAGGTCGTCGCGGCTGAACACCTGATGCGGCCGCGCGGCGAGCGTCCGCAGGAGCGCGCACTCACGGTCCGACAACGCCACCACGTCACCCGACTGGCCGTGCACCTGGCGGGTCGTCGCGTCGAGCCACCGGCGCCCGATCGGCAGCTGGTCGGCCTGCTCGCGGTGGCGGCGGCGCAGTGCCCGCAGCCGGGCCAGCAGTTCCTCGGCGTCGAACGGCTTCGTCAGGTAGTCCTCGGCCCCGGCGTCGAGGCCCTCGACCCGGTCGGCGACCGTGCCCCTGGCGGTGAGCACGAGCGCCGCCGTGGTGACGCCGCGCCCTCGCAACCGGCGCAGCAGGTCCAGTCCTTCGATCGCCGGGAGCCGCCGGTCGAGCACGATGACGTCGTACGCGCGGGACAGCCCGAGATGCAGCCCCTCCTGCCCGTCGCGGGCCCACTCCACCAGGTAGCCCTCGTCGGCCAGCAACTCCTGCAGCACGCCGGCCATGCGCCGGTCGTCTTCGACCAGCAGCAGCCTGGGCGGCGCGGGAGCGTTGAGCACGGGCCCAAGCTTGGCACGCGGTGGGCTAAGAATCCTCGAAGAACCGCGCGGCACAGTGACACGGTGCCTCGCACTCTTCCGACCCGGCCCGTAGCCGGCGTCCAGCGTGACCCCGCGGCGCGTGCACACCGAGCGATCAGCTGGTAGGGAGGGCACGGATGAGGCGGATCACGCTGTGGCTGATGTCCACGGTGGCGGCGGTCGTGTTGCTGTTCAGCTACCGCACCAGCACGATGGGTGCGACGGCCCCGGACACGCCCGGCGTCGTCGGCGCGGCGCCGGGCGTGGTGCCCGGCGGCCCTGCCCCCGGGCCGTCGGCCGGCTCCTCCGCCCCGCCGGGCTCCACGGTCGTCAACGGCACCGTCTCGCAGACCCGGTGGGGGCCGGTGCAGGTGCGGGTGACCATCTCCGGCGGCCGGATCACCGACGTGGTGGCGCTGCAGGTGCCCAGCGGCAACCGGCGCGACCGGGAGATCAACTCGAATGCGGTGCCGGCGCTGCGTGATGCGGTCCTGCGGGCGCAGAGCGCCGACTTCGACTCGGTGTCCGGCGCCACCGTCACCAGCGACGGCTACCGCCGCTCCCTGCAGGCCGCGCTCGACGCCGCGCACTTCGGCTCATGAACCGGCACCGCATCGCGCCGTGGATCGCCGGCCAGTGAGGAAACCGGCTCAGCATGATGCCGCTGTGACCCGTGCGGCACGCCGCGACCGTCGCCGGCGGGACGGGTCCGCCGGCTTTGCCGGATCTCGCGCCGGTCGTCGCCGGCGGTGGGATGGTGATGGGGTGACGCTGCTCGCCCGGCCGGTCACCGCATCGGTGCGATCGGTGCTGCCCCCGGCGCGACGACTCGGCCCGCCCAGCGTGTGGGCGCTGGCCGGCGGGTACGCCGCGGCCTGGATCATCGTCGGCCCGTCCGACGGCGGGTGGCTGTCGTTCGCGGGTCAGCTCGCCGGCGCCGAAGCGGTCCTGCTCATGTCGGTCGCGATCGTGCTGATCTCGGTGTTGCCCGCGGTCGAGGCATGGTTCGAGCCGGCCGGTGGCTGCTCGGCGGCTACGAGCGGTGGCGGTCGCTGCACCGCCTGACCGGCCTGTTCCTGGCCGCGGCGTTCGTGCACGGCCTGCTTGACGGCACCGCGTTCGGGTCGGCCCTGCTGCGCTGGAGCTACCTCGTCGCCGGCGGCATCGGCGTGGCCTTCTACCTCTACCGCGAGACCGTCGCCCGGTACTTCCTGCCGCTGTACGACTACCAGGTCGCCGCCGTCACCACGATCGGCCCGGGCCTCACCGAGCTCGCCCTGTCCCCCGTCGGCCGGCCTCTGCACTTCACCCCCGGCCAGTTCGCCATGCTGTTCCTGGAGAGCGCCGGCGGCTGGCGACGGCATCCGTTCACCATCTCCAGCGCACCCCACGACGACGTGCTGCGCTTCACCATCAAAGCGCTCGGCGACGACACCACCGGCATCCAGACCCTCGTCCAGCCCGGCATGCCCGCCGTCGTCGGCGGCCCGCACGGCCGCTTCGACCACGCCCGCGGCACCGACCAGCAGATCTGGATCGCCGGCGGCATCGGCATCACCCCGTTCCTCAGCTGGATACGGGCCCTCGACCGGTTCCCGTCCGCGACCCGGGTCGACCTGTTCTACAGCACGGAGGGCGCGGCACCGTTCGCCGACGAGATCACCGCCGTCGCCCGCACGCGCAACGTCCGGGTGCACCTGCACGACACTAGCGCCCGCGGCTACCTCACCCCCGACGAGGTCCTCGCCGCCGCCGGCCACGACGACCCGCGAGCAGTGTCGGTGTTCCTGTGCGGCCCCGCCGGCATGGTCGGCGCGTTCGTGCGCCGGTTCCGCGAGGCCGGCATCCCGAACCGCAACATCCACCGCGAGCACTTCGACTGGCGCTGACAATCCAGGAACGGGCCGAATGCCCTGCCGCTAGGCGCATGCCGCGGCATGGTGGGGGTGGAAGACCGCTTCCCTGCGGCGGATCCGCGACAAGTTCGGCGAAGGGTGCCGGTGGCGGGATCGACGCGTCCGCACGACAGTTGACCGCGACCAGGTCGCCGGACGTGGCCACGTCAGCGCCGGGCTCCGACGAGCCGCAGCCCAGCCAGCCAGGTAGGTAGGTAGGTAGGTTTTGCCTGACAGGCGTGGGCACGTCCGCCATTCGCAGACCATGCTGTGGGTGAGGTCGGGGAAGCGGACGCGAAGGTGCACAGCCGGGAGGTCGGCGCCATGAACATGTCGATCGGTCTGGCGGATCGGCCGGCGGCACGGCGGCACGTGCCGGCGACGGGTGTGGGCGGTGCAAGCGTTCCGCCGGCGCCTGCAGGGACGCCCGGCGGCGGTGACGGCCCCTCCACACCGGGGGATCCGGGATGAGCCTCGGTCTGTTGGCGCTGATCTGCGTGGCCGGCCTGGCCGGTCCGCTGCTGGCAGTGTCTCGGCGTTGGGGACCGCCCGTCGTCGTCGGGGAGTTGCTGGCGGGGGTGGCGCTCGGCCCGTCGGGAGCGGGTGTGCTGCACGCCGACGACGCGTTGTTCACGTTCCTGGCCAACATCGGCTTCGCGCTGGTCATGTTCGTTGCGGGTTCGCACGTGCCGGTCCGCGACCCGGCGTTGCGGACGGCCCTGCCGCTGGGGGCGCTGCGCGCGGTGCTCGTCGCCGCGGCGGCGGTTCCCGTCGCGTTCGTGATCGCCCGCGCGTTCGGCACCGGACACATCGCCCTCTATGTGGTGCTTCTCGCGTCGTCCTCGGCCGCGCTGGTCCTGCCGATCATCGATGCGATGCATCTGACCGGGCTGCCGATTCTGCAGTTGCTGCCTCAGGTCGCGCTCGCCGATGCCGTCTGCATCATCGCGCTGCCACTCGCGATCGATCCGGCGCGTGCCGGTCGGTCCGCGCTCGGCGCGGCCGTGCTCATCATCTGCACAATCGGGCTGTTCGCCGTACTGCGGCTGGTGGAGCGCAAGGGGTGGCGCAAGGCGATCCACCAACTGTCCGCGCGGCGGAAGTTCGCGCTGGAACTGCGACTCAATCTGGCGCTGCTGTTCGGCCTCGGCGCGGTGGCGCAGGCGACCCGGATCTCGGTCATGCTCGCCGGTTTCGGCTTCGGACTCGCCGTGGCCGCCGTCGGTGAGCCGCGCCGGCTCGCACGCCAACTGTTCGCGGTCACCGAGGGGTTCATCGGCCCGGTGTTCTTCGTCTGGCTCGGCGCGTCGCTCGACCTCGCCGCCCTCGGCCACCGGCCGGCGCTGATCGGGCTCGGCATCGCTCTCGGTGTCGGCGCAACACTGACACATCTCGTCGCACGGACAACCGGGCAACCGGCCTCGTTGGCCGGCCTCGCCACCGCCCAGGTCGGTGTGCCCGTCGCCGCGGCGACCCTCGGCACACAGGAGCACCTGCTGGCCGACGGCGAACCCGCCGCGCTGATCCTGGGCGCGCTGATCACCATCGCCGTCGCGACCGCCGCGGCAGTCCTGGCCGCACGGGCCGGACCGGCTCCAGCGCCCCGGCCCGGCCCTGCCGGATGAGGTGGCCCACCGCGAGCACTTCGACCGGCGCTGACGGTCCAGGCGCGGGCCGAATTCCACTGCCGCCGCGGCGCATGCCGCGGCACGGTGAGGGTAGGGACGGACCCGCCGACAACGGGAGGGGGTCATGACCACCAATCGTCGACCGGTGATCGTGGGTGTCGACGGCTCGCCGGCGAGCTTCGGTGCTGTCCGCTGGGCCGTGGACGAGGCGATGCGTCACGGGCAGCTGCTACGGGTAGCCCACGTGATCGCCGTTCCGGACGCGTTCGAACCGGCGGCCGATGAGCACGAGGTCGCACTGCACGCCGCGGTCGAGGCCCGCAACTGGCAACCCGGCCTGCTCGTCACCACGTTCACGTGGCGCGGCAGCCCGGCCCGCGTGCTCGTCGACCAGTCGCAATCCGCCGCGCTCGTCGTGGTGGGCAGCCGAGGGACGGGTGGCTTCCACTCGTTGCGGATCGGCTCCGTCGGGCTGCAGCTGGCCGCGCACGCGGGCTGTCCCGTCCTGGTCGTGCACCACGCGGAGCGGTGGGCCGGCCCGGAGGTGCAGCTGCCGCAGCATCAGCCGATCGTCGTCGGCGCCGACGGCTCGGCACACGCCGAGGTCGGGGTGGAGCTGGCGTTCGCGGAGGCGATGTCGCGCGGGGTGCCACTGATCGCGGTGCGCGCCTGGCAGGAGCCCGCCCACCGGTGGGGCCGTGCCACGGACCTCACCCGGTGCGCCGCCACGGCCCACGACGCGCTGGCCGCCGAGCTGGCACCGTGGCAGGCGAAGTACCCGACCGTGCCGGTCGAGCTCCGCACCGTCCAGGCGGCGCCGGCCGCGGCGCTGCTCGACGCGGACCGCGACGCGCTCATGATCGTCCTCGGTCCCCGCGGAACCGGCGGCTTCGACGACCTCAGGCTCGGCTCGGTGACCCAGCAGGTGCTCGACCACGCCTCGGCCCCGGTCCTCGTCGCCCGCCACTGACGCACGCCGCACAGCCGTGAGCGCCGGGCAGAACGCCCGGCGCCGTTGGGTCCCGCCGCGGGCTGACGCCTACAGCCTAAGCTCGTTGAGCAGCTCGGCGGCCTGCCGCCGGGCGGGTGTCGTGTCTTCGCCGCACAGCAGCTGGACCGCGAGCGCCAGCGCCTCGACACGCCGTTCCGCGCGGCACAGTCGCAGCATCACGTCGCCGGTGTCGGCGGTCGGCGGCCACGCGTGTGCCGGTGCCGGACGCGCCTTCCGCTCTGTCGTCGCCTCGATCGTCGTCGCGGTCATTGCACTCGCCTCCGTCCTCGCTCTGCCCGATCCTTCGCTTCCCGAGCTCACTTCAAGCCTTCCCGGGTTCCGTGCGCCGGTTCAGGCCGATGGTCCCGGGACGGCGCGACCTCCGGCCGCAGTTCGTGGACCGCGGCGACGATGTGCTCGACCACGCGGTCGACGGCGGCGGCCACGGCCGGGGTCAGGCCGGTGCCGTAGCCGGTGCCCGCCGCCTCGATGCCGAGCAGCAGCATGCGGTCGGGAAGCCGGTCGAGCTCCCGGGCCAGGGCGACGGCGTCGCCGAGGTCCATGGCGTGGGAGCTGGTACTGCCCCCTGGTCCGGACGGCCGGCGGGCCATGAGCCGACGGTGGACATGTCCGGCCGGGGCGTGGGACGTGTGGACCGTGTCGACGACGACGGCCAGCCGGCGCTGTTCCCACAGGGTGATGAGGGTGCCCGGCTCGCCGTCGCTCTCGGCCAGGTCGACCCCGGGCAGGCCGGCGAGCCTGAGCCGCTCGATGACCGCCGGGCCGGCGCCGTCGTCGCGACGGAACGGGTTGCCGACCCCGATCACGACGACCGGCGGGTTCATCGGCGCTCCACGGTGAGGTCCAGGAAGTGGGTGGCGCAGGAGATGCACGGGTCGTAGTTGCGGATCGCCTGCTCGCATTCGGAGGTGAGTCGTTCGTCGTCGAGGTCCAGGCGGTCCTGCACGTAGCGGCGCAGATCGTCCTCGATGCTCGGCTGGTTCTGCGCCGTCGGCGGCACGATCCGGGCGCTGACGATCGTGCCGGCAGCGTCGAGCTCGTAGCGGTGGAAGAGGGTTCCGCGGGGTGCTTCGGTGGCGCCGTATCCGATGCCGGCGTGCGGCGGCACCGCCAGGTGAGGCGGTGCCGGAGGCTCGTACGCCTCGATGATGCGCAGCGCCTCGTCCAGGGCGTAGACCATCTCCACCGCGCGGACGACGATGCTGCGGAACGGGTTGTCGCAGCGCTCCCCCAGGCCTGCCGCTGTGGCGGCCCGGCGGGCCGGCGGGGACAGCGCGGCATGGTTGAGCGTGTACCGGGCGAGGGGACCGGTGAGGTACTTCCCGGCGCCGGCCAGTGCCGCGTGGAGGGCGGTCGAGTGCGCCGCCTGCGTCTCGACGATGTGGTGTTCGAAGTCGCGCACCCGGAACGACCGGCCGGCCGAGGTCCGCGGCTCTCCCCGGTCGATCGGGTACCGGTCCGGGTCGGTCAGCGCGAGCAGCTCGTGGTCGATGGTGAAATCCGGGAACGGGAAGCCGGCGACCCAGTCGACGGTGGCGAAGGCGTGATCGAGGGCCGGTCGCAGGGTGTCGCGGGCGAGCGCGCGCAGCTCGTCCGGTGACGGGGCGTGGTAGAAGCCGCCGACGCGGACGTTGATCGGGTGGATCGCGCGGCCGCCGACGAGCTCGAGGATGGCGTTGCCGGCCTTCTTGAGTGCCAGTCCGCGTTCGACGGCGTCACGGTGGCCCCGGGCCATCTCGACGACGCCGGGGTAGCCGAGGAAGTCGGGTGCGTGCAGCAGGTACACGTGCAGCGCGTGGCTGGCGACCCACTCGCCGCAGTACAGCAGCCGGCGCAGCTCGGCGACCGGCTCACTGACCCGCACGCCGCACGCGTCCTCGATCGCCAGGCAGGCGCTCATCTGGTACGCCACCGGGCAGATGCCGCAGATGCGGGCGGTGATGTCGGGCGGTTCGAGGTGGCCACGGCCGCGCAGGAACGCCTCGAAGAACCGGGGCGGTTCGTAGATGCGCAGTTGCACGTCGGTCACCGTCGCCCCGTCGACCCGCACGTGCATCGCCCCCTCCCCCTCGACCCGGGCGAGCGCACCGACGCGCAGTGATCGGTCGTTGCGGTGGCTCATCGCCGCTCCCCCTGCTCGGCGGCGGCCCGGAACTCCGGCTTGGCGGCGTGGAAGGTCCGGAAGACGCGGGCCACGTCGGCCGGGGACATGCCGAGGCTGCGCAGCGAGGCGACCATGGCGGCGGTGTTGGGCTTCGCCATCGGGCCGAAGCAGCCGTAGCAGCCGCGGCCGTACGCGGGGCAGAGCGCGCCGCAGCCGGCCCGGGTGACCGGCCCCAGACACGGAATGCCCTGCGCCACCGTCACGCAGGTCGTCCCGCGCAGCTTGCACTCCTGGCAGACGCTGTGCACGGGCAGGCCCGGACGCCGACCGGCCAGCAGCGCGGTCAGCACTCCGATGAGCTGACGCCGGTCGATCGGGCACCCCGGCAGCTCCAGGTCCACCCGCACGTGGGCCGAGATCGGCGTCGACTCGGCCAGGGTCGCCACGTATTGCGGGCTGGCGTACACGACCGAGCGGAACTCCTGGACGTCGGCGAAGTTGCGCAACGCCTGGACGCCGCCGGCGTTGGCGCACGCGCCGATGGTGATCAGCATCCCCGACTGCTCCCGGATGCGGTGGATCCGCTCGACGTCGTCCTGGGTGGTGACGGATCCCTCGACGAGGGAGACGTCGTACGGGCCTTCCACCACCGCGCTGGACGCCTCCAGGAAATGGGCGATGTCGACGTGCTCGCTGAGCGGCAGCAGCTCGTCCTCGCAGTCGAGCAGGGTGAGCTGGCAGCCGTCGCAGGACGCGAACTTCCACACCGCAAGCTTCGGCCGTGCCGTCACAGTCATCACAGCTCCTTGACCGTCATCAGCGGGCCGGCCCGGTCGTAGGCGACCACCGGGCCGTCGCGGCAGACGAGCAGCGGGCCGAGCTGGCAGTGGCCGCAGTGGCCGAGTCCGCACTGCATGTTGCGCTCCAGCGACAGCCATACCTGCCCGGCGGGCACGCCCAGGCCGACCAGCCCCCGCGCGGCGAACCGCATCATGATCTCGGGCCCACACACGCAGGCGACCGTGGCGGCCGGCCGGTGGTCGAGCCGGTCGTACAGCGCGGTCACCACTCCGACGTGACCGCTCCACTCGGTGGTGGCGCGGTCCACCGTCGTGTACACGTCGAGCCCGGCGGCCCGCCAGCCTTCGTACTCGCCGGGATACAGCAGGTCGTCCGGAGTCCTGGCACCGATCAGCACGGCCACCCGCCGGTAGCGGTCCCGGTCGGCCATCGCGTGGAGGACGACCGGCCGCAGCGGGGCCAGCCCGAGCCCGCCGGCGACGACGACCAGGTCGGCACCGACGGGCGCGGGCAGCTCCCAGCCGCGGCCGAACGGCCCGCGCACGCCGAGCATCGCGCCCGGACCGGCTCCGCACAGGGCGCCGGTGGTGGCCCCGACCGCCCGGATCGTGTGCAGCAGGCCGGCCGTGCCGTAGCCGGAGACGGAGATCGGCACCTCGCCCACCCCGAAGGCGTACAGCATCGCGAACTGGCCGGGCCGGAACACCGGCAACGGCGCGTCGACCGGTTCGAGCGCGAGGGTGACCGTGTCTCCGGTCTCCCGCCAGCGCTCGGTCACCCGGTAGCGGGCGGCGGTCATCGTGGTCATGCAGGTGCCTTGTACAGGTCGAGCAGCCGGATTCTGGTCGCCTGCATGCGCTCCACGACGACGGCCATGAACCGCTTGGTCAGCTCGTAGCCGAAGCCGGGGTCGGCGTCGAGCAGCGAACGGACCGCGGCGCTGTCGATCGCGATGCTGCGCACCTGGTCGACGGCGACCGCGCCGAAGTGCCAGCGGAACGGCGGAAACATCCAGGACCAGCCGAGGACCGTGCCGGCGCCGATCGTCTCGATGACGGCGTCGCCGCGGCCGGGCACCCGGATGTCGAGGTGGACGCTGCCGCCGCGGATGAGCCAGAACCGGTCGGCCCGGTCGTTCTCCTCGAAGATCCGCGTGCCGGCGCTGAACGGCGCGGGGGACGCCCAGCGCGAGAGGCGCTCGACGTGCTCCGCCGGCAGCCCGGCGAGGAACGGGTGCGAGACGAGCAGGTCGTACGTGGTCGTCATGGCGTGTCCTCGGCCGGCGTGGGCGGGTGTGCGTCGAGGGCGTGCAGTTCGGCGGTGACGTCGATCCCGACCGGGCACCAGGCGATGCAGCGGCCGCAGCCCACGCATCCCGACTCGCCGAACTGGTCGTGCCAGGTGCCGAACTTGTGCGTGAGCCAGTGGCGGTAGCGGCCGGCGTTCGACTCGCGCACCGGCCCGCCGTGCAGCGAGGTGAACTCCAGGTCGAAGCAGGACTCCCAGGACTCCCAGCGCTCGGCGTGGTCACCGGTCAGATCCGTCGTGTCGGTGACCGAGGTGCAGAAGCAGGTCGGGCAGACCATCGTGCAGTTGCCGCAGGTCAGGCACCGCTGCGCCACGTCGTCCCACTGCGGGTCCGCCCGGTGACCGGCCAGCAGCGTGCGCAGGTCGGCCTCGGGCAGGGTCCGGCCCATCCGCGTCGCGGCGGACTCCACCGCCCGTTCCGCGGACCTGATGTCGTCGGCGGAGGCCGGCGTCGCCGGGATACGGGCGAGCAGCGCTTCGCCGTCGGCCGTGCCGCCGCTCGCCAGGTACGTCCCGTCGGAGCGTTCGGTCAGCGCGATGTCGTAGCCGGTGTCGGCGCCGGGCCCGCCACCCGCCGACACACAGAAGCACGCGCCGCCCGGCTCGGTGCAGTTGACCGCGACGATGAGCACCTCGGCGCGGCGGGCGGCGTAGCGTCCGCCGTCGCCCAGGACGTGGTCGAGCACGCCGATCGCGCGCAGGTCGCACGGGCGGACGCCGAACAGTGCCAGCCGCCGCGGCGGCTCGGGTTCGTCGGCGACCGTGAAGCCGTCCGCGGATCGGTCGGCCGACCACAGCCGCTGCCGGGGTGGATGGAGGACCTGCTTCCACGACTGCGGCCCGGACGTGTGCGTGAACGCGAGCCGCTCGTCGCCGGGCAGCAGCCGGTAGATGCCAGCCTCGACCTCCGTCCGCCAACCGTACGGCAGATCCGCCGCACCGCCGATCTCGGTGAGCACGATCGCGTGCCCGCGCACCGTCGGGCCGATGACGGTGAGTCCGTCCTGTCGCAGGGCGACGAAGAGGTCGTCGAGCCGGGACAACACCACCGGGGCCATCGAGCACGCCTCCACAACTGAGCGTCTCTGCACCACTACCCTTTAAAGGCCGTTTGACCCCGATGTCAGCAGATCCGGGGCAGTTGCTCACCGACGAGCATGTCGACGATGCGGCGGCCGCCCATGAGGGTGCGCATGACCACCCGCCCGGGGTGCTCCCCCACCACCGACCCGAGCCGGACCGCGTCCTGCCCCTCCGGCGTCGCCCGCATCGTGGCCAGCAGGGCCTCGGCGGGCTCTGGCGCCACCACCGCCACCAGGCAACCCTCGTTGGCCACGTGCAACGGATCCAGGCCGAGCAGCTCACATGCCGACGCCACAGGGGCCGGCACCGCGACCGCCGCCTCGTCGATCTCGATTCCCACCCCCGCCGCGGCGGCGATCTCGTTGAGCGTCGAGGCCACCCCGCCCCGGGTCGGGTCACGCATGACGTGGATCGCCTGCCCGGCCCCGGCCACCATCGCCGCGACGAGCCGGTGCAGCGGGCGGGTGTCGGAGGCGATGTCGGCCTCGAACCCGAGTGCCTCGCGCGTGCTCAGGATGGTCGTGCCGTGCGCGCCGATCGGCCCGGACAGCAGCACCGCGTCCCCGGGGCGCGCGAGCGCCGCCGAAACCCGGGCGCCGGGCAGCCGGCGGCCGAGTCCCGTCGTGGTCACGAACAGGCCGTCGGCCGCGCCGCGCCCGACCACCTTCGTGTCGCCGGTGACGACCGGCACTCCGGCGGCCGCCGCGGCCGCGCCGACCGACGCGGTGACCCGCCTGAGATCTGCGACCGGGAATCCCTCCTCGATGACGTACGCCACCGCGAGCGCCAGCGGCGTCGCACCCATCATCGCCACGTCGTTGACGGTGCCGTGCACCGACAGCACGCCGATGTCACCGCCGGGGAAGAACAGCGGACTGACCACGAACGCATCGGTGCTCACGACGAGGTCCAGGCCGTCGACACAGACCACCGCGGCGTCCTCCGGCACGGTCTCGGCGGCGGCGGCGCCGAGTGCCGGCACCACGACGTCGCGCAGCAGCTCCGCGGACAGCTGGCCGCCGCTGCCGTGGCCGAGCAGCACCTTCTCGGTCTCGGCGAGTGGCACCGGGCACCCGGCGCGGGACAGGTCGGCGGCGGTCATCGCGGACCCGCCGTGACCGCCGGGCGCGTGCGCCCCGCGTTGTAGAAGGCGGCACACGTCCCTTCGGTCGACACCATCGGCGCACCGAGCGGCGCGCGTGGGGTGCAGAGGGTCCCGTAGGCGGCGCAGTCGGTCGGCACGCGCGTGCCCCTGAGGATGTCGCCGGCGATGCAGGCGGGGTGCTCCCGGGCGCTCAGGCCGGCCACGGCGAAGCGCAGCTCGGCGTCGTATCCGGCGAACTCGTCGGTGAGCATCAGGCCGCTGCCCGGGATGGTGCCGATGCCACGCCAGGCGCGGTCGCCGATGCGGAACACGCGCCGGATCGCGTCCTGCGCCTGGGTGTTACCCGAGCGGCGCACCGCGCGGGCGTACTGGTTCTCCACCGCCGCACGGCCGTCCTCGAGTTGCCGGACGGCCATCAGGATGCCTTCGAGGAGGTCGAGCGGCTCGAACCCGGTCACCACGATCGGCACCCGGTAGTGGGCGGCGATCGGCTCGTACTGCGTCCAGCCCATCACCGCGCAGACGTGCCCGGCGGCGAGGAACGCCTGAACCTCACAGTCCGGCGCGTCGAGGATCGCGGTCATCGCGGGCGGCACCAGCACATGGCTGACCAGCATGCTGAAGTTGGGCAGCCCGAGCTGGTGGGCCCGCAGCACGGCCATGGCGTTGGCCGGGGCGGTCGTCTCGAAGCCCACGGCGAAGAACACGACCTCACGGTCGGGACGGTCGGCGGCGACACGGACCGCGTCGAGCGGCGAGTAGACCACGCGGACGTCGGCGCCGCGGGCCCGCAGCGACAGCAGGTCGGTCCGGCTGCCCGGCACGCGCAGCATGTCGCCGTACGACGTGAAGACGACCTCGTCGCGCCCGGCGATCTCCAGAGCCTTGTCGATGAGCTCCAGCGGTGTCACGCAGACCGGGCACCCCGGCCCGTGGATCATCCGCAGCCCTGCCGGCAGGAGCTCGTCGATGCCCTGCCGCACGATGGTGTGGGTCTGGCCGCCACACACCTCCATCAGGGTCCACGGCCGGGTGGCCGCCGCGCGGATCTCGGCGAACAGGCGCCGGGCGAGGGACGGGTCGCGGTACTCGTCGACGTACCTCATGGCGCCGCCCCCGGTCCGCCGGCGAGCTCCTGCTCCAGGACGTCGCCCATCGCCTCCAGGACCTCCAGTGTCCGCCGCGCCTCGGCCGCGTCCACGACGCTGATGGCGAATCCCACGTGCACGATCACGTAGTCGCCCGCCTGCGCCTCAGGGACATAGGCGAGGCAGACCTCGCGCTCCACACCGCCGAAGTCGACCGTGCCCATGTGCAGGCCGCTCGCGTCGTCGACCGACCTGATCCGGCCCGGAATGCCCAGACACATCCGGCTCACCTCTTCCGCACCCGGGCGGCGGCGACCGCCGCCTGGCCGTAGCTGATCCCGCCGTCGTTGCCCGGCACCAGCTCGTTGACCAGTGGCTCCAGCCCCGCCGCCGCCAGTCTCCCGACGACGGCCTCCACCAGGAGCTGGTTCTGCATGACCCCGCCGGACAGGCAGACGGTCCGCAGCCCGTGCCGCGCGGCGACGTCGGCGCACAGGGCGACGGTCACGGCGGCGATCGTGGCGTGGAACCCGGCGGCGAGCGGTCCCGCGCCGGCGCCGTCCCGCGCCGCGTCCAGCAGTGCCAGCAGGGTCGGCGAGGGGTCGTACACCACCAGGCCGTCCCGTGCCGTCAGCCGCCACGGCAGTTCGGGCGCGCCCGCGAAGCCGGCGGCGAGCGCCTCCAGCGCGACCGCCGCCTCCCCTTCGTAGGTCGCGTCGTCACGGACGCCGAGCAGCGCCGCGACCGCGTCGAAGAGCCTCCCCGCGCTCGACGCGACCGGGCAGTTGACGCCGCGCTCGACCATCCGGCGCACGGTGACGACCTCGTGATCGGGCAACCGGCGCAGGAACGGCTCGGCTGCGCGCGGCACACGTTCGTCGGGCAGTTCGGAGCCGAACAGATAGCCGAGCGCCATGCGGGCCGGGCGCCGCACCGCGGCTTCACCGCCGGGCAACGGCGCCCGGGCGAACCGTGCCACCCGCCGGTACGAGGCGAGGTCGGCGACGAACACCTCACCGCCCCACAGGGTGCCGTCGTCGCCGAGCCCCAGCCCGTCGTACGCCACGCCGATGAACCGGCCGGTCACACCGTGCTCCGCCGCGCACGACGCGACGTGCGCGTGATGATGCTGCACCGCGATCCGCCGCCCGACCGGCAGCGCCGCGGCGTACTGCGTCGACAGGTACCCCGGATGCAGGTCGTGCGCGACGGCGCCCGGCGTGACGCCCACGACGCGGGACAGTTGCGCGAGGTTCGCCGTGAACGCCTCCATCGTGGCCTGCTGCTCCAGGTCGCCGGTGTGCGGGCCGACGAACGCGGTGCCGCCGTCGGCGAGCGTGAACGTGTGCTTGAGCTGAGCGCCGACGGCCAGCAGCGGCGGCCGCGCGGGCACCGGCAGGGCGATCGGCTCGGGTGCGTAACCGCGGGCGCGCCGCACGAGCGACGCCCGGCCGGCGACGAGGCGGGTCACCGAGTCGTCGTACCGGGACCGGATCGCCCGGTCGTGGCCGAGGAAGCCGTCGGCGATCCCGGCCAGCCGCCGCCGGGCCTCGTCGTCGTCGACCACGATCGGCTCGTCCGAGACGTTCCCGCTGGTGACCACCAGCGGGCGGGCCAGATCGGCGAGCAGCAGATGGTGCAGCGGCGTGGTGGGCAGGAACAGCCCGAGCCGCGGCACGCCGGGCGCGACGGCGTCCGCCACGAGGCCGCCCGCCAGCGGGGCCAGCAGCACGACCGGGCGCGCCGGCGAGGTCAGCAGCGCCGCCTCCGCCCCGCCGACCCGGGCCAGCCGCCGCGCCGTCGCCACGCCGTCCACCATGACGGCGAAGGGTTTGGCCGGGCGATGCTTGCGCTCGCGCAGCCGGGCGACGGCGGTCCCGTCGGTCGCGTCGCAGACGAGCTGATAGCCGCCGAGTCCCTTGAGCGCGACGACACCGCCGCGGCGGATGAGGTGCTCCGCCGCGGCGAGGGCGTCATCGCCGTGGGCGGCCGCGACCGTGTCGCCCGCGCCGTGCCATGCCAGTCGCGGGCCGCAAGCCGGGCAGGCGATCGGTTCGGCGTGGAAGCGCCGGTCCGCCGGATCGGCGTACTCCGCCGCACAGCCCGCGCACATCGGGAACTCCCGCATGCTCGTGCGTGCCCGGTCGTACGGCAGGGCGTCGACGATCGTCGCCCGGGGACCGCAGTCGGTGCAGTTGACGAACGGATAGCGGTGCCGCCGGTCGCCGGGATCGAACAGCTCCGCCAGGCACCGGTCGCAGGTGCCGAGGTCCGGCGGTATCCGGCCGGGCGCGGCACCGGCCGGGCGCGGGCGGATCGACGGGCCGACCCGGAAGCCGGCGCCGGGTGCCGGCGCGCGACCGTGCAGCTCACTCACCCGCACGTCGGCGACGCGGGCCTGGACGGGCGCCTCGATCCGCAGCCGAGCGACGAGCGCGCGCAATGCCTCGGCAGGGCCGGCGGCCTCGATCACCACGACGCCGCCGTCGTTGCGGACACAGCCGTCCAGGCCCAGCCCGCGGGCCAGCCGGTAGAGGAACGGCCGGAAGCCGACGCCCTGCACCGTCCCACGAACCTCGATACGGCGCGCCACCCGCGTCGCGACCGTCTGCACGAGTTCAAGTCTCGTCCTCGCGCACGCATCCGCACACGAAAGTCCGGGACTTCTCACCCGTCACTCCCGGCGGCCGGCGTCCATCATCGCGTCGTACGGCCCGGTGCCGGCACCGTCCGCCGCGGCGGCCACGGCCGCCCGGACCCGCCAGGCGTCGACCGCGAGCGCGGCGGCCGCGCCGATGGCGGGACGGCCGTCGAACCCGGCCGTGCGCAGCAGCCCGTGCGCGTCCCGGCCGACCCGTGCCCACCAGCCCGCCTCCGCCCGCCACAGCGCATCCGGCCCCCGGACGTCGGCGAGTGCCCACGCGGCCGGGGCCGGAAGTGCCGCGACGAAGCCGGCGAACGAAGCGGCGTCGAGCGCGCGCCGGCCGAGCAGACCGGCGGCGCGGGTGTGGGCCGCCTCGGTGAGCGGCCGGCCGGTGAGCCAGCGCTCCCGCGCCACCATCAGCGCGAGGCCACCCGCTGCCCAGGGCTCGGCCGCAGGCACCGCCGCGGCGCGCACCGCCCAGGTGGCCCGCATGCCCTGTCCGATCGCACGGGCGGTCGCGGCCCCGGGGTCACCCCACGCGGATGACGCCAGCGCCGCCCGCACCTGGTCCACTGTGAACGTGGCGGACAGCGGCGGCCGGACGACCGCCAACGACCCCAGCCTGAACGGTGCGGGGCCGTCGTGGCCCCGTCCATACCCCCGTCCATGGCGCAACATCCGCTCCACGTTGCGGATCTCGAACCAGCCGGCGAGCGCCCGCAACTGCTCGACGCCGTCCCGCGGCAGCCATCCCGCGAGGATCCGCAGGTGCCACAGCGCCGTGCGGGACACCGCGTCCTGCACCGACTGCGCGTCCTGGCCCGGCCGCACCTCACGGCCGTACGGACCCGACGCCAGCATGCCGATCGCCGCGTCGAGCCCCGGGCTCCCGGCCAGCACCCGCGCCGAGGCCGGACCCACACAACGCCGGACGAGGGCGCGTGCCCGCACGGCGCCGGCGACATGTGCCGCACCGGATCGCATACCCCCAGGATGCGCCCAGGATCGGCCGCGGCGAGCCGTTGCCCGCCGTCCGGCGGGGGTAGGTAGCGACCGTGACGACGCTGCGGCAACTCCTGCAACGCTTCCGGCCGGCCGGCCCACCGGGCGCGGCCGGGCAGGCCGCGGTGCCCGCCGACCGGGTGGCCCGGGCCGAGGAGGAACTGCGCCCGGTCTTCTCCTTGCTCGCCGCCGCCGACGCGGAAGCCGCCGCGATCCGGGCCGAGGCGGAGGCGGCGGCCGCGCAGCGACGACGGCGGGCCGGTGTCGCGGCGCAACGGATCGTGGCGGCCGCGCACGCCCGCGCACAACGGGCTCGCGCCGAGGCGTTCGCCGTGGCACGCGCCGACACCGCCCACGCCATGGAGACCGTCATGGACGAGGCGCAGCGCACGGCCGAAGCGTTGCGTGCCCGCGCCTGGGACCGCCTCGACATCGCCGCGCCGTCGATCGTCTCGGCCGCGCTGGACGAGGTGTACGGCGCCGGCCGGGGCCCGGGCACACCGTGACCACGCCCGGGCCGGCGTCGTGGCGGCAACGGCTGCGGCCGGTGCGCATGACGCGCGTCGCCCTGGTGGCGCCCGAGGACACGCTCGACGCGGTCCTGGCCGAGGTCGGGCTCGCCGGCGTGGTCGAGCTGGAGCCCGTCGACCACGGCGCCGGCGATCCGGACGAGGTGGGCTTCGACCGGATGCGGGCCGCGGCGTTGCGCCGCCACGGCGCGGCCGCGTACCTGGGCTGGTGTCCCGAGCCGTCCCGGGGGGCGTTGGCCGACCGGCTGGCACCACTCGGTGGTGCGCTCGCCGCGCTGCGGCCGCCGCCCGGAGCCGAGCCGCCGACGCTGCTCACCCGGGCCGGGCGGGTGAGCAGGTCGTTCGCGCCTATCGTCGAGACGTACGGCGCGGTGCCCTACGCCGACGTCGACCCGACGCTGCCGGCCGGCGTGGCCTACGTGGTGATGTTCGGGATGATGTTCGGCGACGCCGGTCACGGACTCGTCCTGGTACTGGTGGCCGTGTTGCTGGCCCGGCACCCACCCCGGCGGTACCCCCGGCTTCGCGACGCGTGGCCGTTCGTCGCCGGCGCGGGCCTGGCCAGCACCGTCTTCGGGGTGCTCTACGGTGAGTTCTTCGGGCCCACCGGGCTGCTGCCTGCGCTGTGGCTGCGGCCGTTGGACGAGCCGGTGCGGCTGCTGGTGGCAGCGGTCGGGCTCGGCGGGGCGTTCCTGGCCGTCGCCTACGTGGTGGGCATCGTGAACCGCTGGCGGGAGGGCTCGGCCGGGTTGGCGTTGTACGCGCCGTCCGGCGTCGCGGGCGCCGCCGTCTTCGCCGGCCTGGCCCTGCTCGCGGCCGGAGTCTTCGCCGCGAGCGCCCCGCTCGTCGCCGTCTCGGCGGCCGTCGCGGCCGCGGGACTGGCGTTCGCCGCCGCCGGCCTGCGTGCCGCCGCGGGCGAGGGTGCCGCCGTGGCGCAGACCGTCGTCCAGCTCTTCGACCTCGTCGTCCGTATCTGCGCGAACCTGGTCTCGTTCGCCCGGCTGGCCGCGTTCGGGTTGACGCACGCAGCACTCGGCGCGCTCGTGTGGGCCGGGACCACCGGGCTGTGGCACCGGGGCGGAGTGTGGACGGTCACGGCGGTGACCGTCTTCGTGCTCGGCAACGCGGTCGCGTTCGGCCTCGAGGCCGTCGTCGCCGGGGTTCAGGCGCTGCGCCTGGAGTACTACGAGCTGTTCTCCCGGGTGTTCGAGGGGACCGGCCGGCCCTTCCGGCCGTGGCGCTGTGTTCCGGCTTCGAAGGAGGTTCAGCGGTGAACGCACTCTGGCTCGGCGCGGTGCCGGGTGTCCTGATGGTCGCCTGGGCCGTACGGCGATCCGCCACCCGGCGGCCCTGGCTGGTGACCCGCGCGCTGGTCCTGGTGAACGCCGTGCTGTTCGCCGCCGCCGTCTCCGCCGCGGCGCTGCTGCTCACCCCGGCGCGGGCCGGTGCGGGCACCACGGCGGTCGCCCAGGCCGGGACGGGTGACGCGAGCTGGGCCGCGCTGCTCGGCGCGGCCATCGCGGTGGCCGGCTCATCGATCGGCGCGGCGATCGCCGTGGCGTACACCGGCGCCGCGGCGCTGGCGGCGTTGAGCGAGCGTCCTGAGCTGTTCGGCCGTGCCATGGTGGTCGTCGGCCTGGCGGAAGGCATCGCGATCTACGGGCTCATCGTCGCGATCATCCTGATCGGCAAGGCGTGAGCATGGACGCGACGGCTCGCGTCGCGGCGATCGGCGAGACCCGCCTGGTCCGTGGCTACGGCCTGGCCGGGGTCACGGTAGTCGCCGCCGAGGACGAACGGGCGGCCCAGGCCGCATGGCGGGAGCTCGACCACCGGGTCGGCATCGTCATCGTCACCCCGTCCGCGGCCCGGGCCGTGGCCGCGGCCGGCGGGCCGGGTGGCCGCCTGCTCGCCGTGCTGCCGGACCCGGACGGTGCCGCATGAGCACGCCGGTCCGTAAGAGCCTCGAGCCGGTCCGTTCGGCCCTGCTGCACCGCGCGCAGACGGACGCCGCCGCCGTCCGTGCCGAGACCGCACGGTCCTGCACCCGGCTGCTGGCCGACGCCGGCGCCGAGGCCGAACGACTCCTGGAGATGGCGCGCGGCACCGGCCGCGCCGACGCCGCACGCCTCGCCAAGGCCGAGGAGGCGCACACCCGCCGTGCCGCCCACGCGCTCGTGCTCGCGGCGCAGCGGGACGTCTACGAGGAACTGTGCCGTCGCGTGGCCGAGGCGCTGCGGGCGGCACTCGACGACAGACGGCTCGGCCCCGCGCTCGCCGCCCGGGCCGCCGCCGCCCTCGGTCCGGGCGCGACGGTCGCACCGGCGACCGGTGGCGGCTTCACGGCCCGCCTCGGTGACCGGTGCGTGGACTGCTCCGTCGCGTCGCTCACCGCGCATGCCGTCGAGTCGGCCGAAGCGGTAGCGGAGCTGTGGCGATGACCGCACGGGGCAGCGACTCCACGCAGGCCGCCCGGATCACGCGGGTCAGCGGGCCGCTGGTGCAGGTGGACGGCGCGGACGCCGCCATGCACGACGTGCTCGAGCTCGGCCCTTGCCGCTCACCCGGTGAAGTGGTCGCCGTCCGGGGGCCGGCCGTCACCGTGCAGGCGTACGAGTACACCGGCGGCCTCCGCCCGGGAGACGCCGCCGTCCCGCTCGGCCGTCCACTGGCGGCGCCGCTCGGGCCGTGGCTGCTCGGTGGGCTGTTCGACGGCCTGCTGCGCCCCCTCGCCGGCGGCCCGGTCTGGCTCACCGCGGGGTCACTCGCCGCCCCGCCGGCGCAGGGCACCGCCCGGCGTTTCACACCGCGGGTGGCGGAGCGCGACACGGCCGGACCGGGCGGGATCCTCGGCACCGTCGCCACCGGCGGCCCGATCGAGTTCCGGGTGCTCGTCCCGCCGCACGTGTCCGGCACCGTTCAGCAGGTCGCCGCACCCGGCGAGTACGGACCCGACGACGTCCTCGTCACCGTCGGGACGGCACCGGTGACGATGACCACGTCGTGGCCCGTACGCACCCCGCGCCCGTACACGGCCCGCCGCGCCGCGGACGCACCGCTGCTCACCGGGCAGCGCGTGGTCGACGCGTTCTTCCCGATCGCCAAGGGCGGCACGGCGGCGGTGCCGGGCGGCTTCGGCACCGGCAAGACCCTCCTGCTGCAGCAGATCGCCAAGTGGTGCGACGCCCACGTCATCGTCTACGTCGGATGCGGCGAGCGCGGCAACGAGATGGCCGACGTCGTCGGCGAACTGTCCACACTGGAGGACCCCCGGACCGGGGGCCGCCTGCTCGACCGGACCGTCGTGATCGCCAACACGTCGAACATGCCGATGATGGCCCGGGAGGCCAGCATCTACACCGGCGTCACCGTCGCCGAGTTCTACCGCGACATGGGCTACGACGCGGTGGTCATCGCCGACTCCACATCGCGCTGGGCGGAGGCGCTGCGCGAGTTCGCGTCCCGCAGCGGAACACCACCGGCCGAGGAGGGCTACCCCGCCGACCTCGCCTCGGCGCTGGCCGCCTTCTACGAACGGGCCGGCGCCGTGCGGACGCTCGGCGGCGGCTCCGGCTCGGTCACAATCGTCGGCGCGGTGTCCCCGCCCGGCGGCGACATGACCGAGCCGGTCATCGCGAACACCGAGCGGTTCGTCCGCTGCCGGTGGACCCTCGACCGGGATCTCGCGTACGCCCGCCACTACCCCGCGGTGTCCTGGTCGGCGTCGTTCTCCCGCGACACCGGGCTGGTCGGCGCCGACTACGCCCGTCGCGGGGATCCGGGCTGGGACGCCCGGCGGGCGCGGGCGCTGGACGTGCTCGCCGACGCCGACCGCATCGCCGCGCTCGCCGACCTCGTCGGCACCGGCGGGCTGCCGGCGCACGAGCGGATGACGCTGCTCGCCGGCCGGCTCCTGCGCGACGGCGTCCTGCGACAGAACGCCCTCGTCGCGACCGATGCCCACTGCACGGTGGTGAAGTCGGCGGCGCTGCTCGACGCCGTCCTCACCGTCTGCGACCGTTGCCACGCGCTCGTCGACGCCGGCACCGCGCCGGCCTCCATCGAGGCGATCGACTTCGGCCCGCTGGCCCGTGCCCGCGAGACGCTCGGTCCCGCCGACGCCGGTGGCGTCGCCCGGCTGCGCGACGCGGTCCTGGCCCAGCTCAACGCTACGGCTCCGGGGACGACGGCATGACCGCGTGGCCCGTGGTCGAGTACGGCGACATCCGGGAGCTGCGCGGCCCCCTGGTCGTCGTCGGCGGCGTCTCGGGAGCCGGCTACGACGATGTCGTCACCGTCCGCCTGCCCGGCGGCGCCCACCGGCACGGCGTCGTGCTCGAGGTGGACCGCGACACGGCAGTCGTCCAGGTGCTCGAGGGAACGGCGGGCATGGGCCGCCACGGCAGCACGGTCGCGTTCGCCGGCGCACCGATGCGCATCGCTGTCGGCGACCGTTGGTTGGGGCGCACCTGCAACGGCCGCGGCGCGCCGATCGACGGCGGCCCGCCCGTCAGCGGTGAGCGCAGCGCGGCGGTCGCCGGGGCACCGCTCAACCCGACGTGGCGCGAACCGCCGGCCGAGCCGGTCATCACGGGCGTCTCCGCGGTCGACGCGCTGACCACCCTGGTGCGCGGCCAGAAGCTCCCGGTGTTCAGCGTCGCGGGCCTGCCGCACCTCGAACTGGCCGTCCAGATCGCCGCGCAGTCCCATGTCGGCGGCGCACCGTTCAGCGTGGTCTTCGCGGGCATGGGCCTCACCCACGCCGACGCCGCGTACGTCCGGGACGCCCTGGACGAGCGGGCCACCGCCGGTGAGCTGGTGCTGCTGCTGAACACGGCCGACGATCCGGTGATCGAGCGGATCCTCACGCCGCGGCTGGCACTGACAGTGGCCGAGGATCTCGCGTTCACCGGCGGCCGGGACGTCCTGGTCGTGATGACCGACATGACCAGCTATGCCGAGGCGCTGCGGGAGGTGTCGTCGGCCCGTGGCGAGCTTCCCGCCCGGCGGGCCTATCCGGGGTACCTCTACACCGACCTCGCCTCGCTCTACGAACGGTGCGGCCGGATCCGGCACCGGCCCGGCTCGGTGACGATCCTGCCGGTGCTGACCATGCCGGCCGGGGACATCACGCATCCGGTGCCGGACCTCACGGGGTACATCACCGAGGGGCAGATCGTGCTCTCCGCCGAACTGCACGGCCGGGGCGTGTATCCGCCGGCCGACCCGCTGTCGTCGCTCTCCCGGCTCATGCGCCACGGGGCCGGCCCGGGCCGCACCCGGGACGATCACCTTCCGCTCGCGGCGCAGGTGCTCGCCGCCTTGTCGCGCGCCCGGCAGACCCGCGAGCTGGCCGACCTGATCGGGGCGGCGGCGCTCGGCGATGTCGACCGCCAGTACCTCGGCTTCGCCGACGTCGTCGAACAGCGGCTGATCGACCAGCGGCCGGACGAGGCCCGGACCCTGGACGACACGCTCGACCGGGCCTGGCAGGCGGTGCGGACCCTGCCGGATCGGGAGCTCGTCATGCTGCCCGAGGCGATCCGCGCGGCCCACCCCACCGGGGCGGCCGGATGATCGCCCTTCGCCATGTGCCGGTGGGCCGTTCGGGCCTGCTGTGGCTGCGTCACCGCCTCGAGGTCACCCGGCACGGCAGCAGCGTCCTGCGGCGCAAGCTCACCCTGCTCGCCGCCGAGCACGACCGCCTCCGGCGGCGCCGTGCCGAGACGGCCAGGGACTGGACGGCGGCCGACGCGGCGGCCCGCGGCCGGCTCGAACGTGCCGTGCTGCTCGACGGCCTGGAGGCGATCGACGCGGCGGCCGAGATGTCGCCGGCCGAGGTTTGCGTGCCGTGGACCGCGGTGATGGGCGTCCGCTGCCCGGGAGAGCCGTCGGTGCTGATCCCGCCGCGCCCCGCGCAGCTGCCGGCGCCGGGAGGGGCCGCGCTCTCGCAGGCCGAGGCGGCGTACCGCGCTGCGGCGCTCGCCGCGGTGAGGCACGCGGCCGCCGACGCGGCGCTCGCCGCCGTCGAGAGCGAGATGGCCGCCACCCGGCGGCGGGTACGGGCCCTGGACCGCCACTGGATCCCGGCCCTGGAGGCCGCGCTCGCCGCCCGGACCCTGCAGCTGGCGGAGCTGGAGGCGGCCGACCTCACCCGCCGGCGCAGCGGCCCTCTTCCGGCGGCGCTGGAGCCCGGCGCGCTGGAGCCCGGCCGCGGGACACCATGACGACCGCGGACTCCGCGCTCCACTTCAGCGACCGCCACACCCGGACGCGACCGATCCGCCCGCCGAGCCGTCACCCGCCCCCTGCCGTTCGCCCCGGTCTTGGGCAAGAATGACGTGTACGGGCAGGGCGCATTCCTCCGAACGCCGCGGACAGCGGCATCACGGGCTGGAGGCAACCATGACCTACCGGATGGCGCTCAACGGGTCCGGCCGGGACGTTGTCCGCTGCCCCGTCGTGCGCGACCCGCTCGGCGCGCCACACAGCGCCGCCGCGGTCGACGACCTGTTCGACCCGGCGGCGACGGCCGATCTGCTGGAGTTCGGCTCCACGTCCGGCCGGCCGCCCGCCGCCCGGAGCCCGCGATGAGCGCCGTCGACTGCCTGACCACGGACGGCCGGATCGTCCGGCTCCGCACGATCCGGCCGCAGGACGCGCCGGCCCTGCTCGCCCTGCACCAGCGGCTCTCCCCGGCGAGCCGGTACCTGCGGTTCTTCAGCGCGGGCACGGCACTGGACAGCGAGGTCCGCAGGCTCACCCGCCCGTCGGGGCCGGACCACGTACACCTGCTCGTCGAGGAGCGCGACAGCGTCCTCGCCGCCGGCTCCTACGAACGCATCGACGCGGCACGGGCCGACTTCGCGCTCGTGGTCGACGACGACCACCACGGCGAGGGTCTCGGCACGCTGCTGCTGGAGCATCTGGCCGCCGCCGCGCGACGGGCGGGCATCACCGAACTGGTCGGCGACGTGCTGCCGCACAACGCCGCCATGCTGCAGGTGGGCGGGGACCTCGCGCCGGGTGTCGCCCGGCGGCTCGAGGCCGACGCCGGGACGCTCCAGATCCGGGTGCCGACGCTGCCGGACGAGGCGGCGCTGGCCGCCGTCGGACTGCGGGACCGCACCGCGGCGCACCACTCGTTGCGGCCCCTGCTGACCCCGGCCTCGGTGGCCGTCATCGGTGCCGGACGGCGCCCCGGGGGGATCGGCCGCGAGGTGCTCGCGGCGCTGCGGGCCGGCGGCTACACCGGAGCCCTCCACGTGGTCAACCCGAACGCCGCCGAGGTGTGCGGGATCGCCGCCCGTCCCAGCATGGCGGCGATCGGCGGCGCCGTGGACCTCGCCGTCATCGCCGTTCCCGCGGCGGCGGTCCCCGAGGTGGTGCGCCAGTGCGGCGCCGCGGGCGTGCGCGCCGCGGTCATCCTGACCGCCGGCATCGAACCGGCGACCCAGGCGGCCCTCGTCCGCCAGGCACGCCGGCACGGCATGCGGATCCTCGGCCCCAACTGCCTCGGCGTGGTGAACACCGACCCCGCCGTGCGGCTGACCGCCACGTTTGCCCCGGCACCGCCCGTCCCTGGCGGCCTGGCGGTGGCGTCACAGTCCGGCGCGATCGGCGTGGCCATCCTCGACGCGGCCGCCGGCTGCGGCATCGGCATCTCCAGCTTCGTGTCACTCGGCAACAAGGCCGACATCAGCAGCAACGACCTGCTCAGCTACTGGGCCGACGATCCGGCGACCCGCGCCGTCGCCCTGTACGTCGAGTCCTTCGGCAACCCGCGCCGGTTCGCCTGGATCGCCCGGGCCCTGGCCAGCCGCAAGCCGGTGCTGGCCGTCAAGAGCGGCCGCTCGGAAGGCGGCAGGCGGGCGGGTGCCTCGCACACCGCCGCCGTCGCGGCGCCGGAGACGGCGGTGGCGGCGCTGTTCGAACAGGCCGGCGTCATCCGCACCGACACGCTCGGCGAACTGCTGGACACCGCACGGGTGCTGGCCGACCAGCCGCTGCCCACCGGCAACCGCCTCGCCGTGGTGGGCAACGCGGGCGGGCTGAACGTGCTGGCGGCCGACGCCGCCCCGGCCGCGGGCCTCATCGTGCCCACGCTGACGCTGCCCGGCCGCACGCCGGCCGCCGTGAACCCCATCGACCTCGGCGCCGAAGCCACCGCCGAGACCGTGCGCGAGGCGATCCGGGTGGCCGCCCGGTCCGGCGAGGTGGACCTGTTGGTCGTCACGTTCGTCTCCACGAGGACCAACGACACCCCCGCCACGATCGCGGCCATCGCCGCCGCTGCCGACGCCTGCCCGCACCTGCCGGTCGCCGTCGTCGTGGTCGGCGCGCCCGGCGTGCCGAGCACCCTCGGGGCCCGCAAGGTGCCGGTCTTCGACCTGCCGGAGCCGGCGGTGCTGGCGATGGGCCGCGCCGCGCGGTACGCGGCCTGGCGCCGCGAGCCGGTCGGGAACCGCCCTGCCCTGCACGACGTCGACCACGGCGCGGCCCGTGGCATCGTGCAGCGGGCACTGGCGACCGGCGGCGGCTGGCAGCCCGCCGACGTGGCCAGATCGCTGCTGACCTGCTACCGCGTGCCGGTGGTGGAGACCCGCATCGCCACGGACGCCGACGAGGCGCTGCGCGACGCCGAGGTGATCTCCTATCCGGTGGCGCTGAAAGCCGCCGCACCGGATCTCGTGCACAAGAGCGACATCGGCGCCGTGCGGCTCGGTCTCGCCGACGAGGCCGCGGTCCGTGCGGCGTACCGGGCGATCGGCGTTGCCATCGGCACCGAGCGGCCCGCCGTGACCGTCCAGCCGATGGCCGATCCGGGCGTGGAGATGGTGGCCGGCGTGGTCCACGACCCGCTGTTCGGCTCCCTGCTCATGCTCGGCCTCGGCGGCGTGTACACGGACCTGCTCGGCGACCGGACGCTCCGGCTGCTGCCGCTCACCGACCGCGACGCCGCGGCGATGTGGGGCGGGCTGCGCGCCGCGCCGCTGCTGACCGGCTACCGCGGCGCAGCACCCGCGGACACCTCGGCGCTGGAGGATCTGTTGCTGCGCCTCGGCCGCCTCGCCGAGGACTTCCCCGAGATCGCGGAGCTCGACCTGAACCCGGTCCTCGTCGGCCCGCGCGGCTGCACCGCGGTCGACGTGAAGCTGCGCCTGGCGCCGGTCGGCGCCGAGCCCGACCCGTACCTTCGGCACCTCGCCACGACGCACGGCCGGCACTCGAGCTGACATCGTCAGAGCACCACCGGACCCCGGGGCCCGCGTACCGGCACCGCTGCACGACCAGGCCATGCGCGCCAAGAGACCTACGAGGCGTTTTTCCTTCGCCAGCATTGCCTGGATCAGGTCGTGGGGATCGCGGTCGACCTCTCGGTCGTTCAGCCTCTCAGCTCAACTGTCACCCAGTTGGGCTCTCCCGCACGTCTCGTAGGCCTACCGCCCAAGCTACGTCGAGGGCGTGACCGCGTGGGGTGAGTCATCGGGGCATCGCGACAGCAGGGTGGGGCCGGTCATCCGGGGGATCCGACGATGGCCACCACACCCGGGGGCCGGTCGGCGAAGGCCCGGCTGACCGAGCCGAGTCGCAGCGGCGCCGGCAGGCGGTGTCCGCGGCGGCCGAGGACGAGCAGCACAGCGCCGTCGGCGGCGCGGCGCAGGCCCTCGACGGGTGGGCCGAGGAAGACCGCGCGTTTGAGCGGCACCTGGGGGAACCGGGCGGCGACCGGTTCGACCGCGGCGGCCAGGAGCTCGGTCGATTCCGGCTCGGTGGCGAAGTGTGTTTCCAGGGTCGTCTCGTCGAACCAGAAGTCTCCCGCCGCCCGGGCACTGACATGGACCGCGGCGAGCGGCACGCGGTGCAGGTGGGCGTACCGGTAGCCGAACCTGATGGCGGCGTGCGACTCGGCCGAGCCGTCGACACCGACGACGACGTGCCCGGCGAACGGCCCTTGACGGTGCGGCGGCGCCGGAGCGGGCACGAGCACCACGGGCACGGGCGCGTGGGCGGCGACGCGGGCGGCGGTCGACAGGTGTCCCAGACGGGCCGGCACGGCCGCGCCGAGCACGAGAAGGTCGGCGCGGTCGGCCAGGTCCAGCAAGGCGTCGACGGCACCGCCGTCGGCCACTTCGAAGTCGACGTGCCCGCCGAGGCGGTCGCGGACGGCGTGCAGGTGCCGGGCCAGAACGGGATCGACGCGCTCCAGTGCCGACTCGTCGGGTCTGGGGTCGCGGATCTGGTGCGATGGATCGGTGTGACGGATGGTGACGTCGGCGGCGCCGGCGTCGGCCTCATCACAGGCCCAGGACAAGGCGGTCCAGCCGGGTTCGGTGCCGTCGACGCCCACGCCGATCCGCCGGTACGGCCGGTCCGCCGCCGTCTCGGTCGTGGCCCCCGCGGCGCGGGCGATGAGCACCGGGCCGGCGGCGTGGTGCAGGACCTGCCCGCTGACCGAGCCCAGCCGCGATCCCGTGAGCCCGCCACGTCCCCGGACGCCGACCACCACCATCACGGCGTGCTCGGACGCGCGGGTCAGCACCTCGGCCGCGGCGCCCGGGAGAAGCCGGAGATCGATCCGCACCTCGGGATACTTCGCCTGCCAGGGCTCGACCTCGGCGGCCAGTGCGTGACCCGCGGCCGCCTCGGCCGAGGCCGAGCCGGAGTCCGGCCCCTGCCAGGCTCGGACGACGGCCAGCGGGAGATGGCGGGCGGCCGCCTCTTCGAAGGCCAGTTCGAGCGCCAACACGGAGCCGGAGGAGCCGTCGACACCGACGACGACCGGGCCGTCCTGCGGCAGCGAGGGCAGCGAGGTCTCGGGGCCGGCCCACCGCTCGGCGTGGTGGACGACCAGCACCGGGCACGCGGCATGCGAGCTCAGGTGCATACCGACGGAACCGAGCAGCAGTCCGGCGAATCCGCCGAGCCCGCGGCTGCCGATCACGACCAGCCGCGCGCGGTGGGACTGTTCGCACAGCACGTCGGACGGCTCGCCGGCGGCGACGACGGTCTCGACCTCGACCGTCGGTTCCCATCCGCGCACGAGCGCGGCCGCGTCGCCGGCGGGAGCAGACTCCTGCTCGTAGAGACCGAAGGGGACCGGGATGCCCAGCGCGTGCACCACCGTCAGCGGACACCCGTGCCGTGCCGCTTCGTCCGCGGCCCAGCGCACCGCGCCACGGCTCGCCGCCGACCCGTCGACGCCGACCACGATCGGTGCGATGTCTCCCGGCATGGCTCCTCGCTCACCAGATCCGGTATGCCAAGGACTCGTGTTGCCCACACGACCGCGTTCATGACCACCCGATGGGGTGATCGTCCACCGTATGCCCGGTCGGACCGGGTGAGGCATCGGCGGGGCCGCGGGTGATTGGCGCGCGGCGTCCGGGGTAGTCGGCCGTGCACGACGCCACGCGCCCCGGGCGGCGCAACACGATCCGGTGTCGCGACCATCCAGCGGGAGCCCAGCGTGTGGAATCCTCAGGAAACGAGCGGGCTCGGCGGTCACCTGGCCGCGGTGATCGAGCGCTCGCGGGTCGCGGTGGAGCACGTCACCGAAGCGCTGTCGGACTCCGGCCCCTCCGCCGCGGACGCGCTGCAGAGTGCCGAGAAGGCGTTGTACGCGCTGCGCCGGGCCGTCGACGACCAGGCGTTGGCGATCGAGGAGACCAGGGACGCGGCGCCGGCCGGCGCCGTGCGGGCGATCCTCGCCGCCGCGCAGGTGAACGCCGACGCGGAGTGCGTCGCAGGGCTGGCGAAGCGGCTGGCCGAGATCGCCGGGTCGCGGCCGGCGCGGCCGGCGATGCCGGCCGAGGTGCGGGCCGTCGTCAGCCGCATGGGCCGGGTCTGCGCCGACCTGATGGCCCCAGCGGGCGGCACCGGGGCGACGCCGGCCGGCACGGAGGCGCGGATCGAGGCGGCCGGTGCCGAGGTGGGCCGGCTGCGGCGACGGCTCGACCACCTGCTGCTGCACGAGCCGGCTCCGGTCGATGTGGACGCCGCGCTGGACGCCGCATTGGCCTGCCGGTACTACACGCACTGCGCCGAACTCGCGGGTTCCATGGCGCGGCACGCATCAGGGCAGGCCCGCCAGTGAGATCCCGTCCAGGATCCGCCGCCACACCGCGTCGTTGAGGATGTCCCGATGGTGCGCCACCACCAGCTCGGCCTGGACGGGATCGGCGAGGTCGATCGACAGCCGACCGTCGTGGACGAGATGCGTGAGCAGGACCGCGATGCCCGTCGCATAGGCATTCGACGCGCCGGTGGGTGTCCTGGACGCCAGGTTGTCGTCGCCGACGACCGTGACACCGGGATCCACCACCCGTGCGGTGCCGGGCTCCGCGAGCTCGACAACGCGGCCGAACCCGTCGGTCGTGGTGTCGAGCACGACGGATCCCGGCCGCATGGTCCGCACGTCTCGCGCGGACACGAGCACCGGCGGCCGCCGGCCCGGAATCTCGGCCGTGGCGATGACGATGTCGCTGTCCCGGACGCCCGCCGTGATGTCCGCGCACGAGCGTCGACGGGCCTCGCAGACGTGGACCTCCGCGCCCAACCGGCGCACGGTGACAGCGGCTTCGTAACCCGCGGGTCCACGGCCGATGACGAGGACCCGTGCGGGCCGGACCGCGCCGCCGCGAGCGGGTCCGGAGAGGCCGCGGCCGAAGACGTCAGCGGCGGTCAGCGCCGCCTGGTAGCCGGCGACCCGCTCCTGCGCGCCGAGGAAGTCCATCGGCCCCGCATGGCCGGGAGTGGGCGGCATCAGGTCGGCGGCGATGATGGTGAGACCCTGCTCGGCCCACCGGCGGACCAGATCCGGCACGCACAGCGGTCGCAGGAGACAGATGAGCGCCTGCCCGGCACGAAACCGGTGGGTCGCGGCGACGTTCGGTGGCCGGACACCGATGAGGATGTCGGCCGTGTCGAACACCTCGGCGCGGGGCACCGGCGTCGCCCCGGCCCGGGCGTAGTCGGCATCGGGGAACCAGGCCGCACACCCGGCGCCGGTTTCGACGACGACCACGAGCCCGAGGTCGAGAATGGAACGGACGGCCGCAGGCACGACCGCCACGCGCCGCTCGCCGGGCGCGGTCTCGCTGTAGACGCCGACCGTCTGGTGTGCCACCGGGAATTCGCCTCCCCGCAGACTCCGCCAACGGTATCCCGTCCGCGCCCCCGCGGCGACGCGGCACCGGCACCGGCACCGGCACCGGAAGAGGAGGGCCCGCGATGGTAGGCCGACGGTGGCAGTTCTGGATCGACCGGGGCGGCACGTTCACCGACATCGTCGCCAGGAGGCCGGACGACGGCCGGCTGGTGACACGCAAGCTGCTGTCGAACAACCCGGCACGCTACGCCGACGCGGCGGTCGCCGGAATCCGGGCGCTGCTCGGTGTCCCCGACGGGGTGCCGATACCGGTGGACCGGATCGAGGCGGTGCGGATGGGGACCACCGTCGCCACGAACGCGCTGCTGGAGCGCAGGGGCGAACGCACCGCGCTGGTCATCACCGAGGGCTTCGGCGACGCGCTGCGCATCGGCTACCAGAACCGGCCACGCATCTTCGACCGGCGGATCGTGCCACCGGACGTGCTGTACGAGCGCGTGATCGAGGTGGACGAACGGATGTCGGCCGACGGCACCGTGCTGCGCTCACCGGACCTCGACCGGCTGGCCGACGACCTGCGGCGGGCGCACGACAGCGGCATCCACGCTGTCGCGGTGGTCTGCCTGCACAGCCACCTGTACCCGGCCCACGAACGGGACATCGGGAGGCTGGCGGAGCGGGTCGGCTTCGACCAGGTCTCGTGCTCCAGCGAGGTGAGCCCGTTGATGAAACTGGTGCCGCGCGGCGACACCACCGTCGTCGACGCGTACCTGTCGCCGGTGCTGCGCCGGTACGTCGAAGCTGTGGCGGAGCAGCTGAGCGGCGTACGGCTGATGTTCATGCAGTCCAACGGGGGCCTGGCCGAGGCGGGGCACTTCCGCGGCAAGGACGCGATCCTGTCCGGTCCGGCCGGTGGCATCGTCGGCATGGCGCGCATGTCGCAGCTGGCCGGCTTCGACAAGGTGATCGGCTTCGACATGGGCGGCACCTCCACGGACGTGTCGCACTACGCCGGCCAGTACGAGCGGGTCTTCCACACCCAGATCGCGGGGGTTCGGCTGCGCGCCCCCATGATCGACATTCACACCGTCGCGGCGGGAGGCGGGTCGGTCCTGCACTTCGACGGCGCCCGCTACCGCGTCGGGCCGGACTCCGCGGGTGCCGACCCCGGGCCGGCCTGCTACCGCAACGGCGGGCCGCTCACCATCACCGACGCCAACGTGATGCTCGGCCGGATCCAGCCCTCGACGTTTCCCCAGGTCTTCGGGCACGACGGTGACCAGCCGCTGGATGCCGGCGTGGTGCGACGCGGGTTCGCCGAGCTGAGCGCGGCCATCGCCGGGCGCACCGGCGACGAGCGCACGCCGGAGCAGGTCGCGGAGGGGTACCGGCAGATCGCGGTCGCGAACATGGCCAACGCGGTGAAACGGATCTCGGTGCAGCAGGGCCGTGACGTCACCGGATACGTGCTCACGACGTTCGGCGGTGCCGGCGGGCAACACGCGTGCTCGGTGGCCGACTCGCTGGGGATCGGCGCCGTGCTCGTGCCGCCGATGGCGGGTGTGCTGTCCGCGCTCGGCATCGGTCTCGCCGACACCACCGCGATGCGCGAACAGTCGGTGGAGCGCCGCCTGGAGCCCGCGGCGATGCGGCAGCTGACCGGCGTCGCGGACACGCTGGAGGCGGCGGCCCGCTCGCAGCTGCTGGACGAGGACGTGCCGGCCCGGCGGATCCGGGTGCACCGGCGCGCGCACCTGCGCTTCGAGGGCACCGACACCGCGCTGCCGGTCGAGCTCACCGACCTGGACACGATGGTGACGTCGTTCCGGACGGCATACCGGCGCATGTACGCGTACCTCATGGACCGGCCGCTGATCGTCGAGGCGGTCTCGGTCGAGGCCGTCGGGCTGACCGAGCCCCCGGACCTATCCCGGCCGGACGATCCCGCCGGCACGCCCGGACGCGCCGCCGCACGGCCGCTCGGCACGACCCGCCTGTACACCGGCGGAGCATGGCGGGAGGTGCCGCTGTACGAGCGGGAACGCCTGCGCCCCGGCGACACCGTCGGCGGTCCGGCCATCGTGGCCGAGGCGGACGCGACCACGGTGGTCGACGGCGCCTGGCGGGCGGCGGTGACGAAGTTCGGCCACCTGCTGCTGGAACGGATGCGGCCGAGCGACCCGGCCTCCGAGGCGACCACCCAGGTCGACCCGGTGCTGCTGGAGATCTTCAACAACCTCTTCATGTCGATCGCCGAGCAGATGGGCGCCCGGCTGGAGTCGACCGCGCAGTCGGTGAACATCCGGGAGCGGCTGGACTTCTCGTGCGCGCTGTTCGACCCGGACGGCAGTCTCATCGCCAACGCGCCGCACATCCCCGTGCACCTCGGCTCGATGAGCGCCAGCATCAAGGAGGTCATCCGTCGCCGCCGCGCCGGCATGCGGCCCGGCGACGTGTACGCGATCAACGACCCGTACCACGGCGGCACCCATCTGCCCGACATCACCGTCGTCACCCCGGTCTTCGGCGCCCAGGTCTTCGGCACTCAGGTCTTCGGCGCCGACCGGTCCGGGGTGCTGTTCTACGTGGCCTCCCGGGGCCACCACGCGGAGATCGGCGGACTCACGCCCGGCTCCATGCCCGCGAACAGCCGCGACGTCCACGAGGAGGGCGTGCTGTTCGACACCTGGCCGCTCGTCGAGGACGGCCGGTTCCGCGAAGAGGAGACGCTCCGGCTGCTCACGGAGGCGCCGTACCCGTCCCGGAACCCGGCGACCAACCTCGCCGACCTGCGCGCCCAGGTCGCCGCGAACGCCAAGGGTGTCGAAGAGGTCGGACGGATGATCGGCCACTTCGGCCTCGACGTGGTGCAGGCGTACATGCGGCACGTCCAGGACAACGCCGAGGAGGCGGTACGGCGCGTCATCGACGCCCTCAGCGACGGCGGGTACCGCTACGAGATGGACTCGGGGGCGGCGATCGCGGTCCGGATCACGGTGGACCGCGCCGGCCGCGCCGCGACGATCGACTTCAGCGGCACGTCACCACAGCTGGCGACGAACTTCAACGCGCCCTCGTCGGTCGTCACCGCGGCGGTGCTGTACGTCTTCCGGACGCTGGTGACCGACGAGATCCCGCTCAACGACGGCTGCCTGCGCCCGCTGCGCATCGTGGTGCCGGCCGGTTCGATGCTCGCGCCCGTGCACCCCGCGGCCGTGGTCGCCGGAAACGTGGAGACGTCGCAGGCGATCGTCGGCGCGCTCTACGCCGCGCTCGGCGTCCAGGCCGAAGGGTCCGGGACGATGAACAACGTCAGCTTCGGCAACGAGCGGCACCAGTACTACGAGACCGTCGCCTCCGGCTCAGGCGCCGGCGACGGGTTCGACGGGGCCTCCGTGGTGCAGACCCACATGACGAACTCCCGGCTGACCGACCCCGAAGTCCTCGAATGGCGCTTCCCGGTGCTCCTGGACGAGTTCGCCGTCCGGCACGGCAGCGGCGGCGGCGGCCGGTGGCGGGGCGGCGACGGCGCGGTGCGCCGCATCCGGTTCCGCGAGCCGATGACCGTCAGCACGCTGTCGGGCCACCGGCGCGTGCCGCCGTACGGCCTGGCCGGCGGCTCACCCGGCGCGCTCGGCACCAACCGGGTGGAACGCGCCGACGGCAGTGTCGTCCACCTCGCCGGCTGCGGCTCCGTCGACGTCCAGCCGGGCGACGTCCTGGTCGTCGAGACACCCGGCGGCGGCGGATACGGCACCCCATGAGCTTCGACCGCCTGCATACGTCTGCCGCCCTCGCCGGTGCGCCGCCGGCATTGCCGTCGGGCGTCAGGCGCCGACGTGGATGCCGGGGCGGCGCTGCGGGTCGGGTTCCTGCTCGCGGATGATCTCGCGCGTGACGGGGGCGGTGTCGCCGCGGCCGAGCAGGAAGTAGCGGACCATGTGGACCAGCGGGCTGCCCTCGGCCCAGGCGAAGTAGCAGTGCGGGCGGACGCCGGTGGTGTCGCGCAGGGCGAGCAGGATCGCGGCGATGGCGTTCGGTGCCGCCGGGGCCTCGGCGCGCAGGACGCGATGCCCGTCGACCTCGGCGCCACGGACGGTGAGGGTGTCGCTGAAGCTCGACGGGTCGACGACCGTGACCTCGAGGAACATGACATCGGCGGAGCCGGGGACGGCGTTCTCGCCGCGCTGTTCGAGCTCCTTCTCCGCGTACTCGGCCGCCGTGCCGGTGCCGGGGCGGTTGGCGATCAGGTTGATCCGCCCGTCGTAGGCGATGGTCTCGGTGACGAACCGGCGGGCGGTGTCGTCGAACTCGATGCGGTCCGCGCGCAGCTCCGTCGTGCGTGACACCCGGGAGATCAGCGAGATGGTGATGATGCCGGCGATGAACATGCCCGAGATGGCGAGCCCGTCGGGCTTGTCGCGGATGTTCTCCACCAGGGCGTAGGCCAGCACGGCGGTGAGCAGGCCGAAGCCGGACCCGGCCGCCTTGTGTCGCTGCCGGAACGCGGACACGGTGACGGCGAAGGCGCCGGAGACCATCATGGCGAGGATGCCGGTGGCGTACGCGCCGGCCTGGGCGTCGACGTCGGCGCCGAACGCGATCGTGATGGCGACGCTGATCGCGGTGTAGACGAGCACCACCGGGCGCACCGCCCGGCCCCATTCCGGGGCCATGCCGTAGCCGGGCAGGTACCGGGGCACGATGTTGACCAGGCCCGCCATCGCCGACGCGCCGGCGAACCACAGGATGAGCACGGTGCTGAGGTCGTACACGCTGCCGAAGACCTCGCCGAGTTGCTCGTGCGCCAGCCAGGCGAGGGCCCGGCCGTTCGCCTGGCCGCCTGGCTCGAACTCGGCCGGCGGGATGAGCACGGTGGTGACGAAGCTGCTGGCCAGCAGGTACACGCTCATGATGGCGGCGGCCACGGTCAGCAGCTTGCGGGCGTTGCGGATGCGCGCCCGCAGCCGCTCCTGCGGGTCCTCGCCCTCGGCGGCGACGAGCGGCATCATGCTCACGCCGGTCTCGAAGCCGGACAGGCCCAGCACGAGCAGCGGGAACGCCAGCACGGCCGGCAGCGCGAGGTCGGTGAAGCCGGTGCCGCCGGCGGTCAGCGCGGTCGTCCAGGTGGAGAACGCGCCCGGCGTGGTGACGACCTCGACCACGCCGACGACGACGATGACCGCGTTGAGGGTCAGGAACACCGCGACGAGCGGGATGGCGACGCTCACCGCCTCGCTGAACCCGAGCAGGAACACCCCGCCCAGGACCAGCAGCAGGATCACGGTCAGCGCCACCGCGTGGCCGTGCAGGAAGCCCGGGGCGTGCGGGTTCTCCAGCACGTGCAGGCTCGCGTCGGCCGCGGACAGCGTGATCGTGATGATCCACGAGGTGGCGACGAACCCGAGCAGGACCAGCACGAAGATCTTGCCGCGCCAGAACGGCAGCAGCTGCTCCAGCATCGACACCGACCCGGCGCCGTGCGGGCTCTCCTTCGCGACCCGCCGGTACATCGGCAGCATCCCGAACAGGGTCAGCGCCACGATCAGCAGCGTCGCGAGCGGCGACAGCGCCCCGGCGGCGGTCGCCGCGATGGCCGGCACGTAGGCGAGGCTGGAGAAGTAGTCGACGCCGGTCAGGCACATCACCTTCCACCAGGCGTGCTGCTCGGCGTGCGCCTCCCCCGCCGCCGGCCCGACCGGCTGCACCCGGTGCCGTAACAGCCACCGGGCCACCGGACCGCCGCGCGGCGGCCGTCGGGCCGGTGTCTGCACCACCGCCGGCAGCGCGTATTCGTCCAGCTCCGCGGCTTCCTCCGTGGTCCCCATGCGCCCTCTTCCCAGGCCGTGCGAGCGGCGGCTCCCGCCGCGATCACGGTACGAGTATCCGCGCCCTCCCGCCGCCCGGGGGGAAGCCCTCGTCCGGTCCACGGTGGCGGCGGCGCAGCCACCGGGCGAGCAGGCCGCGGCGTGGTCCGGCGAGCATCGAGGCGGCGAAGCAGCCGGCGGCGACCAGGCTGATCGCCGCGCCGGCCGCGACGTCCCAGCTGCGTGACAGCAGCAGGCCGCCGATGGTGCTGGCAACGGCGAGGCTCACGGCGACGGCGGTCATCGTGGCGATCCGGTCGGTCCAGAGCCGGGCCGCGCCGGCCGGGGCGACGACGAGCGCGAGGGTGAGGATGGTGCCGACGGCGGGCACGGCGGTGACGACCACCGCCGAGATCAGCAGCAGGAGCCCCAGGTCGATGGCGGTGGTGCGGTAGCCGGCGGCCCGGGCACCGGCACGGTCGAACGCCGTGTACGTGAGCGCCTTGTGGCCGGCGCCCAGCGCCGCGGCGACGATGACGGTGACCGCCGCGGCGACGTACAGGTCCTCGGTGGTCACGGTGAGGATCGAGCCGACGAGGTACGCGGTGAGGTCCTTGGTGAACCCGCGTTGCGCGGACAGCAGCACCACGCCGAGCGCGAACCCGGCGGCGAGCGCCACGGCGGTCGCGGTGCTCGGGTCGTGCCCGCGCCGCCGGGACAGCGCGACGACGGCGAGGGCGGCGAGGACTCCGGCGGTGGCGCCGCCGAGGTACAGGTCGACACCGACGACCGCGGCGATGACGACGCCGGGGAAGGTGGCGTGGGTCATCGCCATGGTGAAGAACGACAGGCGCCGCAGCACGACCTGGACGCCGAGCAGGCCGGTGGCGGCGCCGATGAGGACCGCTTCGACGAGGGCGCGGTTGAAGGCTTGGTTGAGGGCTTGGTTGAGGGCTTGGTTGAGGGCTTGGTTGAGGGCCACGTCAAGCGACGGCATCGGCGTGCCTCCTGCGGTGCGTGACGCGGCCGGCGAGCCGGCGCAGCGGCGGGACGAGCAGGGCGAGCAGGTACAGCGCGACGAGGGCGAGCACGACGGTGGCGCCGCTGGCCAGGCGCAGCCCGTAGGTGACGGATGCGTGGTAGCTGACGACGAGGCCGGCGTAGCCGGCGGCGGCCGCCGCGACGACGCCGGCGGCGGCGATCACCGCGAGGCGGTCGGAGAGCAGCCGGCCGGTCGCGGCGGGGACGACGAGCAGCGCGACGACGAGGATGGTGCCGACGGACTGGGCGGCCGCGACGACGACGAGGGCGACGCTCAGGTTGAGCAGCAGGTCCAGCAGCCACACGCGGTAGCCCATGGCCACCGCGGTCTGCGGGTCGAACGCCCGCAGCCGAAGCTCCTTGGCCAGCAGGCCGAGCATGAGCAGGACGACCCCGGTCACGGCCGCGGTCTGGGCGAGCTGGGTGGGCGTGACGGCCAGCAGCCGGCCGAACAGGAAGGCGGTGAGGTCGGCGCTGTACGAGCTGCGGCGGGAGACGAGGATGACCCCGACGGCGAACATCGCCGCGAGCAGGACGGCGAGGGCGGTGTCGTCGGTGACCCGCCGGGACCGGGTGAGCAGGGTCAGCAGCACCGCGGTCACCGCCGCGGCGACGAGCGCGCCGGGGAACACGCCGCCGGCGCCGCCGGCGAGGAACCCGACGACGACGCCGGGGAAGACGGTGTGGGTCATGGTGTCGGCGACGAACCCGAGCCGCCGGACCAGCACGAACGTGCTGACGACGCCGGCGAGCAGTGCCAGGAGCAGCAGTTCGGCCAGGGCGCGGCCCATGAACGGCGTGGTGAACGGCTCGACGAGGACGCTACGCATGGCGGTTCGCGATCGGGTGGGCGACGATGACGCGGTCGCCGCGCAGTTCCAGGGCCTGGCTGCCGTACGTGGCGCGCAGCAGGGCTGGGGTGATCACGTCGTGGACCGGCCCGAACCCGTACATGTGCCGGTTGAGCAGGCAGGCGGCGTCGCAGGCCAGGTGGGCCAGGGTCAGGTCGTGGGTGCTGATGACGACGGCGGCGCCGCGGTGTTTGAGTACCGCGATCGCCGTGAGCAGCGCGTCCTGGCTGAGCGCGTCGACGCCGTTGAACGGCTCGTCGAGCAGCAGCAGCCGGGGCTGCTGGGCGATGGCCCGGGCGAGCAGCACGCGCTGGCGCTGCCCGCCGGACAGGGTGCCGAACCTGGCCTTGGCCCGGTCGGCGAGGCCCACCTGGGCGAGGGCCTCCGCGGCGATGCGCCGGTCGGCGCGGCCGGGCCCGCGCAGCCAGCCGGTCCGGCGGTAGCGGCCCATGAGCACGACCTGCGCCACGGAGATCGGGAACTCGGGGTCCAGCGTGTCGGCCTGCGGGACGTACGCGACGTCGCGGCGGGCCGCGGCCGGCGGCTTCCCCAGGACCGTGATCGTGCCGGCGGTGACCGGTACCAGGCCGAGGACGGCCTTGATGAGGGTGGACTTGCCGGCGCCGTTGGGGCCGATCAGCGCGACGGTCTCGCCGGGGAGCACCTGCGCGTCGACGTCCTGCAGGGCGGGGGTGCCGTCGTAGGCGACGGTGGCGTGCTCGATGCGCAGGGCGACGCCGACGGGGAGGGCCGTCGGCGTCGCCGGTCCCGACGCGGGCTCAGCCACCGAGCGCCTTGACGATGGTGTCGGTGTTGTGGGCTTCCATCTTGAGGTAGGTGTCGCCGGCGGAGCCTTCTGGGCCGAGGGTGTCGCCGTACAGCGCGTCCTCGCCCGCGACGACCCTGACGCCGGCCTGCCGGGCGATGGCCTCGGCGGTCTTCGGCGGCAATGAGCTCTCGGAGAACACGGCCTTCGTGCCGCTCTGCTTGATCTTCGCGACGATGTCGTCGACGTCCTTGGCGGACAGTTCGGCGGAGGTGTCGAAGCTGGGAATGATCGAGCCGACGAACTGCAGCTGGTACCGGTCGATGTAGTAGCCGAACGCGTCGTGGTTGGTGACCAGCTTGCGGTCGCCGGCGGGCAGCTTGCCGATCTTCGCGGCGATGTCGGCGTCCAGCTGGTCCAGCTTGGCGCTGTAGTCGGCGAGGTGCTCGGCGAACGTCGCGGCGTCCGCCGGCGCGGCGGCGCTGAACGCCTTCTCGATGGTCTGCACCATCAGCTTGGCGTTGCGCGGGTCGTGCCAGATGTGCGGGTCGCCGTGCTCGGCCTCGTCGCCCTCGCCCTGGCGGATCTTCACGCCGGTGCTGGCGTCGACCGTGGTCCCCTTGAACCCGGCGGAGCTGATGGTCGCGTCGAGCCAGCCTTCCAGTCCGACGCCGTTCTTGACGAGCACCTTCGCGGCGCCGATGGCGGTGAGGTCGGCCGGGGTCGGCTCGTAGTCGTGCGGGTCGATGTTGGGCTTGATGAGCTGCGTGACGGCGACCCGGTCGCCGCCGATGTTGCGGGCGAAGTCGGCGACCTGGGTGGTGGTCGCGACCACGGCCAGCTTGGCGCCGGCGGCGTTCGCCGGTTGGGCCGTCGTGCCCGCGTCGTCGCCGCACGCGGCGAGCCCGGCCGCCAGGCCGGTGAGCGCGGCGGCGACTGCAAGTGTTCGCAGCTTCATATCGGTTGCTCCTCGGATTCGAGTCGTCCGTCGGGCATTCAGCCGCCCGAGCGAGCCAGACGATACTCGTTTTCATTTTCAATAACGAGCCGTCGCATCGCAATGTGCGCATGCGGAACGCACGCCGGCGCAGGCAGCCGGTGCGGGCCGGTGGTGCGGGCCGGTGATGTGGGCCGGTGGTGCGGGCTATCGTTGCCCGGCTGGAGGCTGAGCGGCGGCCGGCAGGCGGCGCAGCACGGGGAGCACCTCGGCGCCGAGCCGGTCGATGTTGCGGATCGTCCGCTCCGGCGTGCCGCCGGCCTCGACCATGAGCAGCACCCGCCGGACGCCGGTGCCGGTGAGCGTGCCGGCGAGCCGCCGCACGCACCGGTCGGGTGGCCCGACCGGGTGGATGGCCAGCAGGTGTTCGACGTAGTCGGCGAGGTTCCTGGTCGTGGTGGTGCCGTCGATGCGGACGTGTTCGCCCGCCCTGGCCAGCCAGGTGGGTAGCGTGTCGCGGAGGACGTCCTCGGCCTGTGCGGTGGTGTCCGCGACGTACGCCAGATGCGCCGAGACGTGTCCGGCGCCCGGCTGGGCGTGACGCAGGATCAAATCGGCCTTGCCGGTGTCGGTGTCGTGCACGCCGAGCAGCAGCGGCAGCCCGCGACCGGCGGCGAGGTCCACGGTGGAGGGTGAGGTCGCGGCGACCCAGACGGGCAGCGCACGCGGCGGCCGCGGTACGACGGGGACGGTACGGAAGCCGAACCGTGCTCCTTCGCCGCGGACGGTACCGGCGCCGCCGAGCGTGGCGAGCAGGACGTCGAGGGCCTCGGCGAAGCCGTCCGGGCTGTAACGGTCCAGGCCGGTGCCGAAGACCTCGAGGTCGACCCATGGGCCGCCGCGGGCGACGCCGAGATCGAACCGGCCTCCGGAGACGGCGTCGAGCAGCGCGGCCTCCTCGGCCAAGGCGACCGGGTGCCGGTTGGACAGGTTCGCCGCGGCGGTGCCGACCCGCAGCCGGTGCGTCCGGCCGAGGACGAACCCCGCCATCGCGACGGCGGACGGGCAGGTGCCGTACGTGACGAAGTGGTGCTCGGCGAGCCAGACGCCGTCGAAGCCGGCCCGCTCGGCCGCCTGCGCATAGGTGACCGCGGCGCGCAGCGCGTCGCCGTGGCCGGCGCCGGGGAACTGCCCGGCCAGCAGGAACGCGTCGACACGCAACGCCCCGCCGGCCGGGCCGATGCCCGTGCCCGGGTCAGCAGTCACGAAGCTCCGGTGACTGGTTGAGCAGCTGACCGCGCGGGGAGACGAACGCCTGGTACCGTTCGCCGCCGACCGCCGCCGGGGTGAACGCGGCGACCCGGTGGCAGTTCTGGAACGCGAGCTTCACCCCGAAGTGCCGCTCCAGGCCGCCGCGGATCGCGTCGCTGGCCAGGGCGCGCAGCAGCTGGCCGCGTTCGGCCTCGCTCGGCGGCGGCACCTCGTGGTCGGCGAAGTCGACGCCGGTGGCGTGCAGGTCGCCGGCGACGCCGCTGATGACCGTCCACGCGTACGGCAGGGAGTCGCGCACGCAGGCGACGAACTCGGCATCGTCGACGGGGCCGGCCTCGGCCCGCTCCAGCAGTGCGGTGGGGACGTCGAGTGACATCGTGTGCTCCTTCGGTCAGTGCGCGGCGACGGTCGCCGGCTGCAGGACAAAGTCGGGGTCGATCTGCGCGGTCAGGTCCGCGCCGGCGCGGGCGTTGCCCCAGGCGGTCGCGTTGCGGGTGTGGAACTCGGCGGCCTGTGCGGCGTACCGGGGCCAGTCCTTGCCGCAGCCGTCCAGCGCGGCCCGCATGGTGCGCAGGGCTTCGGCGTTGCCCGCCTCCAGATCGCCGATCGGCAGGTGCCGGCCGCGTTCGGCGGCCTTCACGAACGCGGACCGGCCGATCCAGCCCAGCAGGTCGTCGCCGACCTCGTCGCGCAGGAACGCCACGTCGTCGGCGTCGTCGACCTTGTTGCCCACGACGGCGACGCGCACCCCGTGGTCGCGGGCGTAGCCGGTGTACTGCCGGTAAACCCCGACGCTGCGCACGGTCGGCTCGCAGACCAGGAACGTCAGGTCGAAGCGGGTGAACAGCCCGGAGGCGAACGAGTCGGCGCCGGCGGTCATGTCCACCACCGCGTACTCCCCCGGCCCGTCGAGCATGTGGTTGAGCAGCAGCTCCACCGCTCCGACCTTCGAGTGGTAGCACGCGACGCCGAGGTCGTCGACGGCGAACGGGCCCGTCACCGCGAGCCGGACGCCACCGACCGGCCGGACGAGGCGGTCGTAGATCGGGTTGCCGTCGCCGACGCCGACCAGCCGCGACCCCGCGCCGGGCGGCGTGGTCTTCAGCATCGCCGCGGCCGAGGCGATCCGCGGGTTGTCCCCGCGCAGGTGTTCCTTGATCTCGTCGAGGTGGTCGCCGAGCGCCGGCAGCAGCGCGGCCTCGTCCTGTCCGGCGCCGAGCGCCACGGCCAGGTGCTGGTTGATGTCCGCGTCGATCGCCAGGAGCGGGACGTGCTGTTGGGCAAGGTACCGGGCGAAGAGCGCAGCCAGCGTCGTCTTGCCGCTGCCACCCTTGCCCACAAACGCTGTCTTCACAACGTTAGTGGTATCGGTTTTCATTTTCACCGTCAAGCGGTTCGCCCGGATTCGCCCTTCCGGCACCGTGACCACGTGACTACTTGAATTGCGACTGCGCTGAGGCCTTACGACGATGCGCCTGGATCGTCGCGGAAGCTCAGCCCGGCCTCATCCAGCGCCGCTCGTAGGCGTTGAAGGGCGTAGGCCCCGACGCCGTGCAGCGCCAGCACCTCGCGCTCACTGAGGCCGACCACCTGTTCGAGCCGGACCACGCCGAGTGCGGTGAGCGCACGCGTCGCGGCCGCGCCGATGTGCGGCAGCGGGATACCCGGCTCGGGCACCGGTCGGTCCCGGGACGGCCGGGGATGGCCCTCGTGGTCCAGGACGGCGGCGCCGCGCGGCGACAGCCGGTACCCGATGTCGAGCGACTCGGTCAGGCCGCGCTCCTTCAGCTTGCGCACGTCCTGCTTGAACGACGGGGTGTCGCGCCCCATCCGTTGCGCGAGGTCGGGTGCCCGGGTGGCCGGCAGCTCGTCGATCAGCAGCAGCGTCTGGCGGGTCCACGGCCCGGTCAAAGAGGCACGGTCGAGCCGGTCGAGCCACACGACGATCGCGTCGATCTCGGCGTCGTCGGGCACCGACTCCCGCAGTGCGTGCCGCGGGTCCACGCCCGCGTACCGCAGCCCGATCCGGTACACCGGACGCTCCGGGTGGACACGGTCCAGCCCCTCCCGCAACGCGACCAGCGACGCCGCACCGGCCCGGCGGGCGTCCGCTGCGGTCAACGACCTCACCGGCACCCGGTCGACGGACGTGATCTCGACCAGCCCGACCGCCGTACGCATCTGGGTACCAACCTTGATCCGAGGCCGATCCCACCGGCGGAACGCCACATCGACATCACCGGCACGGATCGCCGCCAACTCCGCCGGACGCATCTGCACGCCCCAGTTCAACACACGCCACGACCCATCGGACGGTCCGCGCATCCGGCGTGTCACACCGCCGCCACGCCGGGGTCTGCGTACACAGTCAGGGGCGCGGCCCGGAGTTCCGGGTCGCGCCCCCTGACTGATGGTCCCGCTGACTTACCTGCCGATCTGCTGGCCGTTGTCGGCCCAGGTGTTGTTGCTCCACGTGGGGAGCGTCGAGGCGTTCAGGGCCTGGGTGCCGTAGTAGCCGCCCTTGGGCCAGAAGCCGCCGCCGGACTGGCGCATGAACTTGTTGTTCGTGACCTTGCCGTTGGTGATCTTGTAGCCGGCGTCGTACCAGTAGAACGAGTAGCCGCCGCCGTTCATCAGGTTGCTGTCGACGACCACGTCGCTGATCGGGCCGATGTCGGCCTTGAGCAGGATGCACGACGTCTGGGTGTGCTGGTTCTCCAGGCGGTTGTGCAGGATGCGGACGTACGTCGCGTTCGTCGACTGGATGACGTCGTTGTGCTGGGCGGAGCCGGAGCCGCCCGGGTCGTGCAGCCAGGAGTCCTGGACCGTGCCGCGGCCGTCGATGCGCAGGATGTCGCCGGAGCCGTGGGCGTTGACCCGCAGGAGGG